>NZ_JAQIVI010000006.1:0-29728 GCF_028618695.1 Natrinema soli | reverse complement strand
ACAGTCTGGGAGATGAGCGTGATTGCGGTATTGAAGTGGCGACTGTGCCGGATGAACAGATCGATCATGTCCGTCGTCGCTGCCCGCCGCAACAGGTAGTGCGCCTCGTCGATCGTCACCTGCGTCCGCCGGTCGTGATCACTGGCCGCTCGCTGGTAGATCCAGTCGAACATCACGTGCATGAACAGTGGTGCCTGCCCCGTGTCGGCAAACATCGACATGTCGATGACGACTAAGCGATTGTCGAGTTCGACGTTCGTCCGGCCGGTCAGGTTGTCGTTCTCGCCGCCCTTCTGGAACGCCTCGAGACCCAGCAATAATTGGTAAGCGTACTGTTCGTCGCCATCCCGAAATCGTGTCTCGAGCTGGTCAATCTCGGGCCAGACCCGCTCATCGTTCGCATCCTCGTGCAGTTCCAGGAAGTCCGATGGCAGGCCACCGTCGGCGATTTCTGAGAGGATATCAAGGAGGTCCTTGATCGTCGGGCTCGTGTTCTCATGGGTCGCCGTCTCTTCCGTGATGCCGTACTGGAGGTAAGCGAGTCGGACGGCCCGCCGCAGGATCCCCTCCTGCTCCTTGCTCAGCGACTGCTCGGCCACCGCCGAGAAATGGATGCGAAACAGCTCCATCACCGAGCGCAATTTCTTCTTAAACGGATCGTCCACAGCGTCGTCGATACCACGCTGGATCTCAAGCGGATTGACTGTGTTATCGCCGCCGAAGCGGATCACTTGCCCACCAAGGTCGTTCGCGAAGTCGACGAAGTCCCCGAGTGGGTCGAGAACCAACATCTCGATCTCGGGATCCATCATCAACCGATGGTACATCTCGTGTTTCTCGGCGAACGTCTTTCCGGAGCCCATTGTGCCGGCGATTGCCTTCGAGTACGAGGAGAGCTCGTATCTGTCGAGGATAACAGGCGTGTTCGTCGCGTCAAACCCATAGAAGATCCCCTCGGGGTCGGTAATCACCGGCTCAATAAACGGAAACATCGTGCCGATGGCGGTCTCCTGCATCAACTGAGTCGACTTGATCGAATCGTCACCGAGCGGGCCGAGTGCGTCCTGTGATTCGACTTGCCGTTTCTCGAGGGGGACTGCTTCTGCGTTCGCGGTACTGAGCGTATCAACAACGCGTTCAGTTGCCTCGTTGAGCTCCTGTTCGGTGTCGGCGACCACCTCGATGTAGATCGCGAAGTCGAACAGTTTCGTCTCCCCGAGGATGATATCCCAGATGAGATCCTGGACCATGTCGCGGTCGGCCTCCTCTTCGTGGGTGTCGGTCTGGCTCTTCTCGTGTTTCTTGTGGAGGCGAGCCCGTAACTGGGTGAGCCGTTTCTGCAACTTGCGGAGAACGGAGCCGGTATCACGTGGCTGGATGTGTTGCGTGACGCGAACGTGATCGTTCGTCGTATACAGTTCATCGAGCCAACCTAAGGGGACGCGTTCGGGGTAGCCGTGGATCGTCAGCGTACGGACGAACTTGTCGTTGCGGATCATGTACCCCGATTCGAAGAAGTTGGAGACCTCTTTCAGCTTTCGTGGAGCGATGATATCCCGGTCAGCAAGCGACTGTTCGGTATCATCTTGGACGACACCCAGTCGGAACTCCCCCTCGTCGACCTCCTCGAGTTCGAGGAGATGCTCGGCTTGCTCGCGGATGTTTTCCTTGGTGAGGTCGTCGCCGTTGGCCTCGACGATCGCTGCTGCCCGGTCGAACGTCTCGTCATCGATCTCCTTGAGCGTGTGCTTACTACCCGAGGTAAGACGAGAACGAAGCCCTGAGAGGAGCCCCATCAGTACTCTCCCTCCGTCTTGGTCGCTTGATTGAACTTCTCGAACTGCGGGTCGACGTGGTTGTAGTAGTGGTACAGGATTTCCATGGTTTCCTGACGGTCGGTTATCTGATCGATCGAGACCTCCGTCCGGCCGAGCTTGTTTGTAATCCGGCGCTGTCGCTGTCTCACTTCCCGAATGCAGAGCTCAGTTCGTGCGTCCTCATGCGAATCGCCGAACGGCGTGTGAGCGAGCACTCGCGAGCAGGCAGCGCCGATAAGCGGGAGATCGCCAAGCTGGCTCAGAACGCTTCCCGTGTCGAGATTCTTGTGGACCTGGTCGGCGTCGACGCGGGTGACGATGTAGAAATCGCGTTGTTTGAGGTCGGCGTCTGTGATCCGGTCGCTCGCCCACTGGATGTAGAACTTCCGTCCGTACTGGAGAATCGGCGTCTCTTCTCGAGCAGTCGTACTCGACGATGCCGTGTAGAAGCGCTCGAGATGCCCCGTGAGGTCGAACGTTTTCGGGTAGCAGGGGACGGCCACGCTGAACTCGAGCGACATGAGGAAGGACATGTATGCGCTCATCGTGTCGTGTCTGGCCTGTTCACTCAGCGAGAGCCAGTTCTGCGGATGGACTTTCAAGAGGCCGATGTAGCTGTCGCCGTCGACGGCGATACCATCCTCCCGGACGTAGTCGAAGCTGAGCGTTTCCTGGGTCGTTGTCGATCCACCAAGGCGATCCTTGAGGTCGAAGTGATCACGCGCCCGGGAGCGCTCGCGAGCGGTTGGAAGGTCCGTGTCGATGTCGTCAAGGAATTTGTCGAGTGCTTGCAGCACCTCGAGGTCGGATTCGGGTGTGGGCGGCGTGTGGTCACTGTTGGCAGTCGGCTGGACAACGGGCTCCTCGCCTTCTTCATGTACGTTTGACTCTGTTTCGGTGGCTGGCTCGTCGGTGGGTGCAGTTCCCATCATCGATCACCGTCCGTCGGCGTCCGCTTCGAGTTCGGCTTCAACCGTCTCGATATCGAGACCATCCTGCCGGACGGAGACGACGTCCTGAACGACGGGTGTCTCCGGTTCGGGTCGCGTTCTCCGGTTGTGGTACTCGTTCGAGCCGAGATGGTACTCGGCGGCGGCACGGGCGTAGCTGATCGGTCGCTGCCCGGCGGGGGAAACCAGCAGGATGAGGATGCCGATGGCGAGTCCGATCCCGCCGGCACCCAGAAACAGTGTTCCGGTGAAGCCGAGGCTTTGGGCGATACCCATGGCCAGGAACGGAACCACGAGCACCTCGCCAGCTTCTCGAGCGGTCAACCCGAAAACCAATTTCGTATTAACAACACGCCCTGCGATTGGGAATGTTTCCATACTACTTGCGCCTCTTAGGTATAACTAGTTAAAATTTACTCCCACTTTTGATATTCCCCAGGATCAACGGCTTTGGACGACTTTGAGGCCCCAGACTAGCATTGACATCCACCTCCGCCTGAAGGCGGCGGAATCCAGACGGCAAAGATTGAGTCTGTTCAGGCGCTACCGTTCCATACAACCAAACACAGAGGGTTTTATAGCAGTTCCCGAAGTAGCATAGATATGGCACGCGGTGAGCCACGCAACGCTGAGCATCCGGTCAATGGGGGGATTCTCGCGGTGTCACTCGTGGCCACGTTTCTCGGTCTTGGCTTACTCGCCTCGGGAAATCCACTCGGAGTCGTCGCGTTACTCTTCGGTGCTGCAGGATTTATCTATCTCAAAGGGGGACTCTCTGATCTTAACACGTCCAGCGAGCAGGAACCACAGCAGACTGATGAATCAGACGACGCATTGACGGTTATCCGAAATCGATACGCACGTGGCGAGATCGACCAGACGGAGTTTGAGCGTCGGTTAGGCGACCTTGTAGAGACAGAAACACTTGAAGACACCACAGAGTATCGGGACAAAGATGTCGTGACGGAGCGGTCCTAACCTCACTCTGTGACGACTACTCGGTGTATGCCTATCGCCGGCGGTCACTGGTGTTCCGATAGCGTGGTGCAGAGTACTCAATGAATATTTTATTCGCTCTTGTGAAGCACATTGTTGGTGGAGAGCTGTCTAGTATTTTAGCGCAACACAGAATCCTTCGAGTCCGAGCAAGTCACCGACCTGAGTAAGAATGGTACCGGTTTTACGGTCACCACTGAGCGCCAATCGCGGTCACCAACAATCTCCGTCACAAGAACGTCTCGTCGATAAGCAGGTAAACCCTCGAGTTGTCATGGCGGTCGGTGGCTGGGATTTGTTCCAAGCAATCGAACCCTATCTGAACGCACCCACTGCCGACATAGTCAATGAGACCTTCGAAGACGCTGGCTTAGCGTGACATTCGATCAAGGATAGTGTCGAGGTGTGTGTACCTCTCTATGACGGTCTGTGGGACAAGGGAAGACGTTTTTTCGTCGGGCCACTACATACAGCCATGCCTTTTGCGACGAGCTGGCATACACTCCTCGATGAATGCGATGCTCTTGGAGAGGACGCCACACTCACAACACCGCTCACTGAGAAGCAGTTTCGTATTACCAGTGCTCAAGACCCCCGTATCGTGATCAAGTTCGCCGATACCGGTGACTCGCAACCGTTGCAACGCGACCAATTCGAGACCTTAGCCGGCCAAATCGCCGACTCTGGGGGCACATTCGAACTCCAACGGCTTCCCCTGGACGCGGAACCGTACGCGGCAGTGCTGAGTCTTCACCCTCGCTATGAGTGCAACGACCGAGCGGGGACGCTCACTGAGACTGACGAGCCAACAACCTCACAACTCATCAAGGGTGCATCTCCCTCCCCTGACGAGCAGGATCAAGACCGGACGGAACCAGATCTTGACGTCTACGCCGACATGCTACTCTTGATCGACGCTCTCGAGCGGCATAATCCAGCGGTACTCGACGAGTGGGAGACGCCAGTGCTCATCAATCTCTATACACTACTCTCGGATGTCCAACGGAATGCGGGCGACCTTCGGACAGAGGTCCGTGAAGTCCTTCTTGACCGACTTCACCACGATAAGCCGGTATACGGCCAGTATGGATCGGTCCAACGCACGACTCGACGCAACCGCTCGCTCAAAGCCGATGAGGAGGTGATCCGTGTGCTCGAAGACGCCGGCATCCCTCGCGAGCGGCTCATGTCCGTTGATCGCGAGAAGGTCGATGAGGCGCTCGAAGTGACTGAACTCTCAGAGTCGGCGGTGTACGAGATCGACGAACGCGAATACGTCCGCAAAGCTGAGGTTGACGAGGAAAGCAAGGAAAGCCGTCTCCAAGGACTGAAAGACCAACTGGCGCTGAGTGACGATCCAGAAGCCGAGGAGTTGCGCCAAGAAGTCGCGGAACTGGAACAGCGGATTGAGGACTTGACGGAGTTCAACCCCGGGACGTCAGTCGGAACGCGATCGTAATCACCTCGCACGACCTTCGCCGATACTGCGCTCACACGATGCTCGTTCGGGAGCGGATGAATTCTCGGGTCATGATGGAAGTGGTCGGCTGGGACGATTATCAAAGTCTTGAACCCTACCTTTCGAAGCCAGACAAAGGAACGATCATCGACGAGTTCTCTCGAGTTGGGGCGGGACTCTCTCGCTGTCAAAGGTAGCGAGTATCTCTTTGAGCACTGAGGCGGTGGTTCTTTGTGTATGAAGATCGTACACGTATGTATGGCAACATCGACTGACGAACCGGAGAAGACGACGGTCAATATCCGCATGACGGAGTCACAACTCGCGGACATCGACGCGGCATGGAAAGAGGCGGGGTACGGGAACCGGAGCGAGTTTCTTCGAGACATTGCACGAGACGCCGCAAAGCACCCGGAGTTTAACCGGGCGGACCTGAAAGCGATGCTGGCGAGCGAGGTCGAGATACAGGAGGGGCGGACGCACTCGAGCGACGACGTGAAAGAGCAGTTGGGGATCGACGACGGTGATGCCGGCGACGACGATGAGTGACGGTGACAAGTGGGACTGGCGGGCTACACAGAGCGCTCGCCGGCAGCTCGAGTCGCTTGACGAATACGCACAGCGTCGGATCACTGAGAAGCTCGACGACGTCGTGACCGACGAGTGGCGTGAGCCGGGAGACTACCTCGAGCCCTTGCAGGGTGCCCCACACCAAAAGCTTCGCGTCGGCCCGTTCCGACTCGGATGTCGCGCGGATCCCCAGGCAAAAGTCCTCCATGTGCTGACGATCAAGAAGCGCGGCGGAAACGCCTACCGCGGTGACGATTAGCTGAACTGAGGGATTCTACTCGCCGCGATCGTCGTCGACGGGGATGCCAGTCCACCACCACTTGAGTCGTGTGTGTGCGCCGGCCTGGTCGACCATGCGCTGTCGGCGGGCGCGATAGCGCTGTACTTCTCGTTCTTCTTCGACGTACTCGACGAGTTTAGTGTGCTCTTCCCGCTGTTCAATCAATTTCCGATATTGACGATCGAGACGATCCCGCTCCCTCGAACATTTCTGACTGGCTGCAACAGTTCGAACAGGCTCGTAACGTCCCATCGTTCGCTGCGAAGACACGCTTGTATCGATCTGTGATGTGTGCGCCACAATTGTCACATTCAGCCATGGTCAGTTATCCTCACTGTTCTCAAAGCTCTCGTATAGGTCTATTGTCGTCTCGAGTTCGTCAATCGAATCGTTCAACGACAGTGGTTCGACGAGCTGGCTGAACGTCGAACACTCTGGACACGTCTGGATTTCGTCGTTCTGCCCACCGAATACGCGAGTGAAGCGATCCTCGGTGTGAACCCGATCGGTCAATCCATTGTTGAAGTATCATGAGGTTGGTGGTCTGGGAGCGACATGCGGAGATCCTCGAGCGTAAGTGCGTCAGCGTCACGTTCGGCGGCGCGCATTGCGGCGTCGTCGACAATCCCAGCGATATCTGCACTACTGAGTCCCTCTGTCTGCTCGGCCATCTTCCGATATGCTTTGTTGTCAAGGTCCGTCGGCAGCTCCTCGAGCCGGACGCGGAAAATGGCCTCTCGAGCGTCGCGATCTGGAAGGCCGAGTTCGTACTGCTGGTCAAAGCGACCTCGACGAGTAGCTGCGTCATCAAGGAGTTCAGCGCGGTTTGTAGCTGCGATCACAAGGTAATTCGGATCGTTGGCGTCGAGATGTGCGAGGAACTCGTTGACGACCTGGGTGTGCTCGCGATTGACGTCGCTTTCACGGGAAGCAAGCAGCGCGTCGATCTCGTCGATGAAGATCACACACCGATCGAACTGTGCGGCCTCCTCAAACAGTCGGTTGACCTGCTTGGTGGACTCGTTGATCCAGCGCGATTTGATGTCACCCGCCGACAGCTCGAGATACGGATGGCCGAGTTCGCCGGCAATGGCTCGAGCGAACAGCGTCTTGCCTGTTCCTGGAGGACCGTAGAAGAGGATGCCGTTTGGTGGGGAGATGTTGAAGCGTTCGTAGGCGGCATCGAGCCGGGTCAGCGGCCGGATCGCCGAGCGTTCGATCTCTATTTTGAGCGGCTCCATCCCACCAACGTCCGCAAATCTTGTGTCAGGTGCAGACTGCCAGCCGTATTGGAGTTGAGAGGGAATGGATTGCTCTTGAGCCGCTCCATCGCTGGAGTGGGACGTCTTGGGTTTGGTCTCGGCTTTCTCTCTCTGGGCAGTCGCGTCCACTGCGTCTATCTGTCCCCCATCTTCTGTCGAGGTTTTCTCTTCGGGATCAGCTGTAACGGTTCCAATACCCATTGACAGCATCAGTGGAACACACGCGAGCCAACTGGCTCCCATATACCAAGAGCTTTCAAACATGGCAGAGACTCGGATCGGCGCAAGGATGCCCGCGAGAACGGGCCAGTTGTTTTCCCAGGCTGGGAGAAACCACACTGCCGTCAATATCGCTGTACCAATGAAGATTCCAACCAGCCAGAGCCGATCTGCTTGTTTAGTCTCTCCTCTATAAAGTGGGTAGATACCAGCAGTCAAGAGCTCTGCAGTGAAGGAGGGAATCATCCAAATCGCAGGGATTGCGATCAGCGCTATAATCGCGCTGGAAAAATACGCTACAGCCCAAACGATTCCCAGTGTAGCACCCACATAATTCGCAGTGAATATACTCAAAGTAAAAGTGATAACAACAACCTCCTTCAGGACACTCTTGAGTTGGTGTGCTCTATCCATCTTCCTTATTATTACTCAGCTTTGCACGTTAGCCTCGGTTGTTGAGTGAACGAAGAGGTGATCAATCTCTTGCATGAGGTCATCAACGCCTCGTCCGTCATTATCACGTACCCACGAGAGAAGGTTGTAGACTGCTTCTTTCAGGGAGTGTTCGAGGTTCGCTCGAAGCGATGACGCTTTCGAGCGAACCGCCCCCAAGACGCTCGAATCAGGATCGAGACGAACGAGACTGTAGGCAGCCATCAGAAGGTGCCAGTGGCGACTGGCACCTTCGTCCGTCTGCATCTCGCAGTCTCCTAGGCCGAGATCCTGCTTCGAGTCCTCGAAGAACGTTTCGATGCGCCAGCGCATTCCGTAGGAGCGAATCACGTGTTCGGTCGGTGCGTCGATCTTGTTCGTGGCGAGGTACTTGACCGGATTCTCTTCGTCTTCGTCGGTCTCTTTCTCAGCGATGATCAGCTTCACGTCTCCCAGCTGGGAGACGGGAAGCTTCTTCGTCCAGATGTGGTAGGTCTCGTCCTCGATGTTGCGCTCAACCGTGTCGATGCGCTGGAAGAGCGCATCAACACGGATCTCTTCTCCGCCGTAGGTCACCTGTCGGTTGCTCCGGAGCGGGCCGATCCAGTCCTTGCCGTAGGATTCGATGTGTTCAGGAAGGCCAGAATCGTGGGCGAACCACGAGTCGAAGAGGTAGGTGTCCGCAGGCACACCTACCTCTTCTTCGAGTTCGGTGACGATCTCGCGGGCGAGATCGTACTTGGTGTCGTGGTCTTGGTCGTCTTCGTCGTGTTTTTCGTAGAGACGGAAGGTGAGCGGGTAGGCGGTTTTGTCGTCAGCATAGAAGGCGTAGATGAGATCTTGGCCCCAGACGGTGTCACCTTCGGCGTGATCGTAGAAGTGGCCGACGCCGGGGACTTCGCCCCCGGCTTTCTTGGTGATCGTGTCGTCAAGGATAATGTAGCCATCCTTTGACCAGCGTGTTTCACCGTGTTTCTGGAGTTCTTCAAGACGTTCGTGGTTGAATTGCTGTTCGTCCCAGTCGTACTCGGTGAGGAATTTGTTTAGAGCGCGTTTGCTGTTGGCTGGAAGGACTTCGCGTGCGATGCCCGCCACGGTCTTGTTGCTGGCCGCAACAAGACCTGTGGCGTAGGTTTTGGCGTGATGACGCTGGGCTGGAGACAGCGACTCGAACTCGTCGAACACACGCGTACACGACAAGAAGTCCGTGATCGGCATCATCCGTCCTTGCCACCCTCTACGTCACGCTCCTACTTCAACGTGCAAAGCTGAGTTATTATTGGTTGGTAGACTCGCCTTCCAGTCGTCTAGTGTCTGCTGATTGGACCCCGTGTCTGGTGATGTGTCGGCAGCGTTGGTATTAGCGTCGACTGCCTCGCTGCTGGTCGATTGTGTGGTTGTCGACGTGTCGATAACAGGGTTTTCCCGATATCGTTCCAACCCGGCCTCTGCCCACTCGAGTGGGGACTGATGAAGATTTCGAGGTCCGTAGGAGACTCCAGCTTTCGCGTCTGAAGCTGCGCGCTTCCCGCCTCTTTTCGCACCAGAGCCTAGTCCTTTGCCTGCATCAACTAAGCGCGGGGCTTTCGACGCTGCTGTACTCCCAACTGCTGCTTTCGTTTGGCCGACGCGTGATCCCACGCTGCTGGCAGCACTGCTCGCCCTTCCACCTGTCTTTCTGTCGCCCCATCTGGCCCCTCTCGACCCCCCATACCTCGCTTGCTCCATCAGTTTAGTGCGTCGCGACTTCCCACCCGATTGGGTCGATGAAGAGGGTTGCGTTTGAGAACTCGAGCTACTCTTTGCACTCCGACCGAGGCCTCTCGGCGACATTCCAGCCATCATGGCCGCTTTCAGCCCGACGGCCGCGGGGGCGACCAGCCCGATCAGCCAGAAGAGCATTGCTTCGATAAGTTCGCCAAACTCTGCCTCAGTTGCTTGCTCGCCCTGGACAGCGACATCCGAATACGCCCCGACGGCTGCCGCACCTGTCTGCAACAGCCCGGCCATCACGATTCCTGCGAGCAGCATGTACGCTGTCGCCCGCAAGAGCGTTTTCGCGATCGACGAGCTGTGGCGAAGCGGACCGAAATCCAGGTACAACATGGCCCCCAGAATCGGGAGCAAAATGAACGTCGCGTGGAACAAGAACTCTCGAAACACAAAGACCCCGAGGGCGAGCAAGATACCCGCGACGGAGACTAAGCTGATGATGATCCCACCGATGATGGCACCAGCGCCTAGCGCGGCTGTCCCGCCGAATCCAGCCTCGAGAATCTTTGGGCCGAACGCAGCGCCATAATCATCGGCATAGACATGCAGAATAATCGCATTCGTCAAAAGGAGACTAAAGTGCATGATCTGGCGGGCAACGGCCACGAAGATGATCACCTTCAACGTTTTCCAGACCAGCATGAAATTCGTCACCTCACGTCGGTCGGCGAACGGCTTGGAGGCGATCCCAGCCATGAAGACGATCACCAGCAGTTGAGGGAAGATATCCAGATTGTGCTGGAAGGCACCCTGCATCGTCGGGTCATTATAGGGACTGTCAAAGATGATGAACGAACGAATGCCGTTCGCAATGAGGCTACTGATGAACCCAATGATTCCGGACAGGATGTAGGTGAAAAAGTCCGAGACCCAGCCGGAGATAAACGCAACGGTGAGGGGGACGCCGTCAACTGGAAGGAAGGCACTGTTCTTCTGGGCCGGCACCAGTGTCGTGGGGTCAACGCTTTCTGTGATGCTTGTGATCGAAACGGGCAATCTGAATCCGGTCATGGGTTGGGTGGGATCTCTGTTATAGTTGTCAGCGTGGAAGCGGTGGAGTGGGTGTGCACCCACACTGTGCTGGATCGAGTTCGGACAGTCATTTGTTTGCACCTCTCAGATACGCGAACGGAATGTATAAGATCACAAATGCGATGATCGAGACGAACGCCCCAGTGAAGCTCATCAGTAGCTGGTAGATGTTGAACGCCTCTGGCTGGAACGTGACCTGGGCCTCAGCTGGACTGTAGTACGCCTCCTCTGATGGATCAGTCTCGCCCGTGAACGAAGCCGTCACGTAGAGGTCACGCCGTTCGACGACTGTGGTTCCGTCCGAGTCGGTCGTCACCTGTCCCTGGGCAGCCCCGTGGAGCCAGAGTGTCTCGTTGCCAAGCGCTTCGCCGGTCTCCTCCTCGAACAGGTGGAGCTCTGCGTGCGTGTCGTTGAGGATCGCCGTCTCGAGCTGAGCGGCGCGCTCTTGGACAGTCTGTGTCGACACCGGGATTGGATCGCCGTGGATATCGCGAATCTCTGTGATCGGCTGTTCTGCATTTGTAATGGTGAGCGTCGTCTGTCCACGCGGTTCGACCGAGGAGAGATTGACGTCCCTATCGAGCGATGCTGGTTCGGATGCGAAGCTGAAGCTGTTCGAACTAGCTAGTTCTGGTGGGTTCGCGATGCTGGTATTCTGTTCTCCATCAAGTGTAGGCCGATCTCGCTGTGCGGCGAGTTGCTTCTCGAGGACGTTCGGGAACGGAACGGTCTCCTGGTGGGTCGCTGGCGCTGGAAGTTGTTGCTCGAGCGTCTCATTCCCTGTCGACACTCCCGACGATGCGTCGTTGAGCACTGGTACCGTCGTATTGGACTCGGTTTGATCCGGCGAAATCGGTAGCTCATCACCTGGCCGATGACCCCGCGTGGCGGTCTCATACTGGCGCTGTGAGTAGACGCCCCAGATATTCTCGATCTTGCCAGCGCCTTCTTCGAACGTCGCAGTACTCCAGAGCCGACGGTCATGGAGCGTCTCCGCGCCATCGAACTCGAGGATGAGCCGGTCGATGCCGTCGTCTGATTCGATAATCGTCTGCTCGATCGACAGCTCTTGGTTCGTCGTGACGACAACGGGAGCCTCGTCTTGAACCGTGTGGGAGAGTTCGAGTGTCTCATTGTCGGTTGTATTCGATAGCACCCAGTCAGTCCCCTCACGGACGTAGGTGGTCTCCTGGACTGCAAGTCTCGAGGTGATCGTCGCTTCCATCTCCATCGTTGTCGGCCCGCTCGCGTCCGCGTCCGCGTAGTCGAGCTGGTGAGACGTCTCTGGATCGCCACTCCATGACTGAGACCCGATCTCGAGTGCCCGGTTGGTTTCTTGATCGAGGAGTGTGACGTTGAGGCAGGTCCGGGTCTGGTCGGTCGTGACGCAGGTCCCCTCCGGGATGCGAGTCGCATAATCAAGGTGGGTGAGGACCGTCCCGTCACGCGGTACCAGCAATAACTCACTCTCATTCCCGTACTGGTCTCCTGCGTCCGACTCGAGACGGGTTTGTGTTCCCTCTGCCGTCCCAAGGATCGTTACGTGAGCATCCGTGACGAGCGTACCATTCGATCGTTGTGAGTCGGGGAACCAGAGACTCGTCGACTCGTTGCGCTCGACCGACTCGAGTTGCTCAAGGCGGTACTCTTGCAGTGTCTGCTGATCCGGGCCGACCTGATACGGGGGTTGGGTCGTCGAGTAGGAGAAATCGCGGGTCTGACTCAGCTCTGCTACCGAGATATTCCCTTCTTCATCGACGTCCTCGAGGTCTGGGAGTACGAACGGTGGGACTGAGCCAGCTTCAGGATCCGGTTTATCGGAGATGAAGACGTCTGTGTCGTTGGCCGTCGTCTCCGCGGTGGACATCGTCGCTGCACCACTAATTGAAAGCGTCATGGTGACAACGAGCAGCAGTACAAGCGACAATCGTTGGCCATCCATTCGTGGTGGGGTGAAAGGGGGTCGATTGGGGGTAAGTCGTGATTCTATTAGCTGTGCTACTTAGAAGGCGATCCAGGGTGTAACCATCCCCGGGGCGAGGTTTTCGAAGAGCGTCACGAACACGTTGTAGCTAACTGAGAGGACGATCATCCCAGCGCCGCCCCACATACCTCGCCAGCCCCACTGGGCACGGTCGGCATGTTTGCGGGAGACGAACCAGGCAGCGGCACCAACGAGAAAGACGATGACACCGATCTGGCCGAGTGTCGTTGCGACGAATGACTCAATCTCCGACAAGGAATTGTTGATCTCGCTCTGCTGGGCAGCAGCTATCCCAGTAGTTGCAATGAATGCGAACAGGACGGTCAGGACTCGAGCACCTTTCGTTTTGCGTGCCATACTCGCTCTCTTAGGTGCTAGTATTTAGATTTAATCCTAGATGCAGGTATGGATACAAGTGAAGCGATCACTGTATATAGTCACAGGCAATTGCCCATGCTCCGAGGATGACTGGCGGCCACACGATTGCCCCAATGAGTCCAAATTCGGGGCTCAATCCAAAGTCGGCCCAGGCAAATGCCGTTATCGCAGCGGCCACGATTCCCAGTACACTCGTGACGAGGAGGGGTTTTGAGATGATTACCACACTTCCCAGAAGCGTCGCTCCTACCAGGAGTACAGTCTCTCTCCCCACTGCCATCGGGGGATATCCTCCGGAGAGCGCGATTAGTCGAGCAACGAGGACGATCCACAGAGCGATTACCAGCGCAGCAAAAATCCCGCGTGCAGTTGCTCGCAGTGACCCAACCGTATACACGCGCGGGCCATCACCGACCCAGTCGCCAGTAAAGATATCGTGGTCGTGTTGGGTCTGGTGGCATGGTTCACACAGTGTTTCCAGATTCGACAGCCGGTTCGATCCACCCTTCGACAACGGAACGATGTGGTGGGCGTGGAGCCGAACCCCCTCGTCACCCGCATGCGGGCCGCTTTGTCGACCGCACGCTTGGCATGTCCAGTTGTCATGGCGGTATACCATTTTTCGGCGGGCTTCCCAGTCTGGCGGACGATTCCCTGAATACGCATCAGGATCGTCGTAGCGTGACTCAATCTGGGCCTCGAGTGTACTCATTCGATATCGACCCTCGCTTGCAGCTCGCCAAAGTCGTGCTCGACTACCGATATTGTGATCTCGAGAACCCAGCCGACCTCAGTAACCCCCTTGAGCACGCTTTTGTCAGTGTCCGAACCAAGACACCCAGCTACCCCGGTCCCGGTGAAAGCGGCGCTTGACCTAGTGAGGACTCCCCGACGACGCATATAATCCGACAGTTTGTGTCCGAACACATATAGTTACCTGGACAAATGGCAAGGGCGTTACCCCACAATGTATATAATTCTATGCGCTGTGGGGTAACGCAGAACCGGGATGACCGCAGAGAAACCAGAACCTCCCGATCTTCCAAAGACCCTCCGCGAGCCACTCGAACGCCAACCACCCGACCGCCTCGACCAAGTGAGTACATATGCTGACCAACTTGCCCACTGGAAACGCTCCGAACGCGAGCGTGAAGTCACTGAAACTCGAGAACGTGACTCAATCACTGACGATGAACAAACCACCCTCGAAGAACGGGGGATTTCGACCGATCCCACTGACTATGAGGGAGTAGCCACCAGTGGTGCGTACATCACGGTCAAGGAAACGAAACCCGGCTACAAATATTATTACTGGCAGTGGCGCGAGGGGAATTCCTGGAAGAACAAGTACATCGCACCCGTCGATCCAAAAGACTCCACAAAGTAATTATTGAGACTCAGGTTTGCAATTGACCTCCTCCCGCACCTAAAATCACGGGTAATGACCATATGTGTCACTCCTGTAAGAGAGTGGAACCTTGCCCTTCGTAACGGAGAAAACCATAAAAACACCTAACTCTGAACACCAGTTTCATCATTTGTTATCGAAACTGCGTCAAACTGTCCGCAAAGATATTGTTCTCCGCGTTGAGTCAGCCGATATTTTCCTCGTTCGATCTTTTCAACGAAGCCATGGTCAGCCAATTCGATCAAGCGACGGTTTACCTCTTTCTGACTGCAACCGGTATTGAAGGCGATAATCGATGGCGTCAATGTCAGATTAGAACCGTGCATTATCTCCAAGATTTTATCGTCCATTGGTGTCATCCAATCATCCTGTTGGCGGATACGATCGGGGTTATTCAGTAATACCTGAGCCCACTCTGTTGTTCGGACATCGTTCAATACGGGATTATAGAAGCCGAAGATTACCAGAAGTGCAGCGATTCCGTGTACCCAATGGATGAGAGATGGCGCAAACAGTTCGGTGATTGGTCCGCCGATTACGGCTAAGACCAATCCAGCGACTGTGAGGAGGATGAACCGTCGGTATGCCAGTACTGATATCTCAAGCCAGAGAAAATACAACAACTCGAGCGAAACCACAATTCCGACTGCTAAATTGTATTCGGCAAAAAGTGTTAGTCCGCCCATGATAACTCACCCCCCGACTGATGCTGTCGAATTTGGTAGTGTCTCAGTATCAGCAGTCCAAGGAATACTGCAATAATCGTGTTTGCTGCGCTTCGAAGCACGTGCAAAACCAGTGTATTTGGCCCGACAATAAGCAACATTGTGTGATACATTGTCAAAATAAACATCACGAGTGAGAGAAGAGCAATTGCCAAACCAAATGGCGAGTTTCGGAAAATGCCCCATGATAGGAGTGCGAACACCCCGGCACCAGTACCGGTGATGAGTGCAAAAGGGATACCGAGGACCTGAATGTCAGGGGGTATCATATAATGATCTATGGATCTCCAAATCATTAAAATACGGCCTGAGATTGCATAGACAGCCAGATAGCACGAACAACTGATATCGGTGATCAGACTCCCAGTATCGTTCCCTGCATTATAAGAGCAGGCACGTGTGCACTCTTCAGAACATCGGCGATGTTTTGTGGATAGTTCGACTTCACAGTCGAAGTCCTTTCGAGAGGTGTCTCATCATTCGACACTAATACTACCTTAGAGAAGGGAGCGGGGGACTGGCTCAGCTATGCGCCGAAGAAAATGCCGATTTAACTCACCCCAACAGTTTCTGCAACGGCCTCACCGATTAGTCATACCATGGGGCTTGGTGGGAGTATTACTCCTCACCGTTTAGTCGGATTGTCATGCGGTATGGATAACAAAGTCGGTTGTCGCCGACGGATCGAGTGCAATGGCACTAACTGAAATCGACCACGTCAGCGAGAACGAAGAGATGCAAGAATGTATCGACAGCTGTCTTGAGTGTGTCCAAGCATGTGAATGGTGTGCCGACGAGTGCGCCGGCGACGAGGATATGGCCGAGTGTCTCCGACTTTGCCGGGACGTGGCCGACCTGGCGAGCATGCACGCACGGTTCATGGCTCGTGATTCAGGGTATAGAACGGATATCGCTGCGATCACCGCCGACGCTTGCGAAGCGTGTGCCGATGAGTGCGAACAGCACGACGCCGAGCACTGCCAGGTCTGTGCAGAGGTCCTCCGAGAGTGTGCGGAGACCTGCCGGAACATGGCGTCAGCCTAAGGTCCCAGTCCATCGCGATTCGTCGGCCTGAACGCCAACTACTCGCGATAAACCGGTATAGCATTGGCACATGGATACGATAACAAAACTCACTACTGGCGGCAACAGTGCGTTTGGCTGCTGGCTGATCGTGGCTCCATTCGTCTTTAATACGCCAGCGGTCGGTCGCTGGAACGACGTGCTTGTCGGCACTACAATCGCTCTCGTTGCCGGCTATAATTACACGAGGGCTATCAGACGACGACCTGTGAATATGCTCGGCGCAGGATTCGTCACGGTTCTCGGATGCTGGCTCATCGTTGCACCGTTTGTTTTTGGCCTCGAGAGCTCACCGATCTGGAACGACATCATCTCAGGAACCATCGTGGCGAGCTTTGGAAGCTACAACACCTATGTCGCAACTATCGCCGACCGTAGTCCCCCCTTCCGTATGACTGCCGAATAAGGAATACGATGTGGAGATACTCAACCAGTCATCCGATAAACAACTAAAGATCCACACATAAATAAAATCTTATAAACACATTCATGCAATACAAACAACTCACGGAGTACGGTGCGATCGGCGATGGAAATACGGTCGCTCTGGTTGGTTGCGACGGTTCAATCGATTGGTGTCCGCTCCCGCACGTTGAGTCGCCGAGCGTCTTCGCCGCAATACTTGATGCCGACCGCGGTGGTCACTTCGCCGTCCGACCGACACAGTCATTCGAGTCCATCCAACGATACCGTGATCGGACTACCGTCCTCGAAACGACGTTTCAGACCGCCGACGGCAGCGCGACGGTAACGGATTTCATGCCTATCGCCGAGGCGACCGAATTTGCCGACCGACCGCCAGCCGTTTACCGAAAGCTCGAGTGTGACAATGGTCCACTCGAGTTTGAAGTCACGTTCGAGCCGCGGTTCGACTACGCGCGAGAGGTGCCCATCATCGAACTGGCGGCTGACGGCGTGGTCGCAATCGGTGCCAACGAACGAGCTATCCTCTCAAGCGACCTACCGGTCCGACCGTCAACCGATGGCCACGGGGCAAGCGCGACGGTGACGCTCGAGGCTGGCGAGACGCGCTGGCTAGTCCTCGGCTACGATGAGTCGATTCCACTCGATTCTTCGCACCATCAGAAGATGCTCGAAGGAGTCGTCGATTACTGGCGGGAGTGGAGCCACGATTGTAATAAGACAGATTGTTCCCTCGATAGCCCATGGCACGATCTGGCGGTTCGGTCGTCGCTCGTTCTCAAGCTCCTCATTCACAGGGGGACAGGCGCGGTGTGTGCAGCTCCAACGACCTCGATCCCCGAGGATCTCGGGGGCGTTCGTAATTGGGACTACCGGTTCAACTGGATCCGCGACGCAGCCTTCACTGTTCAGGCACTGGCCGAACTGGGCCATCTCGACGAGGCGCGCTCGTACTTCCAGCTGTGTCTCGACCACTGTCGAAATCACGATCCTGCGGACGTTCCACCGGTCTACGGCCTCCACGGCGGCGACGACCTTGAGGAACGCGTCCTCGATCACCTCGAAGGGTATCGTGGATCGGCCCCCGTTCGTGTCGGGAACGCGGCCCGACAACAACGCCAACTTGACATCTACGGCGAGTTGATCCTCGCGATCTACGAGAGCGTCCGTTACGGCGAAGCGGTGACGACCGATGACTGGGCAGTCATGTGCGACCTCATCGACTACATCTGTGAGGGATGGGATCAGCCTGACGCCAGCATTTGGGAGCCCCGCAACGACCCGCAGCACTACGTCTACTCGAAGGTGATGTGCTGGACGGCCCTGGATCGTGGAATCAAGCTCGCCGAGGCCGCCGGCGACGACGTGTCGGCCCCACTCGAGCGGTGGCGGACGTGCCGCGAGGACGTTCGCAAGGCGATCCTAGAGCGCGGATATAGCGAGCGTGCGAACAGTTTCGTCCAGACGTTTGGCGGCGAGACCCTCGATGCAGCGAATCTCCTCATCCCGGTTGTGGGCTTCCTCCCGCCCGACGACGCTCGCGTCCAAGGCACAATCGACGCGACAATTGACCGCTTGGCAACCGAGAATGACCTTGTCCAGCGGTATGAAGGTGATGACGGACTCCCCGGTGAGACGAGTCCGTTCGTCGTCTGTTCGTTCTGGCTCGTCATGGCGCTCGCGCTGGCAGGGCGGACCGACGAGGCGACTGATCGCTTCGAGTCTATCCTCGAGTATGCCAGCCCACTCGGGCTGCTGGCCGAAGCGGTCGACCCCGAAACCGGCGAACAACGCGGCAATTTCCCGCAAGCATACAGCCACATCGGACTCATCAACAGCGTCCTCTATCTCGCTGACATGGACGACTCGAGCGGTGGATCACGGGCACCGCTCGGATGCGACGAGTGGACCGATGACAGCGACTTGAGCGGCGAGATCATTCGTCAACTGAACAAAAGCGAGAGGACAGATACCCAATGACCAACGACAAAAGACATAACGACTCGAACGAAGAACCGGAACCGGACGAACTAAGAGAGAAACACTCGCGAACCGACGGCGGTACACGACGCGCCGACGCCGACAGTAGTCAGAACGAAGAGAGCAGTGGTCGGGATCAGGATGACATCGAGCAGAACGGTAACGGATCGATGCGTCCGGGCGACATGATGCTCTCCCATCCGACGGAGGAGATCTGGCCCCAGTATGCCGTGATCTCGCTCGGACTCTGGCTCCTCGCGAGTCCACCGACGCTGGGCTATGGGAACGCGTTGATGACCTGGAGTACCGTCCTTACTGGACTCGTTCTGATTGCACTCGCTGGGATCACGATCTACTGGGAGAGTGGGTATGCCAACTACGCCAACGGCTTCGTCGGCCTATGGTTGGTGTTCTCGCCGATAGCATTCTGGGCGCCGACGGCCGCAGCGTACGCCAACAACTCCCTCGTTGGCGTCATGGTAATCACATTCACAGTTCTCATCGTAATGCGATCGGAGATGGAAGGGCCGGCCGTTCCACCAGGCTGGTCATACAACCCCTCAACGGGCGCCCAGCGTGCGCCGCTGATTGCGCTCGGGATCTTCGGCTTCTTCGCGTCCTGGTACATGGCTGCCTACCAGCTCGAGTACATCACCAGCGTCTGGGACCCACTGTACGGCTCGGGTACCGAACAGATCCTCACATCGAAGGTATCGGCTGCCTTCCCAGTCTCCGACGCCGGTCTCGGCGCGGTCGCTTACTCAGTCGAGGCTCTAATGGGATTCATGGGGGATCGGCGACGGTGGCGTACCATGCCATGGATGGTCGCGTTCTTCGGCGTTGTCGTGATACCATTAGGCTTCGTCCAAGTGCTGCTGGTCATCATGCAACCTGTCATGGTCGGGACATGGTGTACTCTCTGTCTCCTCTCGGCGTTCGGGATGCTGTGGATGATCTCGCTGACAATCGACGAGGTCGTCGCGATGGGACAGTACGTCGTCAGACTGATGCGCCAGGGAGATAGCCTCTGGACTGCCTTCTGGATGGGAGGAATGATCTCTGAAGAGGAGTCTGGCATTGACGAGACCGAGACACGATCGATCGGCGACTCACCAGTTAGCGAACCGTTCTGGGGTGTTTCGATCCCCTGGACTCTGCTAACCGCGATGGCACTGGGCGTCTGGTTCATGCTCTCGCCGACGATCTTCGGAACCTCGGGAATCATGGCCGATAGTAGCCATCTTGTGGGTTCATTGATCGTCTCCTTTACTGTAATCGCAACTGCCGAACCTGCTCGTGGGATTCGATTCCTCAACATCCCGCTCGCTGTGTGGATCATCATCGTGCCGTGGTTGATCGCTGGCGTCCCGACGATCGCCGCAATTAACGCCACTGTCACCGGAACACTTGTCCTGATCCTCAGCATTCCACGTGGTCCAATCGCGGACCGCTACGGCGGCTGGGAGCGCTACGCCACTCTCGAATCGGTCGACCGACTGAATCCCCTGAGTAACTAACCATGTCCAACACAACCGACTCAGAAGTCGTCGTTATCACAGGCGCATCAGCCGGCGTCGGGCGAGCCACTGCTCGTTCATTCGCCGAACGCGGCGCGAAGATCGGCCTGCTCGCGCGGGGCGAGGACGGACTTGAGGGTGCGCGAGAGGACGTCGAGGGAGCTGGCGGCGAAGCGATTGTTGTTCCGACAGATATTGCCGACCCCGAGCAGGTTGAGGCCGCAGCCGAAACTGTCGAAGATGCATTCGGCCCAATTGATGTGTGGGTGAACGATGCGATGGTATCAGTGTTCTCGCCGGCCGCGGAGATGACCTCTGAGGACTACCGCCGCGTCACTGAGGTCACGTACTTGGGCTACGTCTATGGGACGCAAGCCGCACTCAACCGAATGCGACCTCGCAATGAGGGAGCAATCGTCCAAGTCGGATCGGCACTGGCCTATCGCGGCATTCCGCTCCAATCAGCCTACTGTGGGGCGAAACATGCAATCCAGGGATATACAGAATCTGTGCGAACTGAACTTATTCACGACGACTGTAACGTACAACTCTCGATGGTACAGATGCCCGCAATGAACACCCCACAATTCGAGTGGTCAAAGAGTCGCCTGCCACAGAAACCTCAGCCAGTGCCCCCGATCTATCAGCCAGAGGTCGCCGCTCGAGCGATCATGTGGGCTGTCGATCATGGCAAGGACGAACTATGGGTCGGGCGCTCGACAGTAAAGGCGATTCTGGGCAACCGGCTAATCCCAAGGCGGCTTGATAACTACCTCGCAAGTGGAGGCTATGATTCTCAGCTGACCGACGAGCCGGTCGCACCTGACCGAGAACATAACCTCTACAAGCCAG
The DNA here is from genome assembly GCF_028618695.1 of Natrinema soli. The sequence continues at coordinate 8,588 of NZ_JAQIVI010000006.1, read as the reverse complement.
TGGCAGGCGACTTCGGAGCTCATGGACCATTTGACGACCAGGCACGTGATTACAGCTATCAGTTACAGGCATCGATGCATCGACGCCTGCTTGCCCTCCTCGTTGGTCTTCTGGCAACAATTGTGAGTGTGGTTCTCGGTCAGCGCATCTTCTCTGATTGAGTACTTATAATCAGCTATTGTTAATGGTCATCTTCGTGGCCCCCGTCCCCGTCTTCGCTACTTTCGTGTCCACCGTGCCCGCTGTCACCACCGCTTCGAACCATCTCATTCAGTTCGCGGATCTTCTCGCGAGTACCGTCGGGTAATTCAGACTGCGGCTCGGCCATTCCAGACTGGTCGTCGAGCTGGGGATCACCGACGACAACGCACCCGAGCATCCCTGTGTTTTCGTGTGGGCGACAGTAATAGTCATAGACTCCTTCGGTTTCGAACGTGTGTTCAAAGGTTGCCCCTTGGTCATCGATTTCCCCGCTATCCCATGCCTTAGCGTCATCAGGAATCCGCTGGGGCTTGTCGTTCGCCGGTGCATAAGCGGTCGTCGTATGAGAACCGCTCTCGAGCGTCCACGTGATCGTCTCTCCAGATTCGATTTCAGCGACATGGGGCTCGAAGTGAGTTCCAGAGTCATTCGTCATCATTGTCACTTCGGCTGCACTCTTAGACGTACTCTCCGTTTCATCAGGGCTGCTCTCATTTCCAGAGTTTGAATCCGTTTCATTGCTCTCATTGTCGGAATCCTCGCTCGAGTTAGTAGCCCCCTCATCCGAGTTGGTATCGTTCTCCGATTGGCCGTCTTCGGTCAGACAACCGGCAAGTCCAGTTACAATTGTCCCACTAGCTATCCCAAGTACGTGCCGCCGAGATGGCTGATCGCTCATTGTGAGTGCTAAATTGGCGATTCGTCTCCTCTGGTTTCCTTATTCGGCGTATAATGTCAAAAACACCTATTTGATAGCATCTCACAGGATACTCAATCCTACCCCATCTGCTTATCTTCGTGAAATTGGGCCTACTCTTATTCGGAAAATTAACCGCTCCTCTTCGCCAGTGACAATTAAACCGGCTCATTAGGATCGTGATTATTTGCCATCCGTCTGACTTCGCCGGCGTACCGCTCTCGCACGTCTAGATCCTCGACGGTCCCCAGATCGCCAGGGGAGACATCTTTGGCAGCAGCCACCGTCTCCAGCGCCTGTGACGCGACCTCTTTCCGGTAGACTCGGTCTCCCTCGGAAGTCGCGTACTTGAGAATGATGAGATCTCGGTTATTATACCCCCGTTCAACGAGCCACACGCGAACTTCGTCCGACTTCGAGGACATGGATGCTCAAATGAGAACTACGAGTTTACCATTTAGCCCTGATATACCGATCGATAAGTGGTATCCTTGTGATTGGTACGGGCCGGTCTATATTCTACTGCTCGTATGGGACCTCACGAACCATTCCCCGTTTCCATATGATATAGATGGTGACAGTGGAAAAACCACGCACCAGGGTTTCCAGCGACGAAATCGATCGTGATCTCACCCATGTGACCAGGTTGCACCTTCAGTGACGTCCGCATCAGACTGATCATAGTCCAGTAGTGCCCGGCCAGCCGACGTCGATTCATCGACGAGCCTGATCCGGATCGGCCACGTACTTGGGGATCGCGTCTCAACGACAACATCGTATCGCTCCCTGGGCCGATTTCAAGCGTATCGACGGGGACGGGTTTTGGCCCTGGAATGATGAACGGCCGGAACGGTGGATGGGTTGGTGGGCTGCCGTTCGTCGGCGGGACACTCGGAATGCTGGGGCTGGTTAGTGACTGCTCTACTGGGCACTGGATCGAAGTAATGCACCTCCCAAGAGTGATGAATAGCTCGGGAACTACAGGTCGCGGGGCTGGACCGTTTTCCGGTCGTTCGCTTCGGTACGCTCGGCGGCGTCGTTGAGCAGTTCGGCGACTTCTTCGTTGAGAGCGTCATAGAAATCGGCCGAGACGTTGTGGTGCGACAGTGCATCCTTCACAGCTGCTTTGACAACTAGGTCAGACATTCCATCGCGGAGTTCTCTTGTCCGTTATGTAAAAGATTCGAGATTACTCACGTTGAATTCCGACCAGGTACTGCCGATACGCACTCTGGACACTCGAGAGGACTTATTCAACCTATCAGAAGTAGGGTAACAGACGGATGCACGATATAACTGGATTTCAGCGGGACATCTTGTATGTAATTGCAGGCCTCGAAGAGCCACACGGGCTTGCAGTCCAGTCTGAACTTGACGACTATTACGAATAAGAGATCAATCCCGGGCGGCTCTATCCGAACCTTGATGACCTCGTCGATAAAGGCCACCTCAAGAAGGGTGAACTCGACAAATGGACGAACGTGTACACGGTCACACAGAGTGGACAACGCGAAACCGAGGCACGGCGTGAGTGGGAAAACGAGTACCTGGAAACCGTGGAATCGGTAACCGTATAGCGATATCCATCTAAATCGCACAGACTCGCCGGTTGCTGTCCACCAACCGGACTCAACCGAAAGAAGCCTCCCGAAGCGATTAAGGAGAGTTTTAGTCTGCAGTTTGAGCGTCAGTAGGTGGTGTCACTCCTGGAACATCCGGGAGGGAAAGATCCATGCGCCGGAGCAGTTGCGCGTTGATGGCGACGATGACCGTACTCAGCGACATTAGCAGTGCACCCACAGCGGGCGACAGCAGAATCCCGATCGGAGCCAACACGCCCGCTGCAAGCGGGAGTGCGAAGACATTGTACCCGGCCGCCCAGACGATGTTCTCCTGCATCTTCCGGTAGCTCGCCTTGCTTAGTTTGACGAGCCGAACCACGTCCATTGGGTTGTTCTGTACGAGGATGACGTCGGCCGATTGGACGGCGACATCGGTGCCGCTTCCGATAGCGATTCCGACGTCGGCCCGCGTCAGCGCCGGCGCGTCGTTAACGCCATCGCCGACCATCCCCACAAGCTTACCCTGGTCCTGGAGCTCCTGGACTTTCTTGTCCTTGTCCTTGGGGAGGACCTCCGCAAACACCGTGTCGATGCCCAGTTCGTCGGCGACGGCGTTAGCGACATCCTGGGAGTCACCAGTCAGCATCGCTACTTCGATGCCCAGATCATGCAGGGCGTCGACGACACGGAAACTCTCCTCGCGGATCACGTCGGCCATCGCGAACGCGGCGATCAACTCTCCTTCGCGAACGAGATACACCACGGTCTGGGCGTTCTGGCCGGCTTCGTCAGCGAAGTGCTGGAGATGATCGGGAACGTCCCTATATAGTTGTGTAAGTAGATTCGGGCCGCCGACGTACACCTCGTTTCCGTCGACGTTTGCTCGGACGCCCCTGCCCTTGATCGCCTCGAAGCCGGTCGCGTCAGGAGCGGTGAGATCTCGCTCTTCGGCGGCCTCGTGGATAGCTCGTGCTATCATGTGTTCGGAGTCGCTCTCGACGGCCGCCGCCAGTGTGAGCGCCTCGTCCGCGTCGACGCCGTCGACGGTCGCCATGTCGACGACGCCGTGCTCGCCTTCGGTGAGCGTCCCCGTCTTGTCGAAGATGATGGCGTCCAGATTCCGCGCCTCTTCCATCGCGATACGGTCGCGAACGAGCATTCCATTACGAGCAGCGAGTGACGTGTTAATCGCGACCACCAGCGGGATGGCGAGACCGAGCGCGTGCGGACAGGCAATGACGAGCACCGTGACGACGCGCTCGATAACCGTTGCGTTGAACGAGACCGCGATCGTCCACGCGATTGCTGTCACGACTGCCGCCCCGAGAGCGACGTAGAACAGCCAGCCAGCAGCGCGGTCGGCCAACACTTGAGTTTGAGACTTGCTCTGTTGGGCTTCCTCGACAAGTCGCATAATGCCCGCGAGCGTCGTCTCCTCGCCCGTCGCACCGACGCGTACGCGGAGACTGCCGTCACCGTTGATCGTCCCGCCGATGACCTCGTCCCCCGGTTCTTTCGAGACCGGTTTCGACTCGCCGGTGATCATCGACTCCTCGACATCTGAGTCACCCTCTTCAACGATGCCGTCAGCAGGGACACTCGCGCCCGGCCGGACGAGCACGAGGTCGCCCTCAGAGAGGTCACTCACGGGGACTTCCTCGGTGTCACCGTCGTCGGTGATCCGTTCGGCAGTATCAGGCATCAGCTTCGCCAGCTCGTCGACCGCGCTTGAAGCCCGGCGCACTGACCGCATCTCGATCCAGTGGCCCAGCAGCATGATGTCGATGAGCGTTACGAGCTCCCAGAAGAACGCCGACTCCGTTGGGAAGAACACGCTGGCGAGGCTGTAGACGAATGCAACGCTGATCGCCATCGAAATAAGCGTCATCATCCCCGGTGACCGGTCTTTCAGCTCCGGCGCCGCCATCTGGAGGAACGGAACCCCACCATACGCAAAGACAATTACTGCGAATACAGGGTTGATCCATTCGCTACCTGGGAACGTTGGGACAGAGAATCCAAGCCACTCCTGCAGCATTTCGCTGTATAGGAGGACTGGAATCGACAGGAGTGTCGAGATGAAGAAGCGCCGACGGAACATCTGCTCGTGTCCTTCGTGCATTCCACCATGGTCGCCGTGATCATGTCCCCCATTTCCGTGATCCATGTGGTGCTCGGAGCGTTCATGCAGTTCCTGCTCAGCCTCATCTGCGTCCTCGGCTTCTTCCTCAAGCAGTGACTGCTCGGTCCGAGAGACCTCCTCGTCGGAGCCAGCATCACTTCCAGGATTATGGTCGTGGTGGTTACCGTGATCAGGTGGTTGATCCGGCGACTCCTCGGTGTCTTTTGAGTGATCGTGATTGTCCATGGAGTGGCTTCTTAGGCACTAGTTTGACCTAGAGGGAGTTGGGTGTGTGGGCAATTTGGAGTCCGCTGAGCAGATCACCTTCTTACGCTATGTTGAGCCAAGGCCGACAATTCTCTATCACTCTTCATCCTGTGAGGGCCATTCTCGTTCGTCAGATTCTACGAGACCGAGGAGTGTTTGTCGCCGCTTATCTATGTCTGCAAGTGCTGCGGTAAACTCCTCGTCAGAGACAGTCGGAAGTTCTTTTTCTCGGAGCGTATCAAGGTTTGGCGGCTGTGGGGAGCGATCAGCAGGCTCGATGAAAGAATTTTTGAGTGTTTCTAGATAGCTCTCGACACTCGATCGGGCGTTTTTAAGAATCGTGTTACTTGGATGTGATTGGTTAGAAAGCCCAAACTGGAGAAGTGACAATGCCTCGTCGAAGATGGCAACGCTCACAATCGGTGATTGGCCGGTTTGTTTGCTGTGGAAGTAATGGAGAATCGGATACGCCTTGTGATTCGACGTAAGCGTGTTCAGTTGAGTAGTAAAGGTGTTCAGAGGCAACTCAAGTCCCTCAAACTCCTCGCCGTTCCAACTCGTAAGTAGAATCTCGGTACCGTGTTCACCGAGTCCACTCACACCACTGGCGAAAGATCGTTTCTGCGTGACTGCACTCAGAACATTGAGAATATACGTTACGCTGAGTGTGACAAAGAGCATCCCGCTCGCCGTCGCAAGAGTCGTCAGAATCTGCCAGACACCTTCTTGCGGGGCAAAATCCCCGTTCCCTAACGTGAAGATTGTGTATCCAGAGAAATAGATCCAATCTGACCAGGAAACAGGATCTCGGTTCACGGTATCGATAATCGAGCTCTCACCACTCGCAAAGATGAACGCCCATCCACCCCAGAGCAGTGTAATCCACGTCGCTAGGCCAACAATAAGGATTATCGGCCCCGAAAGGGTAAGGATTCGTGAATCTGTCTCCCCAAACCGTCGTAACATTCGCCATACCGATGCCATCAACAGAGAGGTCAGCGGGCCGGCGCCTCCCTCAACCCAGAGTGTCGTCCAGAGGAGATCAACGATAACACTGGCAAGCAGGATTATACCGACTATGAGAAGTATTGGTTCCATCACTATCCACCTACCGGGTAGAATCGGGGGGCGTCTCGCTGCTGGAACGGTCTCATCTGAGAGGTTATCCCTGAATCACCTTGGCCCGTGATTAGTTGGCTGTTCATCAATGGTAGTCTCCTCATTGGGAAAACAGTGCTTCCACAGTCTCTATCATAGGTGTATCACTTACCGTATCTGGGCCTCAACGGAATTAGTTACACTAGCTCGTACATTTCTCAACGGGAAGGTTTCCTAAGAACCGGTAACACGATTCTTAGTCTGGTTACTCTTCATCACCCTTCCAGGTGACAGTCCGGCCCCACGTCGTCGCCTTGCCCCAAAGGCCAGAGCGCATACATTCCAGTTCGACGATCTGGGAGTTGTCGACGAACAGGTTGATCTCGGGCCCGAAGTTCTTGATGTACCACTCGAACATCTCCGGCCCGGGCGCCTCAAAGACGAGGTTCTCAATCCCAAGTCCGTTCGCAATCTGGTAGGCCACGTCGGTCCGCCACTCGTTGACCTCCTCGGTGATGCCCTCCGCCTCAACCATTAGGAGGTCCGCACCAGCCTCCAGGTGGCGCTTCCCCTCCTCGATGGCCTGCTCTGGGTCCTGCTGTCCCTGTTCCTCGAGGACATCCGGGTCCGTCGCGCCGCCAGCGCCGAATTGGACGTTGATCTCGGGCTTTGGATCGATCTCGTAGTCCTCCGCGACGATCTCCGTCATCCGCACCATATCGTCGGTCCCGATAGCCAGGAACCCACTGGAGAGCTCGACGATGTCGAAGCCGAGCCGTTCGGCCTCCTCGAAGTACTGCTCAACCTTATCGTTGTCTCGGACTAGAACATTCTCGACGTAACCGCCCGTGGACACCTTGACGTCGAACTCGTGGCAAACGTCGATCAGCTCCGTCACCGCCTCCTCGGGCATCAGCGCGAACGACCCGCCGCTGAACTTGTAGATGTCGACGTACTGCCCCATCGTCTCCAAGAGGTCACGCAGCTCGCGCGGGCCCATTGGGTCATAGTATGGCCCACGGATCTCCGTGATTCCCTTCTCTCTGGGCTTCTCCTCACGCTCGTTGTGGTGTAGGAACTCGAACGTACGGTCTACCATAATTCGATTGTGGCTTCGGTCTCTGAGTCCTTAGTGAGTAGGGCAGCAACCAGTTCGATCTATGCTTGAGGGGCGGGATCTGTCGTAGACCAAGGAAAACTAATCAGGTTGTATTAGTGAGTAATGCCACGCACCCTATGCCAGCAGGGTGACGAGATCGGAGACGGTTGTCGACTCCAAGTCTTTAACTGTTGCAACGATATTGTCACGGCGATCCTCGTCGAGTCTAGTGCCGGCCGTATCGTGGAATTTCGTTTCGACCTGATCCCAGCTCATCGGCTTCGTTGGATGGCCTTGGAAGGCGTCCTTCTCGACCACGTGAGTAGTGCCGTCCTCAAGTTCGACGGTTACGCGAGCGGGCATCTCCCCGGATTCAAACCGCTCGGTAAATGCCTCGTCCTCCTCGACGGTGACGTGCCGGAGAAGGTACTGGACATCATCTCGGGTGATGCGTTCTGGCTCGTACTGGGCGTTACCCATCTCCCGGTCGAGGAGTGCCGCTGCCAGCATGTACGGGAGCGAGTGGTCGGCCTGTGCCTTTGTCTCGACCGTGTGGCGATCACCCTCGCCGCCACCGATAATGAGCTTCGCACCCGCGAACGTTTCTAAATCAATGAGTTCCACGTCACTCCCATCGAGATCCTCTTGCTCCGCCAGTTCGATAACGCCTTCAACGGCAGACTGGGCGTACGTTTCAGCGACGTATCGCTTCGTCATGACGTCATGAACGCGCGTGCAGCCTGGATCGAGGTCGACCTCGAACTCACCGCTGATAGTCTGCTTCCAGCCCTTCTGCCCTTCAAAGAGATTCTTGGGCCCCTCCATCCCGTCACTGGCCAACAGGGCCGCGTAGACGGCGTTCCGGGCGGCATTGGCCGAGGCGATGCCCTTCCACTCGTTGATGCCGCCGGTGCGGGTTACGCGGAGGGCGTTATGGGCGGTTCCGGCGATGCCAATTGCGTCTCTGGTAGTCTCGACGTCGAGGTCGAGTACCTTCGCGACGCCGCAGGTCGCCGAGATGACCGTGTGGGTCACGTGGTCCCATCCTTTGTCACGGACTGGGGCATTCCAGGCGAGTTCCCCCTGGACCTCGTACGCGACACCGATACCTTCCAGGAGTTTCTCGCCAGAGGCATCGACGGTTTCGGCAGCAGCGACGACCGCGCCGATGTTGTCGCTCGGGTGGGGCGTCTCGCCAGGCGCGAGAAAGGAGTCCATGAAATCAAGATAGCGCGTCAGCGCAGTATTGTGCATCGCGACACCAACCGGCGATGCGGTCTCGCTACGTCCCCAGAGAGTACAGTCGTCGCCAGGATTAGCTCGCTGGACCGTCTGGTGGACGACCTCCACCGGATCTGCCCCAAGCGCATTGATCCCGATCCCGACCGAGTCGAGTATGCGCTTTTTCAGTTCCTCCTGTGTGTCCTCAGAGAGCTCCTCAGCGGAGACCTCTTGAACAAACCTGGCAAGTTCCTCATAGTGTTTAAGGAAAATATTTACCGATAAACGTAGTAGAGTCGGTAATGGGTCGACTCGACGAGA
>NZ_JAQIVI010000599.1 GCF_028618695.1 Natrinema soli | reverse complement strand
GGCACCGACGGCGGCGATCCCGCATCGGTCGATGCGAACCTCGGGCGAGACGTGCTCGAACTGGCCGTCCGCACCGGCGCCGTCGCCGTCGGCGAAACCCCTTCACCCCGACTGCACGCCGTCGTCGCGGAGTTCGCCGCCGACGTCGGCACCTCGTTTCCCCCAGTCGAGGACTGTCTCTCCGACCTCCACGCGCGGGCTCGAGAGCTGTCGCTCGAGGATTCCACGACCGATCGAGCGACGTCCGCGACGGATCCCTGACAGACGAATGCAATCGCGGGATGGGGCTGCGACAACCCGGCGCACGGCCCGCTCGAATCGAAACCCATAAAGACGACTCCAATCAACGAACAGATGCGCGCCTGGGTAGCTTAGCGGTAAAGCGCGTCCTTGGTAAGGACGAGAGCCCGGGTTCAAATCCCGGCCTAGGCTTGTTCGGTTCCGCCGTTTCTGCCGCCATTCATTTCCCCGAGAGCCGCTTCGCTGATGATTGCTACAATCGTTGTACGTTCCATCGAGTCTCGAGAACGCACCTCGTCCGCGGACGGATGAAATCCGTTCACCGCCCGATACGAACTGTTGCTGTCTCGACACCGAGCCGCGAGCGCGGTTGCAACTGCAGGCTGGCCGTTCTTGTACGTTGCACCGCTGCGTTGCTGTGGTGATTATGATGCCGATCTGTACTGCCTGTAACACTCCCGTTTCGTACGATTTCGCCGCTGCGCACGGTGACGGCGACACCGTCGACTGGTGTCCGCGATGTCGGGAACGCTGAGCGCTCTCGAAGCGTCGAGAACCGATCGCAAAACGCCGCTATTGCTATCGGATAGTCACCGCTCGAGACGCCTACCGATCGGTGAGCAGCCGTCGCAGGATGTCACCGTAGGCGGGGCGGGTGATGAGGACCCCGATGAGCACGCCGAGGATGGTGATGATGGCGAATCCCTTGAGGTCGCCGAGGCTCAACACGGCGAGCGGGGAGAGGGCGACGATGGTCGTCGCCGCGGCGGCACCGATGACCCAGAACGCTTTGCGGAACCGCGACTGGAAGACCCGTTCCGAGCTGACATCCCCCTCGTCCATCACCTCGTCGGCGATGATCACGAGGTCGTCAACCCCGGTCCCCACGACGGCGATGAACCCGGCGACGTGGGAGAGATCCAGCGGCATGCGTATCAGCGCGGCGAACCCGAGCAGGATCACCACCTCCGCGACCGCCGTCACGATCATCGGGAGCGCGACCCGCATGTCCGTGTATCGAGTGTAGACGACGCCACTGACCGTGATCACCGAGAGGAATCCGATCAGTAGCGAGTACTCCTTGAACTGGGTGGCGTGGGCCGGCTCGATCGAGTAGACCTGATCGTTTTCGAAGTCCAACGGCGCGCGCAGGCTGCCGGCTCGGAGGTTGACCGAGAGCGACTGGGCGTGTTGCTGACTCGGTGCCCCCATCTGGAAGGTCGGGTTCTCCGCCCAGTCGTTTCGCATCGACTCGGCCAGGGTCGATCCCATGCTGTGGGCATCGACGACCTCTCCGTCGACGACAGTTAGGAGACAGTACTGCTCTCCCTCCTGATCGAAGTTGACGGTTCCGTCGTCGCCGCGGAGGCCACACCGCCCGACTCCTTCGCTCTGATCGGTGAAGCCGAAGTCGTTCATCTGCTGCTGAAACTGGGATGCGGCCTCGCCTCTGACCTCCACCGGGACCACGTATCCCGACGTTTCCCGCCCCTGCCTATCCGTCTGCTGTTGGGGCGGGTCGACGTCGGCGATGTCGTCGCCGGTCAACACCGTCTGATTCGTCTGGTTCGTCTGATTCGTCTGATTTCCGCTATCGTCGGGATAGTAGGCGACGACCTCGACGACCCCGCGCTCGGAGAGCAACTGGCGGAGTTCGCTCGCGTCCATATTCGGGACCTCGACGACGATGTAGTGGTCGCCGCCCGGCGTCGTCTGCTCGTAGGCCGTCCCGCCGGAGAGCCCCGCAGCGTTGACCTTCGTCTGGATCGTGTCGATCATGTCGTCGCGCGTCTTCTGGGTGACGCCGTCGCGGATATCGTCCTCCGACGCGTCGACGTTCGTCGATTGCAGCGCCGCGGCGAACTCGGCTTGCGTCACGTTGTCGGAGAACACTTCCGCGGTGACGGTCCCGTCGTCCTGTACGTCGACGCTGGTGTCCGCCGGCTCGAGGCCGAGTTCGTCGGTCATCGTCGACTCGATATCGTCGAGCCGTTGGCTCTCCTGTTGGTCGATTCCATCCTCGGCCATGCCGGATTCGATGTCCTCAGCAGTCATTCCGGTGGCTGGGACCCTGATTCGGGTCCCGCCCTCGAGGCCGAGCCCGAACTCGAGGTTGGTGGGGCCGCTGTCGACGGTGCTCTCGGCGTAGCTGTTGTCGGCCACGATGCCGCCGGGGATGAAGAGGGCGACGAGGGCGAAGGCGAGAAACAGGACGAGCAGGAGGAGCCGCCAGTTGGACTTGACGGTCGCTATCGGGTTCATGAGCGGATCCCCTCGAACTTGTACCAGCGGAGCAGACTCAGGTTCAACATGTAGGTGTTCATCAGGTCGGCCGCGAGGCCGACGAACAGGATGATTCCGATCGATGCCAGGAGACCGATACCGAAGATGTACGCCGAGACGGCCATGACGAGCATCGCGGCCATCGATGTGACAGTCATCGTGACGCCGGTCCGCATCGCGCGGTGCGTGCTCTCGTAGAAGCCACCGCTCCGGCGGAGGATATGGTTGTTCAACAGGATGTCGGAGTCGACCGAGTAGCCGATCAACATCAGGAGGCCGGCGACCGTCCCCAGCGAGAGCGGGATTCCGGCCAGTCGCATGAACGCCAGCGGGATCACGAGGTCGGAAAACGCCGAGATGACGACCGCGATCGACGGGACGAACGTCCGGAAGAGCAGAAAGACGATGGCGCTCATCCCGACGAACGCGATGGCGACCCCCAGCATGGCCGTTTGCTGGCTCTGCTGGCCGAAGCTCGCCGACGTCGAGGAGACCGCCTGGACGATCTCGCTGTCGCCGTCCGATTCGAGGCCCTCTTGGGCTTGATCGCTCAGGGCCTGCGAGTCCGCAGAGGAGAACTGAACGATGTACTGATTTTCACTTCCCGTTCCGGTCACCGATTCTGGCTCTTCGTCGAACGCCGCCGGAATCTCGTCGGCCGGCGTGGTCGTCTGGACGGTCAACTCCGTCCCGCCGGCGAAGTCCATTCCCAGCGGAACCGGCGTGCCGTACACGAGAAACGACCCGCTGAGGACGAGCAGTGCAACCGCGAGAACCGCGAGCGGAACCGCCGCGAGTTGGCGGTTACTGTACCGGGTGTACTCGATCTCCGGTACGTCGAAATACGCCATATATCGGACAACTTGCAGCCCCCCGAAGTAAGCTTTCTCAATTCCAACCATCGCTCGCGGCCGGGAGGCACCGACTCGAGCCCGGGACTGCGGACAGTCGCCGGCGCTGAGACGGTCTGCTGTACCGCTGTACCGGCGTACTCGTCTGGCGGGTCTCGGGTGCGCCGGAACTGACGGAGAGGAGCCCGTCTGAGTAACTCTTCGCCGGACGCAGCAGGTGACGAGTGGATCTTTCGTCGGATGCCACCGATCAGTCCGGCAGATATCGTACGCTCAACACGCCGTCGTCGGCCGAGCGGCGCACTTCCACGCGGACCGCCTCGAGCCGGGCCGCCCGCGCGATCGTCTCCTCGTCCGTGAGAACGTCCTGAGCTGCAGGTTCGACCTCGCCCTCGGGCACGTGGAACACGTGTATTTCGCCCGTCCCGGCGCGCTCCTCCTGAACGAGGTCGCCGACCTCGCTGTCGGCTGCGAGCTCTTTTTCGCGCTGGGTCGGCTCGAGGTCGCTGTCGACCAGGTCGATCGAGCGTCGGTCTTCGACGTCGATCACTTCCCACGCGACGTCCAGCGGCGGCTCCGGTGCGACGGTGGCCTCGAGGACGTCGTGGATCTCGAGGCCGGGGTTCGACGCGAGGGTGTGGACCTGTGCGGTGTCGACGTCGCGAACGACCGCCGATTCGTCTTCGGCGTGCGTGACGACGAAGGTGCCCGTCTTTTCGCTCATGGCCGTCCGTACGCGAACCGTCGGTTTCGGGGTTTCGGCTTCCGACCGCGAGCCACCGGAGAGCGCCGGGCGTCCTTCCGCTCGGACATCGGTCGAACGGTGACCTCGTGATCCGATCGGGCAGAGGCGGTGCCCACCAACACCGATCTACGACGGCACGGGCGGATGCCGCGCCGAGTCGATCCAGAAATCCTCGATCGCTTGCGCTAACGTGTCGAACTCGCCGGGACCCTCCGGCTTCGTGAGGTACGCGTTCGCGGCCCGATCGTAACTCTCGGCGATGTCCGCTTCCGCTTCCGAACTCGAGAGGACGAGGATCGGCGGTGGCGGGTAGTCCAATTCGTTCTCGAGCGTTTCCAGGACCGTGAGCCCGTCTACTCGCGGGAGGTTCAGATCCAGGAGGACGAGATCGGGGTCCGTGCTCGCGGTGTCCGTCTCGCAGACGTCGAAGTACGTCGTCGCCTCCTTCCCGTCGGTGACGGTGTGGAATTCGATGTCGCTGTCGGTCGTTTCGAACGCTTCTCTGGTCAGACGAACGTCGCCCGGATTGTCCTCGACGAGCAGGATGTCGACCGGCTCGTTCGGCGTGTGGCTGGTCATGGTGCTCGCTATCGACTGAGAGCTGCGGACGCGTAAGACCGGTCCCTACACACGTGGTGGGTCCGTCACGGCGGCGTGTCCCGGTCGGCGCGATCGGCGACAGCAGCGCCGACGAACCGATCCCGGAGCGCCGCTGAACCGATCACGGAACGACTTTAGGCCCTGCGGTCGCCTCCTCGCGTATGAACGTCGACATCGGAAACGCGCTCGCGTCCGTCGCGTCGCCGGGCGTCTCGAGGGAGTCCCTCGAGCGCCTGGACGAGCAGGTGGCGGCCGCCCACGAGCGTATCGAGCGCGGGATGGCGAACGAGGAACACGGCTACGAGGCGCTGAACCTCCCCGAACGGACCGATCCGGACGAAATTCGAGCGGCGGTCGAGCCCGTCGCCGACGCCGACGCGCTGCTCACCGTCGGCATCGGCGGCAGCTCGCTGGGTGCAGCGACGATCACGAACGCACTCGACTCGGACACAGAAACGGTCTTTCTGGATAACGTCGACCCCGAGTGGGTCTCGAGCCGTCTCGAGGGACTCCCCCTCGAGAACACCGCGATCAACGTGGTCTCGCGATCCGGGACGACGGCGGAGACGCTGGCGAACTTCCTTGTCGTCCGCGAGGCCGTCGAGTCGGCCGGCGTCGACTGGACCGAGCGGACGATCGTCACCACCGGCGAGTCCGGCCCCCTCCGCGATCTGGCGACCCGCCACGACCTTCCCTCCCTGAACGTGCCCGACGGCGTCC
>NZ_JAQIVI010000598.1 GCF_028618695.1 Natrinema soli | reverse complement strand
CATCGACGACGCGCCGCTGGTCACGAAGACGCTGCTCGACCTCGCGCGGTCCTCCGGCGGCGTCTGGAAGCCGTTCGTCTCCGCGAGCATTCTGCTCGCGCTGGTGGCCGCGCTCGTCGGCGTCGTCGATTCGATCACCGGCATTGCGCCCGCGCCGGGGATCTTCTTCGGCGGCGTCCTCGGCCTCTCGGCCTTTACGACCTACAACTGGCTGACGCAGTTCGACTCGCTCGAGGACTACCTCACCTACCCCGTCTCGATCGCGGACGTCTTCCGAGCGAAGCGGATCGCGTTCGTCCTGGTCGGCGCGCCGACGGTGGCGGTGCCCTACCTCGCAGCGGTCATCTGGTTCGACGCGACGCTCGTCGACGCCGCCGTCGGAGCCGTCTTGCTGGCGGGCTACGCGCTGTACTACTACGGCCTGACCGTCTACATCGCCGGCTTCGATCCCAACGAGTTTCTCTTCGACGCCGTCCGGTTCATGACGTTCACCGTCGGCGTCGCCGTCGCGCTCGTCCCGACGCTGGTCGCCGGGTTCGTCGTCGTCCCGCCGTCACTGGAACTCGCTGCCGTCCTCGTAATCGGCGGAATCGGATTGGGGATCGTCGGGCTCGTCCTCTCGAGTCGCGCGGGGCCGCGCTGGGACGCGCGATATCGGGCAGAATAGTCGCTTGCAAACGACTGGAATCGGAGCCCAAGGAGACTGAACAGTCGTGAAGGAGGCGAGAGCGGGATAGATTTACTCACACGGATCTCTTTGCTCTCCTCCCTTCCTATTAACCTTGGAGAAAACTTTTTAGTAATACTGTGACATAATACAACCACGTATGTTGACAGTATCAGCGAAGATCCCCGATGACCTAAAGAAGGAACTGGAACGGGAAGATATCAATGTGAGCGAGGTTATTCGTACTGCTCTCGAGGAGGAAATCACCGAACGGAGGAGGGAAAAACTGAGACGAGATGTGGATTCCCTCAGGGAGAAGGTAGATGATGGGATAGAAACCGATGAGATCATCGAAGCAGTTCGTGAAACCCGTCAGGAGAACTAATGTCTGAATATCTCTTTGACGCTAGCTCTGTGGTGAACCGCCTCGGGGTCAAGCCCCGAGGCTTCCCGTGGTTTAATCGGACACTCCCACGATACCATCGGACTGATAGTCTCGAACGGCGTCGTGGGTCACGGTCGGGGCGTCCACGGCCCCCGATGCCTGCCGTCGCACCTTCCGAACAACGGGAAGGCTGTTGAGAGCAGGCACATTCCAGTCCTGATGCTTCTTGATGCCTTTCACGGCGATGTTGACGCTTGCACCACGGTCGCTGTGGTCTTGGTGGGAACACGACCGACACTTGAACCGCTTCTTGTTGCGGTTCGCTCGCTCGGCGTGCCCGCACAGCGGACACCGTTGACTCGTCTTGTACGGGTCAATCCATCCAGTCGGAATCCCCGAGAACGATGCCTTGTACGACGTATAGAACTGGAGAGCGCGGAACGGGAGGTGGTGCAAGCGTCGGTTCATCCGCGTGCCGTAGTCGATACTGTCGCGCATCTCTTTGAGGTCTTCAAAGACGATGCACGGCTTCTCGAACTGACGGCTCCACTCCATGATGTGACGACTCACGTTGTGGAGTCGGTCGCGGACGAACCGTTCCTCACGCCCTTCCAACGTGTCGTGGATGCTCTCTTTCCCCGCGTTCTGCACGCGCTTCCGCATCGTGAAGTAGCGGTGGCGCTCGAACTTGATTTCGGGAAAGTCGATAACCAACGTATCCTCGACGCCACCCTCGGAAAGTGCGGTGAGAGCCACGTTGTCCTCATTCACGTCCACGCCGATGACCGTTCGTGAGTCCTGCTTGTCTCGAACAGTCTGCTCGGTGTTGGTGACAGTAACGTGCAACTCGGCGTTCTCGTTGTGGAACAGGGCTTCCGCTGTCCCAATCTTCCACTCGTCGATCGTGAGCGCAGTCTTGAGAATGTCGAGGTGAGCGTCACTCCCTTTGAGGACGCCTTTAACGTGCTTGTATGGCTTCGCGCTGATACGGAACGTCACGTCGCCGTCGTCGGTGAGCGACAGATTGTACCCTTCCTCGTAGTTGGCTCGAAGCGGGTACGCGCCGTCCTTGGTGTGGCTCGGTTGGCCGAAGTCGTCGTACTCGTAGTAGTTCTCCATCGCGCCGAGTGCTTTGGCGACGACACGCTGTGTCGTGTTTTTCACGAGGTTGGCGTCGTTGGCCACGCGGTCAGGAATCGTGTCCCAGTCCACGCCTTGTTTGGCGAGGTGGATGGTTTCGTTGTACGCCGACCGTGCTTCGAGGGTGGCGTCGTACAGCAGGCCCTCGTTGTCACTCTGGATGTCGAGTTGGAAGTCCAGCGTCTTGAGGAGAGCCTGTGTGTCGGTCATTCCTGGTCGTTGGGTTGGACGTGACGGTAGTGCAGGAGGAGCGTGCGGAGTACGCTGTCGAAACTCGTGTGCCCCTCCTCGTCCTTGAGTTTATCAAGGTCGTCGTACACGGCGTCGGATACCTTGAGTTGCTTCGTCACGTCTACCTCTTGTTCTTCCACGCTTAAAAGTATACTGGTGGTGGTCTGTGAGTAGCTTCAAAGAACACTTCTGATTGGTCGTTGTATTGGTAGGTATGAGCGAGAAGCGGTCGAACCACACGGTATACAACGTTAACTACCACTTCGTGTGGTGTCCGAAGTACCGTCAAGCGATACTTGTACTAATCGAGGAGTCGCTGGAAGCGAGTTTTCGCGACGTGTGCGACGAGTACGGCTACGAGATACTGTCGTCGTCCGAAAATCTTCGATTTTCGTGATCACGAGAGACGAAGTCTCTCGAACGACTCCACATCACTCCTGGCCACGTACACCTGTTCCTGTCAGCCCACCCGAAGCACGCCCCGAGCGAGATTGTGCGAACGGTCAAGAGCATCACGGCGCGGGAGACGTGGAACAGCACGAACCGTTCTTGGAGGAGTATCTGTGGGGCGGTGGGTTCTGGGAGGAATCGTACTACGTTGGGACGGCAGGCGATGTTTCGACCGACACGATTGAGCAGTATATCGAGCGGACGGAACACGTTTAACGGGGCTTACGGCCTTCACCCTCGGGGTCAAGCCCCGAGGCACTCGGCCTGCTCCGCCTGTAGACATACTCATTGGCGAAAGTAGTTCCGATTTAGATATCAGCATCTTGTTTGATGAATATATGTTGGATTTGACGATGTATGAGGTGGCGAATTCGCTCTGGAAAATCGGGATGGTCAACGATACTCTGACTGGTGATGAGTTGGAAGACGCGATTGATATTCTCGATCGACTCGGGACGGAAATGAGACTGAGTACCGTGATTAACGAAAATCTCCCTCCAACAATGGATGTCGCTCAAGCAAACGGACTCACGTTCTATGACGCGGCTTATCTTGCTACTGCAGAGCGGAACGATCTCACGCTGGTGACTGAAGATAGCGCGCTTCGTGACTCCGCACGTGATCAAGATATTCCAGTAGATAACGTGCGTACCAGCTCTCTGAGGTGACGAGTGTGGTATGAACACGAACCGATAGGACGATACTCTCCGCTACTCGAGTCCCACCCAACGCGGATGACCAGAACCCTCCTCGTCGCCGGAACCGCGAGCCACGTCGGCAAGTCGACGGTCGCCGCCGGCCTCTGCAGGCTGCTCGCCGATCGCGGAATCGACGTCGCGCCGTTCAAGGGCCAGAACATGAGCAACAACGCTCGAGTCGTCGTTCGGCCGAACGCGGACGACCGCCAGCGCGGCGAAGCCCACGACGGCACCGAATCGAGCGACACGGACAATCAGTGGGGCGAAATCGGCGTCTCTCAGTTCGTCCAGGCTCGAGCGGCCCGCACGACCCCGACCACGGACTGCAACCCGGTGCTCCTCAAGCCCCGCGGCGACGGCGAGAGCCAGCTAGTGCTGCAGGGCGAGGCCCACGAGCACGTCCCCGCCGGCACCTACTACGAGGAGTACTGGGAGCGGGCGCGCGAGGCGGCCGAGGAGTCGTATCGCAGACTCGCGGCCGACAACGACGTGATCGTCGCCGAGGGTGCGGGCGGTATCGGCGAGATCAACCTGCACGATCGGGACCTCGCGAACGTCGAAACGGCCCGCTTCGCCGACGCCGACATCCTCCTGCTGGTCGACATCGAACGCGGCGGGGCCTTCGCCAGCCTCTACGGGACCATCGAACTCGTTCCCGACGCGCTCCGCGAGCGCATCGTCGGCGCGCTCATCACCAAATTCCGGGGCGATCCGTCGCTGCTCGAGCCCGGTATCGAGGAGATCGAGTCGAAGACCGGGGTACCGATTCTCGGCGTCCTGCCCTACGACGATCCCGGCCTCCCCGAGGAGGACAGCGTCGGCCTCCCCGGGAGTGAAGAACGGGGTGTCGTCGGCGACGACGACGGCGTCCCCGCGGACCACCGGATTCGGATCGCCGTCCCCCGACTGCCCCGAATCTCGAACGCGACCGACCTCGAGGCGCTGGCGGCCGAACCCGGCGTCTCGGTGGTGTACGTGCCGGTCGACGGCAACACGGCCGAGCCGCTC
>NZ_JAQIVI010000597.1 GCF_028618695.1 Natrinema soli | reverse complement strand
TGGCGGGCCGGCGTGTTGCTCGGCACCGCGACGGCCGTGCCCGTCTTCGCGCTCTTCGCGACTCGAATCAGACCGACCGAACCGGACCGGCCAGACGAGCGGTTGCGCGACCGGTTCGCCCTCTCGACGATCACCGCGCTCCTCTCCCGGCCGCCCATCGCCTTCACGACCGCCCTGGCGTTCCTCTGTGCGTTCACCTGACAGGCGACGGCCTCGTTCCTGCCAACGTTCTTCGCGGAGGGCCAGGGGCTCTCGACGGCCGTCTCGAGCGGCCTCTTCTCGCTGTACTTCCTCGTCCACGGTCTCACCCAGCCCCTGACGGGATCGCTCTCCGATCGCGCCGGACGGGGACCGACGACGGCCCTCTCGATGGCGTCGGGGATCGTCGGCTACGCCGTGCTGGTCGTCGGCGACGCGCTGGCTGTCTACGCCGTCGGCGTCTGCTTCGTCGGCCTCGCGATGAGCTGGGGAGCGCCGATCCAGTCGCGATTCATGGACCAGTTCGCGGCCGCCGATCGCAGCGCGGGGTTCGGACTCGGCCGAACGGTGTACATGACCACCGGCGCATCCGGGAACGTGATCGTCGGCGCGCTCGCCGACCTCTACGGCTGGGACGCCTCCTTCAGCGTCCTCGCGGTCATCATGGCCGTCGTCCTCGGCGCGCTGGCCGGGAATCGGCTCCTCGGTCTCGGCCTCTGATCGCCCTCGGCGGGACGGGGAACCGACGGTACGTTTTTATACAGAGCATCGGTGGTAGTTCGCATGGACGTCCTGCACGCGGCCATCTGGGTCGACGACATCGAGTCACAGCTGGACTTTTACTGCGACGGACTCGGGCTCGAGCGCACGCGCGAGTTCGCTCTCGACGGGGTGACGAACACGTACGTCGCCGGAGAGGGCGACGCGGAGATCCAGTTCAAACACGACGGGACGGAACGGAACCCGGAGCCGGCCGGCATCGATCACCTCGCCGTCGGGATCGACGACGTCGACGGGACCGTCGACGACCTCGTGGAGAACTACGGTAGCGACGTGGTCGAGGGGCCGCGGACCGTCGAAGACAAGAACATCCGACTTGCGTTCGTGACGGCCCCCGAGGGGTACGTCGTCGAACTCATTGAGACGCTCGAGGAGTGACGATCGGTGCATCGCGATGAGTGACGATCGAACGGGTCCCTTCGGACGGCTACTCGAGGCCGAACGGCAGTTCCACGAGCTGATGCCGGGGCGGGGCATCTACAGCAAGCTGTTCTTCCGGACGCTGTTCTGGTTCGCGCTCTTCAGCGCCGCGTACACGATCGTCTCGGGCCTGTAGCTTCGCTCACCGCCGGCCGGACCATCGGTTTCCGATCGAGCGGCCGTGATCCGTCGCGATGTCGCTCCGACTCGCCGCGCTCGACGTGAGCTATATGTCCGTCGCGCGCGTCGCGGCAGATATGACACCGAATGCCACGGGCCGGATGACGGCGCTCCTGAAGACGCGTCCCGAACCGGGCATGAGCCTCGAGTCCGTTCCCGTCCCCGAACCGGGGCCGGGCGAGGTTCGGATCCGCGTCGAGTCGGTCGGCATCGACGGCGGGGCGGAGGCCCTGCTCTACGACTGGCACGAGAGCAAGCACCACTACGCCAACGCGTTACCGCAGTTGTTCGGCCACGAGTTCGCCGGGACGGTCGACGCGATCGGTTCCGACGCCGAGGGGATCGAGACGGGCGAGCGCGTCGCGGTGGAGCCGATCGTCGGCTGCGGCCACTGTCGCCACTGCCGGTCGGGCTCGTTCGCGATCTGTCCGGACCGGCGCATCCTCGGTCTCGACGCGGAGATCGACGGCGCCCTCGCGGAGTACGCCGTCGTTCCTCGGGAGACGCTCTACCCGATCGGCTCGCTGAGCGCCGACGCGGGCGTCTTCCTCGAACTGCTCGGCCTGGCCGTCCACGGGATCGAACGGTCGGGCTTCGAACCCGGCGATAGCGTCGCGATAACGGGGCCGGGACCGGTCGGCATCGGCGCGCTCGTCGCGGCG
>NZ_JAQIVI010000596.1 GCF_028618695.1 Natrinema soli | reverse complement strand
AGGCGCTCGACGGCGCGCTGGCGGACCGAACGATCGCCGGTGAGACCGGGCGGGAGCGCGCTCGATCGACGCGAGCCGCGATCGACGAGCTCCTCGAGGAACTACGGGGGATAACGGAGCCGCCGCTGACGTCCGTCACGGCACTGGACGCGATCCGCGAGGGGACGCCGTCCGACGCGATCGTTTCGCTCGATGCGGGCGGATACCGGCTGTGGGCGCTTCAGATGTTCCCGATGTACGAGCCCCGTGGTCACGTCAGTCCGGGTTCGTGGGCGACGATGGGAACCGGGGTTCCCGCCGCGATCGGAGCGAAGATGGCGAACCCCGAGCGAGACGTCGTGGCGCTCTCGGGCGACGGCGGGCTGTTGATGTGCGTCCACGAGCTACACACGCTGGCGGACGAGGAACTCGACGTGACGGTCGTCGTCCTCAACAACAGCGACTATGCCATCATCAGCGAGGACGCCAGCCGGAACTACCGGATGGACGAGGGCGAGTACGGCTGGGAGGAGACGCCGGTTTCCTACACCACCGTTGCCGAGGGGCTTGGTCTTGAGGCCGCGCGGGCAGAAACGCCCGACGAGATCGAGTCGACCGTGGCCGACGCCATCACGAGCGACGGCCCGACGCTCGTCGAGATTCCGACTGATCCTTACGAACCCCAGTCCGGCGTCTGGATGAACCGATAACGACGGTCCGTTCCGACTCGAGCCGTCGAAAGGAGTTGCAATTCGGTAAAAACGAGTCGAATTCCATCGTCCTCGGTTCGTTCGATCGAGATCGCGCTGTCGGCGTGACGTACTCTCGGCTCGGGACGCTCTCCTCGTCCGTCTCGCGGATCCGCGCGCCGATTTCGATGAGCGTTGGCATCTCTTTACCGGCGATCTGGTAGTCGAACCCTCGCTTGACGCGCTCGCGGGGCGGACCGGCACGACGAACCAGAAGGCGACGGCGTCGAGTAAGAACAACGGAACCACAAAGCCATAATCGAACTGCCAGAGGGAAGTCGCCGCGATCACGCTGGCGATCGGCGGCAGGATCGACTGCTCAATCGACTCGTCGGTGTCGAGACGCTCGAGCCAGTATAGATTGTGCGTCGCTGAACGCCGTACCACTCGGCTATAGTAGCCGTTAGAACTTTCTACTCAGAGGTTGTTGCTAAACGTAGTAGATCATCTCGACAAGATCTCTGTCGAGGAATTGCAAGACGCCCTTGACAACGTAGAGGGAAAGAAGCCGATGCAACGGCTCTTAGCGGTAATAGCGTGCAAAAACGGCGTCACACAGACTGAACTAGCCGAGTGGTACGACGTTCAGCGACGGACAATCTATAGCTGACTTAAGCGACTCGACACCGACGAATCGCTTGAGCGTGCTGTAACTGATGATTATTGATCTGGAAGAAAACGCAAGCTCTCAGAAGAAGAGCAAAAAGTGTTCGAAGAAACTGTCCACGAATCGTCCAAAGAAGTTGGTATCGACGCGCCGGCGTGGACGCCGGCGCTCGTACAGCAGGATCTCGGCGAAACGTACGCCGTCGAATACTCAATCCCGAGTTGCCGGCGGTTGCTCAAAGAAGCGGGATTGAGCTATCAAAAACCATGCCGTACAGCCGCCGAAGCTGATGCTGACGAGCAAGAGACATTCCGTGAGGGGCTCAAAAAAAGCGGCAGGAGATGGACGCCACAGTAGTCTGCATCAATCAAACCAAGAAATCCGTCCAAGTCGAGTCGCGTGCCGCGTGGTTTCCGCGCGGCACGCGGCTGTCTATCGAATTATCCAGACAACGCGACTGGACGTGCCTTTTGGGCGCGATCACCGAGGACGGTGATCGCTTTTTTGCTCGGTTCGAAGAGTACGTGACCGCCGACCACGCAAAATATTTCATTTTCGAGTTATGTAATGAGTTCAAAAATGATTTGATCGTGGTGCTCGATGGAGCACCGTACTTTCAGGCATCGGCCGTCACGGACCTGGCGGCCCGTGACGACCTTGCATTCGTCACGTTACCGGCGTACTCTCCCGAACTAAATCCGGTCGAAGCGTGCTGGAGACAACTACAAACGGCTCTCAGTAACCGATTCTTTGGGTCACTTACTGAGCTTACAACAGCGATCGATACCGCTCTCGACCAACTCTCGGTCCCAAATATGAGTAATTATTTTTAATATCTACTATAGTAGAACTGGAAGGTGAGTAGTCCGATTGAAGAACTGAATACAGGATATGATCCAGAGCGGAACGACTTTGCTGGGGGGTCAATAACCCTTGGAGATCAGTATTTGTTCCCAGTGGAGTTCCCTGTCGACACTGTCAGGAGTATCCTCGAGGATCAGGTCGAGGACTATGGGCATGAAATCAGGGACAGTACTGATCCGTATTTTTCGATAGATACCGGTGACAGTGCACGCTACGATCTCTTGTATACTGACGAGGATGAGGGTGTGAAGGCTATTGCTGAGTACGACACGGATATCGGTGAGGCAATGAGTTTCTGGAAGATTGAGGAATTGCTAGAAGAACAGAGGTAACCAGGATTTGTTCTGAATGGGGGTTTTCAATAAATGGGGGCTCTCATTCAGAGACCATATAGAGTTGTTGGCGTGCATCTTGGAAGGATACTTGTTTCTCAATTAATCCTTCCTCTTCAAGCCGGTTGAGTGCATACCGAACGGTCCGTGCAACGAGTTTTGTCTCCTCAATGAGTTTCTTTTGGGTACGTTCATATTCGTATTCTAACGTCTTGTAGACAAGTTTCGAGCTTGGAGGTAGTTCTTCAAGCGACGCTTCTGTTGAAGAGTTCATGTTATATGTTATCGGTGGATCATGGCTTGTAGAGATAGTTTCGGTTTGACGCTTTTCTTGCACCAATGATGACATTTGTATGAGGGTTATAGCGGTCACCAGCGTTCCGGCATCTATTTATATCGTATCACGTCTGTGAACAGACATGGGTCTTACTATCAATGTGGAAGATGATGGTAATGTCGGACTTGATGATGTGGATATCAATGTCTATGGGGATACAATAGAATTTTCTGTTGAAGGAGAGGAACGACACAGATTGGATCGTCTCCATTGAGGACGAGGGAATCGGGATCGACCCAGAAGAACAGGAGCAGATCTTCGAGGTGTTCCAGCGAGGCCACAGTCATAGCGATGGTAACGGTACTGGAATTGGTCTTGCGCTCTGCGAACGGATTATCGAGCGCCACAGCGGAGAGATTTGGGTCGACTCCGAACTGGACGAGGGATCGACGTTCTCGTTTATACTTCCGGCTGCCGATACGTAAACGGCTGTATTGACCGTTCAGCATCCTTCGTAGACTGTCCTTCGATCCGTGTGGCATACGAGCCCTGTATTCAACACGACTCTGCTAACACCACCGGTATCTGATAAGAGGAACAGCGTTAGGTTCGCAACTGTAGTGAGCGTGCGTTTCACGCTAACCTCCTAACCTAGGTTTATGCCTGTTCGTTATACTGTCTTCCCATATGCCAACTGCTGACGTGACGGTTGCAGAGGCGATCCACGAAGCATGTTCGCCGAGTGACTTTGAGGCGTTAGTTGCAACACTGTACGAAAATGAGGGGTTCGAAACCCGCGTCAAGCCACGCGGGACCAGGGAGACAGCACTTGATTTTGGTAGCGAGCGAGCGACAGCAGCGAAGGATACGGCGGCTGAGGCCGGCGAATCGGCGAAAGAAACGGCGAGTGAAACCGCCGATAAGTCGAAGGACAAGACCTCGAACGTCGAGGACAAACTTTGCTAATGACGAGTGACAAGCCTGACGCACTGTCGATCTTGGCCGATCTCACTGGGTATCCCCGAGAGCGATTCGAATACACGGGCAAGATACGCGACCGCTCGGGGATGGAACCAACGCCGATCGTCGACTGGGAACAGGAGGGTGCGTGGGACGATCTCGACGCGAGTGAGCTAGAAGACGACCCAGACGATGCAGACTGACAAATCCGGCATCGTCTAAATATCCTACCAGAGCCGTTTCCCATGCTGTTTTCGACCTCTCATATCCTGATAGAACACCGAACAAATATGTACGATTTAACGGGCTTCCAGCGTGACCTGCTGTACACGATCGTCGGCCAGGACGAACCACACGGACTCGCGATCAAGAACGAACTCGAGAATTACTACGAGAAGGAGATCCATCACGGCCGACTCTACCCGAATCTGGATGAACTCGTCGACAAGGGCCTCGTCGAGAAAGGCGAAGTTGATCGACGGACGAACATCTACACGCTCACTCGGCGCGGTCGCCGCGAGATCGAGGCGCGTTGGGACTGGGAAGACCAGTACGTGGGCGAGCTACTATCAGAGTAGTAGCCGATCGACCAATGGGCTAACAGACAGCTCTTAACCCACGTATAGACCATAATTCCGGGTTCTTTCAACGCGATCTCCCGATCCTCGTAGACGGGTTCGTACTCCGACCCGGATTTCACCATCAACTCATAGCACTCGAGTTTCGGGAGCCACCCACGCAGCGTTCGATCGTGGACTGGGTTGGCCGCGCGCTCACAATACGCTTCATACACTCTACTGCTTGTCGCCGGATGGGTATCCGCCATGACCTCGAGCACGAGCCGCTGGCCACGAGACAGGTCCGAGAGGCGGGAGCAAACCACGGCTTGGTCCGTGTCGGGTTTCGAGTCGTCGATCACAGCCCACGTGACTCGGTCGGCTGCGCTGGTTGCCGTGTTCCGAACGCTGTGAGAGAGCAACGCGATCGCGTCGCGAGCATCTAAATCCGAACATCGGGTAATGTATTCGATCTCGCCGCCACCGATCACGCCGGGTTCGACGCCGACGCTTGCGCGTTTTCTCAAGAATCGGGCGATCGAACACGCCGGGAAAGCGATGCTCACGCTTCGAGAGGACCGAAATCGGGACTATCTCGAGGAACTGTCGGCGTTGATTGATGGCGTGGTGGCGGGGTTCGGCTTTCGAAGGAAGGGGTATCGTCGTTTCAGCGGATGCGGCGTGGAGTCTGGGGACGGTTCGGTAGTAGGTGGTGTTTTTTGCGCACGTGGTCTATAGGCCCGTCTATCGATCTGTTCTCGAGTCGGCACGACGGCTGGTACTGTTTCGTCGTCTCCCGGCCACATGGACGATCGGGATGCACAATCCTCCGTGACAAAATGGTCCGCTCGAGCGAGTTCCCACTGCTCCGGTGGCACGATGGCGGTGATCACCGCGGGACCGAGCAGGCGAAAATCTCGATTGGCACTATCTGCTGAATAAGTGATTCTCTTCGACCGTAATCAGTCATTTCCCTCCGACTCAGAACATGACATGAAAACTGTTCAGAGGCCGTTGTCTGACGTGCGTCATTAGAGGAACGTCTGGTTTTATAGGTTAGTTCCTGACATCGGAGGTTGTGCAACCTAATCAATCGCTCAGTCTGAAGATTGTAGATAAAGTCGCCGAACGTGAAGGAGTCCAACCCGAAGAGCTCAACCCACCGATCCACTCCGCGATCAACACGGACGCACTTGACTCACTCTATGACGCACGCGACTCCGAGAGGAATCCGTCCACAATCGAATTTGCCTACAACGGCTACACGGTGACTGTCGATAGTAGAGGCGACGTGGATCTCGAGAATCGTGTCGCGGCCCTCGACCCTGAGAAAACCGTAGTGTGACTCGCTCTGAGCCCCGGGGCTAAAATTCGATCTCTTAGTAGTCGATCTCAACGGCTGTCTCAGTAGTGACTTCGAAAGCCACTGCTCGAGTCGAACGCGTCTCGGCGATCTCTCGGCGCTGCTCGAGCGTGAGCTCGTCGCCCTCGAGGACTTGGCGGGAGGCCTAGACGAACGTCGGAACGTCATTGCAGGCACTCACCACTGCTTTCGTCTTGTTGCAGTCGTAGCAGTCAGCTGCACGTTCGATCGTGCGTCTCGTCGGTATGCGTAGTCGTCGTCGGTTCTGATTCGCATACTCGTACACACGACCCCTGAAATCCATGTTTTTCGACTCACTGAACGGCCCGTCTCGGCCCAAAATCGGTGGGGCATGTCGGTCATCCAGAGACGAACGGCGGCTCAAATGACCGTGCGACTCGCGATATGCACACGACGAGTCGCGGTTTGTGTACATATTCGAAAACAGATTCTGTCGACATGTAACCCCAGGGGGGATGGTGGGGGAGGAAGGTTTGCTGTCCCAGGTTGTCAGCCTCTTCCCAAAGCTATTTACTATCATTCACAAATTCTAACCTATGAGCGATGACGAGTTTATCATCTCTTCTTTAAAACGCATTTATGATGAGTGTGAGAAGGCGCAGGAAAATACAGAGAATCAAACGGTACTACTCCTTCCAGGAATAGCAGAGAAATACAATGACACTTTAGGTATGGTGAAGGAAAGAAACCCAGATAACGATATTATCAAACAACTGGATGAAATAGAACCAAAAGAGCCAGTGGACAATAAACGAAATTGGTCAGATAATTACGAAAAAATACAGAATATAAAAATTAACGTATCAACAATAGCAGATTTCATGGGCGTAGAAATGAACGGGTTCCAAAATACACTTGATAGAGATGGAATGCCTATTGTTCAGGTCACACAAAACCAAAATGTGAGCCAGAAAGTGGGTATTGAAAATGTGATAGATCAAGTAAACAGTGTTCCGATGAAGGATCATCAAAGGGAGGAATTAGAAGAGTTAGTAAGAGTGTTTCAAAAGCATGTTGAAAAAGAAACTGCAGATCCTTCAAAATTGAAAAGTCTATATGGGAAAATAGCAGAATATAGTGAAAGTATTGCTTTGCAGCTCGGAATCTACACCTTACAACAGGGAATAGATATCGTGTTCCCGAAGTGATATTTAGAGTCGGCAATAGATTTGAGTCATTCGTTTATCACTTCTTTTATATTCTGGCCTTGGTCCATCAAATTGGTCCTTGTTCACGGTTAAATCCCCCATTTTCCCTAGTTTGTAGAGTCGCCAGTAAGGAACAGAATTCGAACGACTCCGCCCACCAATCTGATATCCGCTTAAAACTACGTTCCCTTTGGTTGTCCGCCCCACCTTGTGCGGTTCTACGGTCCGCGGTAGACGATCATATGTGAAACTAAGCGTTTGGCGATCGTTAATTGCTTCACAAATAGTATCTCTCATGTGTATTTAAATATGCTAATGCAGGGATATAAATCATAGGGTACGGTTCTGGCCACGCTATATCATATTATATCGTTCGGTCGGCTTTTCCTCAGGCTTAGCGCACTCGAGACCCATCCAATCGGACGCAGTGACGTCGTCGACATTCTTCCACGGAACTGGTCCTCGTCCGGGTTCGGTGTTTGGTTCGGTCTCTCCCTCCTCGAGAGGGTCACCGACGTACCCATCACTGCGGTAACCCGACTGTGAGTAGCCAGTGATGATCCGCCCGAAGTTCGCGGTCGGACTTTTACCCATTTCGCGACATGCGATCGCGATGAGTGCTTCCTCGAGGCCTTTCCGGTCCTGGTCGTGGGTGGCGAATGACGGCGTCGCGGTCGATACTTCGAACGCCGGTCCGTCTCGACCACGAACTGCCCAGAGGCACGGTGCAGCTGTGTGCGGATCGCGGAACGGCATCTCTTCGGAGTAGACGTTCCGTGCCAGTGCGCTCACCCGTCCCCGTGTACTCCGTCCGGTTTGACCGATATACTCGAGGCCGTCACGGTCACAATGGCAAACGCGGTAGAGTCCCGGGTTGGTCGAAATCGCTGTGAACTCATCGTCCGTCGGGTCAAGAGATAGCCAGTCGCTCCAATTCACCCCCATCCAGTCGTCTGCATACAGATCTCGTTCGTTCATATCTGTTCGTTGTACCATGCAAGTCGCTCACCTATCATTAATCCCTTAGTCGGAATCCGTATCTGGACATTGTGTTCCTCGAGGAGGGGCAGCAGTTCCTCGTAGTACGCTTTGCCCGCATGGAATACGAGGGTGATATCGGATTCGAGCAAATCCGCCGCCTTCAGCTGGTCATACACGGTTTGGGACCACTCTCGCTTACGTGCTACTCGAGCGCCAGTGAGAGTCTCATCGTAAGGCTCGATCGACGGACCATCCGGTTCAAGCAGATGGTGTTTGGCGGAAAGGACGTACCAGTTGTCGTGATGACGTTCACAGTACCGACGTGCCTTGCTGAACAGCGTTGACGGACTGTACAGCTCACCTGGTGGTACTGGTTGCTCGCGTTTCGTTTTCGTACAGCTTACTAGTCCTATTTCGGTCATTGTTCGATCACTCGACAATCTCCCACGTGATGACAGCGCCTTGCTGATGAACAGGATGCTGTAGCCCGTCAAAATAGGCGATATTCCTCGTTTCTACTTGGAAATTGTACCAGTGATCCACATCCATACAGAAGGTACTGTCTAGATAAGGGAAACCGCAAGACAGGACGACAATGAAGTGACGGTATCGGTTGTGAAATTACCATCTATGATTTAACATAAAGAGACCCTGTTCCACGAGCAGCGAAAATTCGGCTGCTTCAGCAAACGTCCCATAAACAGTAATGGTCCCAGATCCCATCGGTGTTGCTTCGACAGACGCTGAAACGGCGTTTGACGTTAGAATCGCTTAACTAGACAGTGCCATACAGAACTTCTCGGCAACTGCCTTGGCAGTCATTTGCTCGTACTCTTCGTCGACTTTTTCGTAATAGAGGCCGAGTACTCCACCGTTCGATCCAAACTCCGACTCGTAGAGTTTCTTCGTATCGGTAAGTAGTGACGAGGAACTTCGCTCAGGAAACGGCGTGAAGATCCGCGCAAAGCTATTCGGATCGATGTTTCCGTTGTCGTACCGGAACCGGAGTAGCTTGGCCTCCACTGGAAGTTGAAGCCCGTCGTGATCGAGAAAGAGATCGCATCGTCGTGAACCCTCGAGGTACGACACTTCGGTCTCGGTCGCTTCTCGGAGCGGGTGGCCCTCGAGCGCCTCGAGAATCATTTCAACTTGGTTTTCCTCCTCGAATGGACCAATTCCAGGTTGTCACCGTTCGTGTTCGGCACCCGCATCAACATCCGGAGTGCGACAAGCACGACAATGAATGGGACGACGAGCAACCTCCCTTTGACTCGAGGGAGGCGGTCAGGAACCACATCATTAGGTGCTCCTCGCGCGCCTGCCTTTACGGTGGCCGCGCGTGATGGCAGGGGTATGGTGCTTGATGAACGGAATCCGGTGGACAAGTGCCCCCGTTGCGGCGAGGAGGCCTACGATCACTTTGGGCCGGGTGGGGCGTTCGAGGGCGATCCGATTGGCCGTATCCGGGTCTGTGTGACGGAAGAGGGTGCGTTCTTCCACTCGGTGTAGATGGTAGCGTGACTGGGTTGTTTCTGCCGTCGATCGTGTCGTGCCCCGCGTCAAGAATGTATAGCAGCGACCGCCACATCGAGACAGACACCAGCCGAGTCTCAGTCGTCGACCTCGTCCATTTCGGCCATCGCTTCGATGCCTTCCTCGACTACATCGACAGGTACTCCATTAGCATCAGCGATCTCCTCGCTGTCGGGGACATCAATCATGTCTACGTCTACGCTGTGGATGGTGTTAGTGGCTGGGATGGTGTCCGCGATCCCGGCGGTCGCGGGCGTCAACTGATGGCGGTGTACAGACCTACTCTTCAGACTCAGCGTTGATGGGGCGAACTCGCCCTTCTAAGGTGATCATCAGGTTCTCGTAACCGAGAATCTTGTTCATCTCTTCGATTATCTCCCTTCGACGTTCTTCGGCGTCGATATGTCGTCTCCTATCGACGAGCGATTCCATCACCATCACGACGTTCTCGTAGTCGCCCTCGTTGAGATCGCGGAGGTGTTGATGGATGATCTTGTCGCGGTCGCCGAGAGTGTACTTGTCGGGGTAGTCAGGAGATGGGACGTCTGCGAACTCGAAGATGCGATCTATCTCCTCCCGTTCTGGTGTCTGACCTGCCTTGGTACTCCTGCCAGCGAACTCGTTACGCAACCCGTCAAGCGACTTGTGGTAGGCGATGCACTTGGCCAGTCTTGCAAGCGTCTCGTCGCCGAACTTCTGAAGTGCCTTAAGTCGTTCGAGGTACTCGCCACCTTCGGTGTTGAGTTCCTCAACCTGTTCGGCGCTCACGTACATCTTCTGAAGTTCCTCCCATTTGGGAGTCCAGACGTACTCCCGGCCGCGGTTGTCGGTGAAGATCACGTCCATCTTGATTCGCCCATCGGGGAACGTGCCGATGGAGTCGATCTCATCGAACTTCAGTCGGTCAGGCATGTCCGCGTGTTTCGCTCACTCCGTTAAAATTCCAACCGGTACCGACCGCGCTCTCAACAGCGCGGACGCCCGACCGACGATACTGTTCCAGTAGTCGGCAGTCCACGACCGGGCTGTCCGAGTGGGGATCTAGTTCTGACCTGAGTGCAAGAGGTTGCGCTGCTCGGCGAAGGACGTAGGCTACGAGATGTCGAACAGGTCATCCACGTCGAAGTCGAATTCCATGTGATGGACGTCTGGATCGAAGCTCTTGATTTTCCAGTCCTCGGGTAGTCGCTCACGAAGCATTTCCGATCCCGGCCCGTAGTCGTATATTATCGCCTTCATGTGGTTGCAGATGAACTCTTCTTCCCCGTTCTCCTGTAGCTTCCTGTAATTGGGACAGTCGCACACCACTTCCTTGCAGTCAACGATGTAGTTCTCGATCCGTCCGAGGGTGGTGGTTACCACCAAGTACTTTGACTCGCTGACTCTGAGTGCTTTCTCGGTTTTCTCGTGTTCTCCGTCCTCATACTCTACAAGTGAGAACATCGTGGTGTGTTCGGGGGAGATGTCATCTACGACTTCGAGGGGTTGGTCACGGGGTTCGCGGCATTCCTGCATCTCTTCGTTATCGTCGTGAACGCGTGCATGGCAGTCGGCGCAGAGCGTGACGAGGTTGGTGAACCGGTCAGCACCGCCCTGACTTTTCGGAACGATGTGGTGGGCGTGGACTTCGGTGTCGCCGTATGGGCCTCCTTCGGATTGGCAGTTGCCGCATTTGTACTGGTCTCGTCGATAGACTTGGCGGCGGCGGACATCCCAGTCGTCGGGATAGTTGCTCATAGAGATATGAGGTTCTTTGCCGAGATAATTCCTATGGGGGTAGTCAGATACCGGGGCTTCTGGCCACATCAGCAGCCCAGAACTGGGTTTATAAAGATTAGACACGTAATTACACACGTTGATGGAACACGGCGAAAACGAGTTCGAGACCGACATTTGACCGCTCGGCGGCTCCCGCGGAACCACTATCCCCCCGCGAATCCTGATGTGGACTCAAGCCCGGACGCCGAGGACGCCGAAGTGCGCTGGCTCTACGATGACGACCGCCGCATCTACGTCGAGTTCGGGCGCGCGTCCGATGAGCGCGCGGAAGACATCTACAGCCGCACCACCTCCATCCAGAAGCATTCGGAGGGAAGTCGCGCGACCGCCATCCCCATCGACGTCCTCCGCGGCGAGGGAGCGGCGTCGGGTCTTCGTAGAGTTCAACCTGATAGTCTCGAGCGACGGCGTCGAAGTGATCGTCGTCCAGGTAGATACCGCTACCATCGGGACCCAGCGGAATGTCTTCCCAGTGGAGCGCGTTTAACAGCATCTTCTCGATCCGCTCGGTCATCTCGTGGCGATCGACCCACTCCCATGCCTCGCCGTCGTTCATCGGTTTATTCACGAGACAATCTTCTCCCTGCTGGTGACATGGAGCTAGCAGGGATACAATCCTACGAAGAATTTCGTCGAGTCATCAGCAACAACAAGATGATCTCACGAACTCACACTGTGCCGGCTGTTGAGTCCTGGGATAAACACATACCGCTAATCTATGTCCGCCTTCATTATTCTTCACGTGGATCGTCGACAAGATGCCAGAACGCCGTTGGTTCATGGACGTATTCGATCTTACCCGCTGCATGGAGCTTATCAAGCCGCTTTCCGACTGTTGGACGCGTTGAATCAAGCTCGTCGACAAGATATCCAGTCGTTGCGTAGCCATCGGTAGATGCGAAAACGTCCAGGACGTCGTGCATCAGTGGGTCAATTCGTAGAGTCACTTTCTGCACTGTAATTCGACCTTGGTTATAGTAGCAGAGGCTACTACTTGTCTTTAATGGTAGAAAATACGATTAGTCTTTACTATCCGTTAAGTATAAGTTACTTACTCGCATATTGTAGAGTGAGCACGGGATGCCTCGGAAAACTTCTGAGGCCGGTGTTAGAGCACCGACCCCGTGCTGGACCTACCAGCATATGAGTATACAATCGCAATCCCACGAAACGGTTTCGGCTCGCAGCCGCACTGACCCACGACCAAACTACATCCTCGTCGGCATCGACACCGAGGACGCACACCACATCTACCGCACCACAGACGAAACCGTCCACGTCGTCCACACCACAGAACGCACCTACCGCTACAACCTCAACACCTGCAGCCAGTGCATCAATGACTGGATCGAGTACGTCAACGCCGAACGCGGCTTTACAACTCAACACCTCTACTCGAGTCTCACGAACTCGTTCCTCGACGCACTCGAGGGTGACGACCAATGAGAGTCGCCACCACCCCTACCCAACTCCTCGAGGGGTTCCCGGTCGGTCCCCACGGCACCACCACGTGCCAACACTGCAAGTACCGACTGTACGAAGGCGACCGCGCGACCATCCTTGCCTCCCGCCCAGCCGACACCGACCGCTGGGCGATCCATCGACCCTACTGCGTGGCCTGCAGTCCCGACGACATCACCCAGCCGACGCTTGGCTGTACAGAACTCTTAGCCCAGTGCCGACTCGGCACCCGCGCTGATCTGGCCACCCAGCAGACACGGCTAGTCGTTCTCGAGCCCGAGGTCCAGGACTCGAGTCCACCCTCCAACAGGGCCACCGAACCAGAGGCGATCCCCATCCCCAATCGGTGAGCCCCTAACACGCACTTGCGCCGACAGCCGGTGAGCCACTGCACTCGGCTGTCCGCACTCTCTGCACTCGACTCCAGGACTCGATGGCACGCCACTCCACTCGCCAGTCACCACGCCCCCAGCTTCCACTCGCACTCGAGGTGAGTCCACCGTGACCGACGCGGGACTCACACCGACACAGCAGCCGCCGCTGTCTCCACAGGCCAGCCTCGAGATCGACACTGATCCCGTCTCGACGCTGTGGGACCAGCTGTTCGAACACCAGTCGATCCGAGACCAATTCATCCGCGCCGTGCGCCGGTTTGCTGACGGCCGCACTGTCCCCGAGTGTTACGACGTCCTCGAGGAGCAGAACGTCCCCTACTGGTTGCGCTCCCGGATCCTCGAGGTCGCTCGCGGCAACCGTCGCGACGCGTGGCGACTCGCCGCCGATCTCGTGCCAAAGCTCGGGCAGGGCCATGCGAGTCTCGAGGACCTGTTCGCGACCGCCCAATTCTTCACCGACTACCTTCCTGACGACCAGCCATCGACGCTTGCAGTCACCATCAATCGCGAATTTGAGGACACCCCTCGACGGAAACGTGAGCCGATCTGTCGACTGCTCGCCGTCCTCGCAACGGGCTTCGATGCCCGTATCATCGCAACTGGACGGACCCAGCACTGGCTTGCCCAACACCACCGCGAAGACCTCCCCGGCGTGAGCGAATGGCGAGAGACACACCACCCTGCTGGGGACCGCGTCGACGACGCCCTCGAGGCGCTGGATCCGGACGGCCGCAAGGTCGAACTCCTCCGGCAACTCGAGGATGAACCCGCCCAGACACTCTCTCGGCACGCGTTGCGGGCGATGCACGACGTCGATCGCAGCCGAATCTCCCAACTGCTCGTCTCCGAACAAGACTCGCTCACTGAGCTTGGACTGGTCGCTGAGTTCGGCCCTGCCGATGATCGGACTGTCGAGTTACTCGAGGCCGGCCGACAGCTACTCGAGCAGCTGGACACCCAATACGGTCGTCATCAGGTACTTTCGGAGGCCGTGAGCAACACCGGAACATCCTCCCAACAGTGCCGTGGGCCGAATAATCCATACGCTTCTCACAGCCGAAAACCGCCTGTCACAGCGTGACCTCGCTGACCGAGCGGGCGTCTCAGCACGGACAATTCGGAACTATCGCAACCGACTCGAGGCGTTCGATCTCATCTGGGTTGACGAGAACGGATACCGCCTAGCACTATCGTTCCAGACTACTTCCGAACGCCGTGATTCGGTTGTTCCAACTGTCCTCGAGGAGAATCAGACGCTCCTCGACGCTGCTGATGTGTTCCTCGAGACGATCTTGCCACCAGATCGGTACGGCGACCCAAACGATCCACTCGGCAGCGCGTTGTTCTGGCCACCAGATCCGTCGCGATTACTCGATAATCCGACGGTTGACCCGTGGCTGCGACTAGCAGTTGCACTTACAGCGACAGAATCTCCCAGAAACAACCGGACGGTGCAGATGGGCCCACCGCTCGAGCAGCAAGCCCTTTCCGGAACCGCTGACATGAACTGACTACCCTATGACTGAAACTGTGAACTCCGCTATCAAGTGCTCGCCCGGCAAGCCGGGCGAGCGCGTACCTGGTATCGAGAGTTCCGTGAGATCGCCTTGATGTGTGTCGTCTATAACATCAAGCGGGCCGTCAAACAGTGAAATCCACCGCCGTATGGCGATTCAACACAGCCGAATAGAGACATACTCCGATACGTGACCACCGTTTAGGTTACTAGATGTCTAATATTATATCTATAAAAGATGATTTTGAGATAATTAAAAACGATAGTACTATATGTTCTGATGCTTATCGAGACAATATGCCACAAAAACAGATTCCGGATGAAAGTCGTGGGGAGAAACAAAAAAGTACCAGTTTGGCTCGCCGTGAGTGGCTGAAAATGGGCGGTACGGCCATCGGGGCGTCAATGTTTGGACTGTTGGGAGGTGTAGGGACATCGACTGCAGCCACAAATACTGATATTGATTTAATAGACGAAGTTCCTGATCGTGCCTATCGGATCGATCAAGAGGCCCCCGACGATGCGAGCGACGCGTTGCCTACGACCACAGCTTCAGGGTATAACAATCGGTCCGGTGATTTGACGACGGCGATTGAGAACGCTTCTCAAAACGGTAGGCTCCTCGAACTTGAACCTGGTGGTACTTACGAAATGAGTTCAGGGGTATATAATACTGGATCAATTATGGGTGTCGTCTGTGATCCCGACAATCCTGCAACAATCTACCTTACCGGTGGCTTTACGGAAGACGTAGCGTGGCCAGTAGGTGGCGCCGGTGACGATGAACTCGTGATGCAGGGTATCGAGTACGATATCAGTGAGGTAGATGACGCATCGATCCTTACCACGTACGGTGCAATCCAGGAGTACGTCTTGATTCAGGACGTTACACTCCGTGGCCAGCGCGCGAAGCTTGCCGAAGGTGGAGATGCCGTCCACACCTTTCTGGTCAACGTCGCGTCTGGTGGGGAGTTCCTCGTCCGGCGCGTCGAGTTCCCTGACGGTGGTATTGAGGTACCTGGTGAGGACGGTTTCGATCTAAACTATGCGATTCCGATGGCGAGTAATCGCGATCACCAAGGGTATGGTGTTTGGAAGGACTGCTATGTTGCGCATTTCAATAATAATGGGTACTATCTCTCTGCCGGCCAACAGACTGGTCCTAACGTCCTCTGGGACTGTGTCGCTGAGAATAACGCTCGCGGCAACATGCGACTCGGCCACCAAGACGTCATCGTCGGCGGTCGCTCGGAAGTCAACAGCGATTATCAGAAAAACGAACAACCAGGAACACCGGTTGTGAACGGCAACCATGAGTTCGATTATGTGTCTGGTCTGACAGTAATCGCCGATAGTGACGGGTGGGGTGGTGCGGGAATCCAGACTAGGACTGATGCCGAAGGCGGCGAGATACGTAAGTCTGTGCTTCACTTCAAAAGTGGCAATTCATTGCCAATTCGTGTCGATTCAACTGCTGAAGTTCATCTCGACATGGAAGATATGTGGATTCTTGATGAGTCTGGTGGTGCGAAGACCTTCGGGATCTCTACCATATTCCCCAACCCGGGAACGCTCGATCTCGGTAGCAATGTGCACGTCGACTCAAACGCAAACGTGACGTTCCGGATCGGCTCTGCGGGCGAGTTAATCGGGCCCGACGGCACCTCATATACCAGCGACGTCAATGCATCGGATGTCGGTGTCGACGCCAACCTTTCGGAAAGCGACTTTCCGAACTTCCATTTCGGAGACAACGGAGGCTCTGATTCAGAAGAGCCAGAAGACTCAGAAGACTCAGAAGAGCCAGAAGAGCCAGAAGAGCCAAAAGAGCCCGAACGGCCCGAACAGCCCGAACAACCAGAAGACTCAAAAGACTTAAAGGACTTATACGATTCCTGTCTCGAGTATTTAGAGTCTCCTCAGTAGACCCCGATGTCAGAACGATACATTCAGTGAATCTGACCGAGAAATGGTTTGCTGAGATTGGGTTAGTGCGGTGACCGACTGCAGCGCAGAATTCTCTGATAGGTGGCCCGGAGCCGCCGCTCTGAGCGCGGCGAACGCGTCGGCTCCATCGGAAGCTACCCGTACTCACCGAGTGGTCGGTCCCAATAGTTGCGGATCACTCGGAACGTCCGCGGCATTCGGCCGCGGACTGGATACTGTTGTCGATAGTAGTCGGCAAAGATGTACGCGAGAGACGTCTCGAGCACTCCAGCAACTTGCCACCGAAGACGAGAGCCGAGAGCTCCGGCCGGATGAACTCCGGTATGCGTTGGGAACGCTCGAACCCAAACAGTTGTGCTCTGATCTGCCACCGACGGTCGGTCGGATCGTTCAGACGCTGTTGACAGCCGACAGTCGCCTCTCGCAGCGAGAACTCGCCGACCGAGCAGACGTGTCGGCACGAGCGGTTCGAAACTATCGAGATCGGCTCGAGGCACTTGATCTCATCTGCATCGACGAACATGGCTATCGACTGACGCTGTCCTTCCAGACACCCGCTGAGCGGCGTACTCCCGTCGTTCCCAAATTCTCCGGAAACGATCAGTCGCTGCTCGACGCGGCCGATGCACTCCTCGAGATGATACTACCACCAGAGCGATACGGCGATCCCGATGATCCACTCGGCAGTGTGCTATTTTGGCAACCGGATCCCTATCAACTACTCGAACATCCAGCAGTCGGCGCATGGCTTGGTGTGGCGGCTGCTTTCGGAGGGACAGCACAACCCGGGGATGGACAGATAGTGATAATTGGACCACAGATCAAGCAAGAGTCATTGGTCAGCAGTGGAACTATGAAAAAGGAACAGGCACGATAGATCAATGGATGATAGCTTAGACGTCTCACAACAATACACCTTTTCGCCTCCACTCGATCTCCTCTCGGCTTTAGAGTCCCTAAATATCCAGTATTTAGACGTCACTGAGACGCGTACTCTCGTTAACTTCAAGGCAGCGATCCTTAACCTCGAGAGCAACGAGGGACCCCTCACAACTCTCAGTAGTGCCGAGATTATGGTCTATGAACTACCTCGTCACACCAATACTGATGATCCAGAGAATGAGGCGATCTCAGTCATTGAGAAGTTCATTGATCAGATTACCTCGGCTGAGATGACGACAGCCTCGCGTCACGAGTAAGGTAGTTTGTTGGCGTGGAGAGGTGCGAGGCGCACCTATGGGCATGCCGAAGTGTGACTTCCTATCGGTTACGTCGAATAGAAATTTGTTTAAAAGGGTCCTACGTTTTTCTTGGAGAGTCCGCTATGCTACCACTCCAACAGGTAATTCCCATCGATCCGCAACAGTATATCCCGCCACTTGTCAGCGCGGTCACGACTGTCGTCTTATTCGTCGTCGCATTCGCGCTCATTTACCAGCTCGGGAAGTATTTCATGACTCAGGCAGTAGAGAGCAGTCTCGAATACCGCGACTTCGACAGGACACTCATTGATCTCGCCGTGAGT
>NZ_JAQIVI010000595.1 GCF_028618695.1 Natrinema soli | reverse complement strand
GCGACGCCGAGACTCCGTGCTCCCGGATCCGCGCCGCCCTGCGCGAGTCGTCGGTCGAGTGGGCCGTGCTCACGAACGGCCGGCGGTGGCGACTCTACACCGGGCGGACGGGCCATCGTCTGGACGCGTACTACGAGATCGATCTGCCGACCATGCTCGGGACGGGGGACCTCGAGGCGTTCAAATACTTCTACCTGTTTTTCCGCCGGGACGCCTTCCGCGACGACGCCGAGGGAGACTGCCTTCTCGACGACCACTACGACCGGTCCGCCGAGTTTACTCGTGAGATGGGGGCGACGCTCGAGGAGAACGCCACCGACGCGCTCGAGAGCCTCGCGCGCGGGTTTCGCCGATATCCCGGAAACGATCTCGACGACCTCAGCACGGATGATCTCGACGTACTCTACGACGCCTCGCTCGTGGTACTCGTTCGACTCCTGATCGCGTTCGCCGCGGAGCGTCGAGGTCGCCGGTCCACCGAACCGAGCGGCGAACGCCGAGATGGAGAGAGCGATACCGGACCTGCTGAGCCGGCGACCCTCCGATCGATCGCTCGCTCCATCGCAGCCGAATTCGACGGTTCGAACCCATCTTACAGCGACCGGGCGGTCGATCTCTGGTCACGACTCGAGGAAGTCGGTTCGCCGATCGGCCGAAGAAGTCGGTCCGACGAACTCCCCTCAGTCCCGATCGCCAACGGGCGACCGTTTCGGACCGACCCTGCGGGAGATGACAGCCCAGTCGCTCGATTTCTCGAGACACACCGCGTCGGCGACGCGTCGCTGGCGACGGCTATCGACCTGCTGGCTCGACGGCGGGCCGACGGCGGCGGCAGCAAACCGTTCATCGACTACTCGCCGCTCGACGGTCGCCGCCTCGGCGAGATCTACGAGGGACTGCTCGAGTACCGGCTC
>NZ_JAQIVI010000594.1 GCF_028618695.1 Natrinema soli | reverse complement strand
CTTGCCGCGGACCGGTACGGCGGCGAGGCGTTCGTCCCGACCGTCAAGTCGATGGCCGTTCCGTCGTACGACCCGCGACGGGCCGGCAGCATGGCACTGGCGTACGCGACGAGCGATCGGGGAGCCTGTCACCGTCGCGCGCGTCCCTTCGAGCGGGAGGTCTTCGACGAGGAGTGGTCGCTCCGGGACCAGGTCCGGGCGGTCGTCACTGCACAGAACGCCCGATCCGTCCTCTGGAGTTTGCCGACGGACGACTTCCTCGGGGACGTGTTCGACGATCTGGGTGCCGAGTGGCTGACCGCGCTCGGCCGACCCGCTGACTCGAGCGAACTCTACCGACTGGGGGAGCGAGTGTGGACGCTCGTTCGGCTGTTCAACGTTCGCGAGGGGTTCGACAGGGAGGACGACAGTCTCCCGTCGATCTTTCGCGACCCGCCCGCCGACTCGCACGGACGCGGCGGTGCCATTGATCCGGACAGGTTCGAGCGGGCGCTCGATCGCTACTACGCGGCCAGGGGCTGGGGTCCAACCGGTCGGCCGTTGGCCGAAACACTCGAGCGCCTCGAGCTCGCCGATGTCGTCGACGACGGGACGCCGCTCGATGACCCACGGGAGTGGGACGACGGCAGCGTCAGCGAGTCGTAATCGTGACGATCGTGCCTCACCGGCTGTCCGACCGCTCGCGAACTATCGGAGCTGCATCTCTTCCGCCCGTTCGACCGCGAGGTCGGTGATTTCATCGATGGAACTGTCGGAGCGGTCGGCGAGAACGCGAAGCAACATTCCGAGTTGGATCGCAGCCGTCTCCCGGAGCTCGGTCGCCGCTTCGGTGTCGTTCCCGAAGTAGTACTCGTGGCGGCCGTCCTCGTGAACGAGTCCGGTGTATACCGACAGGAGATCGTCCTCGGTAACCGCGTCGGCGGCCTGTTCTCGAAGCGCCTCGAATTGCGGGTTCGTCATCGTTTCGGGACAGCGTTCGCTGCTCCCTCAACGCTTCGGTACCGATCGATCACTGCTCGCTCCGACCGATCGGTTTACTGGCACGTTCTGCGTCCCACGTGCGGACTGCGAGACGAAGCTATTACGTCGATGCCGGTGGAGTCTCACCTCATGGCGAAACGTCGATCGACTGCGCTCGTCACCGTCACACTGGTGATCGTGTTCGTCCTCGGACAGCGACTGCGCCAACAGCAGCCGGGAGTAGAGCCCCCGTTCTAAATTCCTCGTCGGAGCCGCATTCTCGATACAGCCTCTCTCTCGAGCGGTGCGAGGTCGACCGAGACGGGGTGCCCGGATGACGCGACTAGCGAAGCCGTGAGCGGACACAGCCGTGAGAGCGGGGACAACGGGCTATGAGAGATCTGAGACAGCGAGCCGTGACACCGTCCGAGCGGGCGAGCCGTGACGGCCCGCCACCGAATCGCAACCGGTCTCCCGATGTGACTTTCGGGTAGTTTTTAATAGCCCACTGCAAACGACGCGTATCGATGACGGACGTTACAGGTGCCGGTAGCGAGTCGCCGACTATCCGTATCTCGGCGGCCGTCTCATCGGACCGCGGAGACCGCGTCTACGACGCCGCCTGCGACGAAGCGGGGTCAGTGTCGGTCGTCCGGACAGGACCGACCGGCGTCGACGCGCTCGAGCCGCTGGTTCTCGCGACGGACGGCGGGCGAACCGCCTTCGTCTACTCGTCCTCCCCCTCGACGGCTCGCGAACTCGCCGGCGAACTGGAATCGGGCACAGTTCCGACGACTCGCGCGGACGCGGTCGTCGAGCACGATCCGGACGTTTCGTCCCTTCCGGTTCCGGAAACCGGTCCGCTGTCAGTCGGCCGACGACACGTCCTCGGCCCGTGTGGCTGGGTCGACCCGCTCGAGCCGGTCGACTACCCGCTCCGCTCGAGCGATCGAACGGC
>NZ_JAQIVI010000593.1 GCF_028618695.1 Natrinema soli | reverse complement strand
CGGGCTCAGTCGCCCGAGTTCGGATCGGGGGGGCCTCGACGACGTCGACTGGTACGTCGGCGACATCCTCGACGACGAGACGCTGCGCGCCCTCGTCGACGGGGCCGACGTCGTCTTCCACCTCGCGGGAATCGGCCTCTGGAGCGCCGGTCCCGAGACCGTCCGGGAGGTCAACCGCGACGGGACGGAGCGCGTGCTCGAGGCCTGTCGCGACGGCGACGTCAGTCGCGTGGTGTTTACCAGCACCGCCGGCACGCGCCGCCCGAAGAACGGGAGCGATTTCGCTGACGAGACGGACGTTGCCGAGCCGATCGGTGCCTACCAGGCCTCGAAAGCCGAGGCGGAGGAACTGGTCGATCGATACGCCGAAACGGACGGAGACGCCGTCACCGTCCACCCGACGTCGATCTTCGGGCCGGGCGACGAGGAGTTCACCGCGCAACTGCTCGCGATGGGCGTCGAGCCGACGATGCCCGCTTACCTCCCCGGCGGCCTGAGCATCGTCGGCGTCTCGGACGTCGTCGACGGCATACTGGCGGCGTACGAACACGGAACCAGCGGCGAGCACTACATCCTCGGCGGCGAGAACCTCACCTACGACCGGGCGGTCGCAAGAATCGCCGACGCGGCCGGCGGTTCGCCCGCGCGGATCCGCGTTCCG
>NZ_JAQIVI010000592.1 GCF_028618695.1 Natrinema soli | reverse complement strand
GGGGTCTCGGATCTCGTCATCGGGCTGACGGTGCTCGCCCTCGGCACGTCGCTCCCGGAGCTGGCGGCCTCGGTCGTGGGCGCGGTCCGCGGCAAGACGGCCTTCGCCGTGGGCAATGTCGTCGGCTCGAACATCTATAACGTCCTCGCGGTGCTGGGGGTCGTGGCGCTGATCACACCGATCGAGATCCGACCGTCGACGCTCCGGTTCGAACTCCCGATCATGGTCGCGTTCACCCTCGCGCTGATCGGGCTGATGGCGTACGGCCGGCGGCTGACGCGGGTCGACGGCGCGATCCTCGTCGTCGGTTACGTCGGATTCATCTCCCTTCTCGTTCCGTGATCGGGGAGCGGTCGCGGGGCCATATCTCGGCGTTTATGTCGACGATCCGTCCTGCTGATCGCTCGCGGCCGACGACTCGCCGAGCAGGCTCGTGACTTCCCGCGAAGACGACGATCTGCCGGCGGTTGATCGTTCGCCTCGCGGCCGCGCCAGCGTCCACAGCATCCGATCGCCGTTCGCTGCTGACGCCATCGGGGCCGGCGCATCCGCGGCCGTCGACTCGGTCGTCGCCCCGTCCGAAGCACCGCTCGAGTCGGAACGACGATCTCGTCCGGTGGGACGGCGGACGAGATCCGAAACGTCGGCGAGTGGCCCCTCGGTCACCCAGTCGATTCGCCACTGCGGTGCATCGGTCGCGAGCGCGACCTGCGCCGCCTCGGCGTCGTACTCGACGAGACCCGCTTCGGACAGTACCGGTAGATGCTCGTGGACGAGCGCCGCCGAGACGGTGGTACACTCGGGCTCGGTGACGTCGACGAGCCGCGTCCCGTCGCCGCCCTCT
The DNA here is from genome assembly GCF_028618695.1 of Natrinema soli. Next base: position 3,804 of record NZ_JAQIVI010000592.1, on the reverse strand, counting down.
CGCGCGACGACCGCTGCGGCGAGATCGGTGACGGAGACGGTTCCGCGCCGCCTCGAGAGGACGGCACAGACGGTTCGGCGACGCGGGTTGCGAAGGGCCTCGAGGGTCCGGTCGACCGTCGTCTCGTCGATGGGAAGCGTTTCGCCGATCGGGTCGGCGAGGAGGGAACGGACCCACTTCGACTCGAAGATGGGGTGCTCCGCGAGGGCGACAGTCGTTTCGCCACCGTCGGTGCGTTGGGTCACTAGCCCGGCGTCGACGAGCCGTGGAACGTGGGCGTGAATCAGGTCCGTGTGGACGCGCTCGCACTGCTCGTCGGTGACGATCGGACAGCCGTGTTCCACGGTCGTGACGTCGATCGCGAGTCGCTCCATCGACGACCGTTTCGACGCCGACGAGCGGTCGATCGAAGTCGTGTCCTCCTGCTCGAGCAGCGTCGCGAGGAGGTATCGCCGTCGCGGCGCTGCGAGAACGTCCAGCGCCGTCGTCAGTTCGGCGAGTGGGGGTGTACTCATTGCCCGATAGAGACAACGAGCGGGGGAAAGGAGTGTACCAGCATGCTCTGGTATCCGGCGGTGGTAGTCAGTCGGTCGCGTCGAAATACGCCGAAAGGAGCTTCGCCTGCGCGACTCTGAGGTGCTGGTGGAAGGTCTGTCGGGCGATGCCGAGTCGGTCCGCGACCTCGGACGCATCGCTGTTTCGCGTCGGCCACTCGAAGTAGCCGCCGTGGTAGGCCGCCTCGAGAGCCGCGCGCTGTTTGTCGGTCAGCATCGACTCGACGGTTTGCCGGAAGTCGCCGCGCGTATCGACCGGTCGCTCGACGGTTTGCTTCGAGCGGAGTCGACTGTCGGGATACGTCGACGTGATCCGATTGACGAGTCCGCGAAGGTCCGCATTGGGGCTGACCTGGACCGTCAGATCCGCGACACCGTCGCGGATCGTTTTCGACTGCAGTCGTGCGCCGTAGTCCGCGAGGTGATCGGTGATCGTCGATCCGCGGATGACGCACTCCCAGTAGCTCTCGTCGTTGGCGTCGATGAGCCGCAGTTCCGTGAACGCATCGTCGTCGCGAGCGACCTCGCGGACGCGTTCGGGATCGGCGTCGGACGCGGTGATGTAGTAGACGAACACTCCGTCGGTCAGCGGCAACACGTGGTCGATCGACAGCGTACAACCGAGCTCGTCCGAGAGTCTGATACAGGCATCGCCCCGATCGGTCGACTCGAACTCGAGTTCGATGACGGTGTCCTGATAGAGGAGTCGGCGGATCGTCATCGCGTTGATCGCGTGGCCGATCGTTCCCCCAAACTCCTGAAGCACCTCCCGCTCCCGGTCGGCGAAAGCCGACGGCTCGTTCGCGGCGATCACGAGCGCTCCGAGGGACCGATCGCTCGCGACGGCCGGGACGACGGCGACAGAGCCGTACCCTTCCTCGTCGGCGTGGTGTCGCCACGTCTCGACCGGGCTCTCACTGAGGGACCGATACCGCTGGACGGCGCGCGTTTCGAGCACCGACTCGCCGTCCGCATCGGTCGGCGGGTCGACGAACGAGGAGAGGACGGGCGCAGACTGGGCGTCGATCCCCGCCCAGGCAACGGGCTCCCACGCGTCCCCGTCAGTCGCCGCCGCGGTGTCGGCTCGGCCGATGACCGCGAATCGGTACGCGTCGGCCGACGCGAACTCCCGGACGATCGCGCCTTCGATTTCGTCGCGAGTATCGGCCGCGACCATCGTCTCGTCGATCGTCCGAATAACCGTATTGAGGCGTTCCAGGCGCTCGAGTTCGCGCTCGCGGGCCTTGCGCTCTCGAATGTCTCGGCCGACGCCGGTGAAGCCGAGCACGGTACCGTCGTCGTCGGTGATGCGGGCGCTGTTGAACTCGTAGGGAATTCGCCGGCCGTCTTTCGTGAGGATCGTCCCTTCGGCGGTGACGCGCTCTCCGTCATCGAGGATGCGCTCGATCGCGTCGCCGATGTGCTCGCGGTCCTCCGGAGCGATGAACGTGAGCGGATCGAGGCCCGCGAGTTCGTCCGGTTCGTAGTCCGTCGCGCGTTCGAACTGGTCGTTCCACTCGATCAGATTTCCCTCGGCGTCGTACGCGTAGAGCAGATCCGGCTGCGCTTCGAGGATGCTCTCCGTGAACGCTTTCTCCTCGCGAAGCGCGCGTTCGCGGGCCTCGCGCTCGCTGATATCGCGGCCGGTCCCGGTAAAGCCGAGCACGGTGCCGTCGTCATCGGTGATTCGGGCACTGTTAAACTCGTACGGTATTCGGCGGCCGTCCTTCGTCAGGAGGTCCGCTTCGATAGTTACGTACTCGTCCTCCTCGAGGATCCGTCGAATCGCCGCGGCGATTCGATCCCGATCGTCCGGTGCGATGAACTCGGTCGGGGCCATTTCGGCCACTTCTGACTCGGTGTAGCCCGTCACCGCCGGCAACCGGTCGTTCCACTCGAGGTGGGAACCCTCCGCGTCGAACGCGTAGACGATGTCCGGTTGCGCCTCGAAGACGTGTTCGGCGAAGGCCTTCTCCTCACGGAGCGCTCGAATCCGCTCGCGCTCCTCGGTTCGGTCGTGGACGAACCAGACGTGCCCTCGGAGGTCGGCATCCGAACGATCGGCGGGGACGCCAACCTCGCCACCCTCCCGGACCGCCGCGATCACTTCGCGAGCCCAGAACCGGCTCCCGTCGCTCCGGACGCGCCACCCGTCAGTCTCGGCGTTTCCGTCGGATTCCGCTCGCTCGAGCAACCGCGCCGGCTGTCCGTCGTCGCGGTCGTCCTGCGGGAAGACGGTCCGATAGTGGGAGCCGACGATCGTCTCCCCCTCGTATCCCGTGAGGCGACGCGCACCCGCGTTCCACGCGGTGACGCGTCCGTCGGCGTCGAACGGCACGATAGCGAAATCACCGGTGAGCGAACTCAAATCGGCGATGTCGAGATCGAAATCGACCGACTGATCTTCGGCTTCGGTGTGGGTCGCTTCGTTCGACGTGTTCTCGGTCATTGATCGACCAACCAATCTACGTTATGTGTTATCGCTACACACGAAAAGCTACGGGTAGCCGTTGCTACGGGTATTTCCGTGCTCTCGGCATCGGCAGAAGTGACAGCCGCTCTGGGAGGAAACCGGCGACGTTAACGTCATCAAAACGCGATCACGGATATGACCGGGCTCGCGATCGTCGAAAGTCGCGCCGACCGCGCCTCGGGGCACGTCTGTGACCGCCTCCGCGAGCGCGCCGACTGGACGGAACTGACCGACGACGACCTCCCGGCGGCCGACGGGGGCGGCACCTACTATCGGACCGATGGGGCAGAACTCCGCTCGTTCGACGAGTTACACATCGACCTCGAGCGGCCCGCTGACGCCTTCGACTGTGACCCCGACCTGCTCGTCTTCGCCTCCCGGCACTCGGGGGACACCGGCGCGCTACTGACGGGCCACTTCACGGGCAACTTCGGCCACGCCGAGTTCGGCGGCGAGCCCGACGCGCTGGCCGAGGCCGCGCCGAACGCGCTGAATCGGCTGCTCGAGGCGTTCGACGAATACGCCCCCGAGCGGTACGACGTTGGAATGGAGTGTACGCACCACGGCCCCTCCGAAGTGGGCTGCCCGTCGCTGTTCGCGGAACTCGGCAGCGGCGACGAACAGTGGGACGATCCCGCCGGTGCCGATGCCGTGGCGCGCGCCATCCTCGAGTTACGACACGTCGACCCCCATCGGTCCAGACAGGTCGTCGGCTTCGGCGGCAACCACTACGCACCGCGATACGGACGGGTCGTCCGCGAGACGGCGTGGGCGGTC
>NZ_JAQIVI010000591.1 GCF_028618695.1 Natrinema soli | reverse complement strand
ACGTGCCGCTGCCGGCGGACGACGACGTGTCGATGTTCCGTCGCGGACTGCGACGGTACGGCTACTACCCCGAGGAAACCGTTCCGTCATCGGTGACCGTCGACTGGTCGTTCCCGGTCAACCGCATCGGCCACACCGCGGCCAAATCGACGCCCCGGCCGACGCCCGGCGGCGAGACGGTGCTGATCGCCGGCGACGACGGTCGGATTCACGCCGTCAGACCGACCGGCGAACACCGTTGGAACCTCGAGACGGGAGCCGGCAGAAGCCTCGGCTTCCACGGAACGCCGGCGATCGCCGACGGCACCGCCTACATCGGCGGCTACGACGGCGAACTCTACGCCGTCGACGTCGACTCCGGAACCACGATCTGGCACACCCGAATGCGCGAGTTCGGCGATGCGATCGCGATCGGCTCGAGCCCCGCGTACGTCGACGGCTCGCTCTACCTCCTCACCGAACACAAGAATCCCGCCAGCGGCGCGCTGTGGGAGGTCGACGCCGCGACCGGGAATCCGACCTGGAGCGACGACCGCATCTGGGGAATGCCCCATCCCTCGCCCGCGATCGACTGCGAGGCCGGCCGGCTCGTCACCGGCTCCAACGACGGCGTCGTCTACTGCTGGGAGTTTCCCTCCCTCGAGTTCGCCTGGTCGTTCCAGGCGGGCGGCGAGGGCGGTCCCGACGGGGAATCGATGGCCGACGGCCGGTTCAATCTCGGTGCGCAGATCAAGGGAACGATCCCGACGTACGACGGCGCGGCGTTCGTCGGCTCCTGGGACGGCCGGTTCTACCGCCTCGATCTCGCCGACGGCAACGAGGAGTGGTCGTTCGACACCGGCGACGTCGTCATGTCGAATCCGGCGATCGACCCTGACCGAGGAGTCGTCTACGTTGGTAGCGATAGCCACCACGTCTACGCGCTCGAGGCCGCGACCGGCGACGAACTGTGGTCGACGGACGTCGACGGCCACGTTATCGGCTCGATCACCGCCACGGCCGAAACGATACTCGTCGGCTCCTACGACACCCACCTATACGCACTCGACAGAGAAACCGGAAACCGGCGCTGGCGGGTCGAAAACCGCGGCCACGTCACCAGCGGCGCGATCCCCCGCGACGGCCGGATCTACTACGCCGAGCGCGGCGCCTTCTCGAACTACTACAATGACGACGAGGAGACGGTGCTCGAGGAGCCCGGCCACGCGTACTGTCTGGTTCCGGACGAATGACGACTGTCGTTTCTCAGTGGCAATCGAGAGATGCGAGGGAAGTGATTTCTGGAGCGGGGACGGACGAGCCGTTTTGGCCCCTTAGCGGTGTGGACAGGTCAATCGACCCGGCCAATACGTTTCCAACCGGCTAATCGCAGCGAAGATCGAGGCATACGGTCAGTTACGAGGCTGGGTCGGTTACGAGGCTGACTCGAATAGACTGTTTAGGTCGATGTTGAACCGCTTTGTGTAGAGCGGGTATCCACCCTATCGGTCACTGCTGGTAACGAAAACGTGAACATCGTCCCTTCGCCGGGCGTGGAATCAACCCGAATCTCGCCATTATGTCGTTCGACAATTCGTTTACAGAGTGCGAGTCCGATTCCCGTCCCCGAATGCTCTTCCTGGCTGTGAAGCCGTTGGAATACCTCGAAGACGCGGTCTTGATCCTCTGGATCGATCCCGATGCCGTTATCACGAACCGAAATGATCCATTCCTCGGTATCGCGCTCAGCGGAAACGACGATCCGTGGCGGTTCGTCGCCAGTATACTCAATCGCGTTCGAAAGGAGATTCTGAAAGAGTTGGCGTAACTGGCTCTCATCACCCTCAATGCGTGGTAACTCGTCGGTTTCGATAGTGGCGTTGGTCTCATCGATCTGTAGTTCGAGATCCTGGCGAACGTTTGCAAGCACCTCGTCGAGAGCAACGGGTTCGAATGGGTCACCCTGCGTGTCTACACGTGAATATTCGAGCAGCCCATCGATCATCTCTTTCATTCGTTCCGATCCGTCGATCGCGTAGTCGAGGAACTCTTCACCATCTTCGTCGAGTTCATCGCCGTATCGGCGCTCGATAAGTTCCAGATAACTTGAAACCATTCGGAGCGGCTCTTGCAGATCGTGAGATGCGGCGTACGCAAACTGCTCGAGCCGTTGGTTCGATTCTTCGAGTTGTCTTTGGGTTTGTTCCAGCAGACGATTTTGTCGTTCAAGTTGATGGGCCCGTGTTTTCGCATGCGCAGCGTACGTCCCCACACCGTATCCGGCGACGGAACTGAACCCCGTAAGTATAAGCACAGATCGAATTGGGTTGGAGATGCTTGGACCGGGCTGGAACTTGTAAAGCGCGAGGATGGCGAGCATTATCCCAATACCGACGAGACACCAGCCGGCAATAGTGGAGTAGAATCTCGGGTGGATGTCGGTGCGGGGCAATCGATATCCGCCCACGAGGAGGATGGCACCAGAACCGCCGATAAAGCTGGCAACGATGAGAGTATTCACAGGAGCCATCTCTGGAGAAGTCGGCATGAACACCCAGCCCACAACAAGTATGAGGTACAGCCCACCGAGAGCTAGAATCACATTCCGCCCACCAATAACGCCCGCGAAGCGGTTCCAGAGGCGCATTGAAGTGATTGGGAGATGACCAACTATAGCCCTTTTGAATTGACCAGTGAATACTAATTCGATGTTCAGTTCATATACGTAGTTACCGTTCAGTACAGACGATTGATATCGCACTACTGTTCGGCAACGAAGACGAGCAGTTCCCGATCCGATAGTTGCAATCTCTCGATCGGAATCATTCCAGACGACGAACGCAGCAGAGACGCGGACTCGAAAAGGTGACTGGCTTGAAAGTATCCGAAGAACGAGTTCTCGAGACGGTCCGAAGACTGACCGATCAGTTCGGACGTCTAGCAACGACACGCGAAATCGACTACCGTAGTGCCTCAGTGACCGGAATCGCTCGATGGAAGAGATGTGATTGGGGGAGTCGAAGTGAACCCGACTCCTATAGAGCGGAGGCGACGGAGGCGTGACAGATGGCCCAAGCGTTTGTGATAGCCAGAAAGAGGGTGTCGACATCCGCTTACCGCGCCCGCAGAGCAAAAGGTCGTAGCAGTGCATTCAAGTAGACGCCAGGATTTTGATTGGGTATGCAAGATCAGGGACGCTCTACGCGCAAGCGAACCGGCGGCCGACTGAAGAACGTTCGAAATCGCCGCAAGGACGAACTCGGCCGACTGCCGACTGAGACCGAGGTCGGCGAGCCGCGATTCCGGACCGTCGACGTCCGCGGTAACGGTACGAAGACGCGAGCGCTCGCCACGAACGTCGCGAGCGTCAACAAGGGCGACGAGACGGTGCCCGCGGATATCGAGGACGTCGTCGAGAACGACGCCAACCCGAACTATATCCGCCGGAACATCATCACCAAGGGAGCCGTCATCGAGACGAGCGAGGGTCGAGCCCGCGTCCGGTCCCGACCCGGTCAGACCGGTCAGGTCAACGCCGTTCTCCTCGAGGAGTAGCGATCGACGGTTTTCTGTCGGTTTTTGCGCACTGTTCCCGAGCGGCGCTGCCGCGGATTCAGGGCCGCGGTGCCGCCTTCTGTAACGCCGTCTCGGCGATGTTGCCGCCGTAGTCGGCGCTTCTGGACAGCGAGTCGACGATCAGCCCCAGCGACTGGGCCTGTGCTGGCTCGAGATCGCGAAGCGTATCGTCGATCTGTCGGGTGTGATCGTCGATCTCGAGGACGGCCGCGAGGGCGTCGTGCCCGAGCCGGTTCGCCTCCTCGGACTCGTCGGCGAACAGCGCGTCCATCGACTGGTCGAAGACGCTCGTGGCTTCGGCGTGGAGTCCGTAGAGGGCGTCGGCCACGTCGGCGGGAAGCTCGTCGAGTTTGAGCGCGATATCGCTGATCTTGACGGCGTGGTCGGCGATCCGCTCGAGCTGGCGGGCGCTCGAGTGGAAGTCGAAACAGGCCTCGCGTGAGACGCCCAGTTCCTCGACGGCGCGGGGCGATCGCAGCGTCGCGCGGAAGATCCGCGAGACAACGAGCCAGAGCCGGTCGACGTCGTCGTCGCGCTCGATCACGTCGCGAGCGATGTCGTCGTCGTTTTCGATCAGCGCGGTCACCGCGTCCTCGAGCATCGATTTGGCGATCAGGCGCATCCGCGTGACGGCGTTGACGATCGACAGCTCCGAGGAGTCGAGGAGGTCCTGGATGACCACGCTGTCACTGGTTTCCTCGAGCACCTCGACCCCGACGAGTCGCTGGGTCGCATCGCGGATCGCGCTGCGCTGCTCGGTCGTGATCCGGCCTGCCTCCAGCGAGATGACGTCGAAGCCGCTGACGTACATCGTCATCACCGCCCGCATGAGCTGTTCGTCCCCGAGCCCGGAGACGTCCATCGTCCCCTCTTGTCGGCGCGTTTCGCGTTCGGGAGTGAGGAGCAGTTCGTCGTCCTCGGGATAGAACTCGACCGTCGTCCCGCTGCTCACGCCGTTGTCGGTCGCCCATGTTTTCGGCAGCGAAACGGTGTACGTCGACCCGCCAGTCACCTGGACTTTTCGCGTCTCCATACGCAGCCCTTTCTACTGTAACAATATAAATCCACCAGTCTATAGAGAGATATGGATCGGTAGCATTCATGCTGTCTGACGGCACTCTCGCCTATTTTTAGTACCTACTCGACTGTATCGCTCAATCGATAATGGTTCTCAACAATAGGTCTATATAGACAAGTTTGGCGTCTGTATCGCCACGAGTTCAGTGATGAGCCATCGCTGGTACTGACACGGCACGACACGACTCGAGCGATGCGCAGCGGCCCTCGGATCGGAGCCGAGCGGACGCTCGCTGTCTTTTTGCGGCGAGAATCTCCCGCCAGTCACGGGAGACGCCGAACCTGATTTACGGCGAGGAGGCTGTCACTGCATGTCGGCGAGATCGACGAACGTTCGGACGTTCGCCGATATCCACGTCGTCAACTGGTCCTCCTCGGAGCACTCGCGCGGCGCGATCGTACACCGATCGGGGCGGTCCTCGTATCGGACGACGATCGACTCGAGCGCGGGCGCGTCGCTCTCGTGTTGCGCGACCGCGGCGAGTCGACGTCGGGCGGATCGATCGTCGTAACCGCTGGTGAATTCGGTCATGGGTTCGGGAAGTAGCCGTGTATGCGAATCGACCGACGACACGTACAAAGCCACTGCTAGTTGTGATATTGAGGAATCAATATCCGTTCTATGCGCTCCGTACGAAGTCCAGGCGGAGCGTAACGGTGACCGTTCGCCGAGAGCGCGACGGAATCGGCCCACTTACCGCTACCAATCGAACTGGCCGCCAACAGAAAGGGGGCTGATTGAATCGACTACCTAAAACAGCGAGAGAGTCCCGCCGTTTACGGCGTTGACGAGACGCTTCGCGTCTCGTTCGCACATCAGAACGCGAAGCGTTCTGAGGACGGGAGTGAATCGCGTCACTCTACGACGCGAACCACCGATTACTCCTCGGCCGGAGTCTCCAAGTCGTCGGCGGCGTGGATCAACATCCCACGCCACGTCAGGCCGTGTTCGTTTTTCACACGTTTGATGCGCTCGTACTCAAGTGGGACAGTCACGAATGGCTGGAGTCACCACGCTCTCACCGTCCCAACGAGGAGCACACGAACCCGCAAGTTGCCTCCGTGGACTCGGCATAGCCGAGACTCCCAGCGCAAGGAAACCCCGGCGCTCACGCCGGGGAGGATGTCATGTCCGAGGATTGTTCCGAACGTCGTTGAGTGCGGAACGCATGAACGTCTCGTGGACGTTCGTCGTCGCTCCGTCTTCATCGGCCCGGCACCGATCGTAGCTCCCGTCCGAACGCATCACCCATCTGTTCGCATCGTCCGCCAGCAGGGTCTCGAGGATCGTCTCGAGTCGCCCCTGGAGGCGCGGGTCTTCGATCGGCGCGATCGCCTCGACCCTGCTGTCGAGATTGCGGGTCATCCAGTCGGCCGAGCCGATGTAGTATCGGTCCTCGCCGCCGGCGCGGAAGTAGAAGATCCTCGAGTGCTCGAGGAACCGGCCGACGACGCTGTAGACGTCGATCGTCTCGCTGATCCCCTCGAGTCCGGGCCGAAGTCGACAGATATCGCGGACGACGAGATCGATATCGACGCCGGCCATCGACGCTTCATAGAGTTCGCGGACGATCTTCGGATCCTCGAGACGGTTCATCTTCGCGACGATACGGGCGTCGTCGCCGTCGCGGGCGCGCTCGGCTTCGGCCCGAACGAGTTCGACGAAGCGATCGCGCATATTCCCCGGCGCGATGAGCAGTTTCCGGTAGTCCCGATACATCGAGTGGCCCGTGAAGTAGTTGAACAGCCTGACGAGGTCCTGCCCGACGTCTCGATCGGCCGTGAGCAGGCCCAGATCCTCGTAGCGCTTCGCAGTCTCGGAGTGGTAGTTACCGGTCCCGACGTGGGAGTAGAGGCGCACCCCGTCGTCTTCCTCGCGGACCACCAGTGACGTCTTCGTGTGGGTCTTGTACCCGATCGTCCCGTAGGCGACGTGGATCCCCTCCTCCTCGAGCTTCTTCGCCCACTCGAGGTTGTTCTCCTCGTCGAAGCGGGCCTTCAGTTCGACCATAACGGCCACCTGTTTGCCGTTTCGAGCGGCTTGAATCAGGCTCTCGATCACCTGCGAGTCGCTGGCGGTCCGGTAGATGGCCGCCTTGATCGCGAGCACGTCGGGATCGTTCGCCGCGGCCTCGAGGAACCGCTGGATGGTCTCCTCGAAGGAGTGGTAGGGGTGGTGGACGAGCACGTCGCGGTCGCCGATCGCGTCGAACACGTTCGTTCCGTCCTCGCACCGCCCCAGCCGCGGATGGGGCTGTGGCGACCACTCGGGCAGCTTCAGTTCCGGTCGGTCGAGCTCGGTGAAGTCCGCGAAATCTCGGTACTCGAGTGGTCCGTCGAGAGCGAACACCTCCCGATCGTCGAGGTCGAGTTCGCGCGTGAGGATGTCGCGGATCTCGTCGGGCGCGTCGCTCTCGATCTCGAGCCGGACGGCGGTGGCAAACCGGCGTTCTTCGATGACCTCCTCGATCATCTCGATCAGGTCCTCGGCGACCTCCTCGTTGCGGCGAACCTCCGCGTTACGCGTCACCCGGAACAACGCGGTGTCGACCACCTCGACATCCGGGAAGAGCAGATCGAGGTTCGCCCGAACGATGTCCTCGAGGCGGACGTACCGCGCGTCGTCGCCGAGCTGGACGAACCGGAGCTGGTTGCGCGGGATCTTCACCCGCGAGAAGGTGAGATCGGCATCGGCCCGTTCTCGCGTCAGGACGGCCAGCGAGAGGCTCTGGTTCGAGATGAACGGGAACGAGTGGGCCGGATCGAACGTCAACGGAGTCAGGGTCGGCAGGACGGAACTCTCGAAGTACTCGCGCAGCTTCCGACGCTCGACGGCGGCGAGGTCGTCGTACCCGACGATGTGGATCCCCGCGTCCGCCAGTGCGGGTCGGATCTCCTCGCGGTACCACTCGGCCTGGCGCTCGAGCAGCGGCCGAGATTCCTCGAGGACGTCCGCCCACTGCTCTCGCGGCGTGCGACCGTCCGGCGTCTCCTCGGTGACGCCGGCCGCGATCTGCTGTTTCAGTCCCCCGACCCGTTTGCGGAAGAACTCGTCCATGTTCGTCGTGACGATCGCGAGGAACTTCACCCGCTCTAAGAGCGGATTGGTCTCGTCCCCCACCTCGTGGAGGACGCGACGCTGGAAGGCGAGTTCGCTGAGCTCACGGTTCAGGTAGTAGGACGGCTGCGTGAGGTCGACGCTCGAGGAGTCGATCGCCGAGTCCCCGGATTCGGTGGTCGATCGTTCGATCCCATCGGCTGCCGTCGGCGAGTCGGTCTCGGTGGACGCATCGACGCGGTCGGCGTCCTCGGCTGGAACGGGGAGCGTCGCCGTTTCGCTGGCGTTGCTCGAGTCGATATTGGTGTCATCGGTTCCAGCAGCTGTCTTCGCCGCCTCCGACGCTGTCGAATCGGAATCACACCACCGTGCGGTTCGCTCGATCGGACTCGAGTCGTCGCGCTCCGCCGCGGATCGGTCGACCGCCTCCGAGTCGGCGTCCCCTCCCGCTTCACCGTCCAGCGCCGATCGAAAGGCAAACGAAGCCGCTTCGTCGGTCGCGGATTCGGTCGGTTGGTCGTCCGGTTTCGAACCCTCTTCGTCGGTCTCGGTCGTATCTCCTTCGTTCATCTCAAATTCCCCTCAACTGTCGTCGAGCGTGACGAACTTCTCGGACGATCGTTCCACGTGATCGGCTCCGGCGACGCTGTGGAACCGATCGCGCCGGACGTCGTAGGCCGTGAGCGTTCCACCGTAGACACACCCCGTATCGAGGCCGACCGCCCACTCCCGGTCGATCGGGGCGTCGAGGACGGTGTGGCCGAAAAAGACCCGCGGCGGTCCCTCGTAGGTCTCGAACCAGAAGGGACCGTCGTAGCCGTCGCCGTCCGGCGATCGCATCGTCAACACGTCCTCCGCGGAGTGGGCCGCCAGCGGCCTGTTCGGATCGATGCCGCCGTGAACGACGAGGCCGCCGTCCCACGAGATCGCCGTCGGAAGCGACTGCAGATACCGGGAGTCGGCCGCGTCGAGGGCCGGCAGCGAGGCCTCGCCCTCGAGCAGCTTTCGCTCGTTGTTCCCCCTGACCGAGAGCAGCCGCGGCGACCGTCTGATGCGATCGAGCACGGCCTCGCTCTCCGGCCCCTTTCGTACCAGATCCCCGACGAACACGGCCAGATCGGTACCGCTGAGATCGAGCGTCTCCAGCAGCGCCTCGAGCGCGTCGAGACAGCCGTGAACGTCACCGACGACGTAGACGTCGTCCCGGTTCTCGAGGTCGATATGTCGGTGGTCGAACGATACCGTGTCGCCGAACGCGGAGGTCCCGGTCGTCACGTGTTATACGTCCGAACTCTCCACCGAGACCGGATAAGTCGTTTATATGTTTCGTATTTAATACTATATAGGACCGTGTAGTCGGCGGGCGGGACCGCATCCGCGGCGCGTATCTGGAATCGGCGTGCGAAGTGTAATCAGCGTGTGAAGTGTATTGGAACGCGGACGCTGAGACCGGACTGGACCACAGCCGCCGAGACACGGGATTTCTTTACGATCGACCGCCCACCACGAATATGCACGTCGTCGTCAACGCCGCCGCGAGTGCGGACGGCAAACTCTCCTCGCGCCGGCGCGAACAGATCGCGATCAGCGGCGAGGCGGACTTCGCACGCGTCGATCGGCTCCGGGCTTCGAGCGACGCCGTCGTGGTCGGCGTCGGAACCGTCCTCGCGGACGATCCGCACCTGACCGTCAAGGACGAGGAGTTGC
>NZ_JAQIVI010000590.1 GCF_028618695.1 Natrinema soli | reverse complement strand
GGCAGGCTCTCGTCCTCGACGGCGACCCGGACGCCGCTGTTCGCGGTCGTCCACCCGCCGCCGGGAACGAGCAGGAGATCCGGTCGGCCGATCGTTCCGTCCGGCTCGACGCGGAGGCCGTGACTCGCCGTCACGAGATCGGTTTCCGCGAGCGTGACCAGCCGCGTCTCGAGCGACGCACCGGCTTGGGCACCGTTCTGCAACACTTCGTAGGGACCGATCGCGTCGAGTTCGTCGAAGCCCTCGAACAGGACGATTTCGGCAGTCAGGTCGACCATACGTAAGCGTCGCTCGCACCGTAGAAACCCGTTGTGACCGTGCTAGATATTGACTCGAGGGGACGGCCCTCGAGTCGTCGTGTCGCCGACGCGCCGCCGCGTCGGCTCCTCGGATTCGTCGGGACGGTGTGACCCGCCGACCGTCACCGGTGTGATCCGATTCGATCCGCGTTGAACGGGTTCAAACCCGCGAAAACGTCCGCAAAGCGGCTTCAAACGCTCGAAAACCGGATACACGACGCACCCCCTTCAAGTTCATCCGGCCACCGAGAGTCGGATGCAAGCCATGAAACGAACGACGCTCATCGCAGCTGCCTGCGCAGTACTGATCGCGGCAACCGGCTTCGCCGCTGCAGCGCCCGGAAGTGCACCCGTCTCCGTAGACGGGGGCGCGGATAGCACCGACGAAGCGCACGCAGACGACCGCGAGGATCGAAGCGAGAACGGGGCCGCTGCCGGCGGTGCCGCCGACGAACGGAACGGACAGGGGCCCGCCGTCGACCTCCCTGATCAGGTCCCCGATCACGTGTCCGAAATCCACGTCCGAATTTCGTCGTTCCTGAGCGGTGACCTCGAGGGCACGCTCGGCGACGCCATCAGTGCGGTGACGCCTGGTGACGACGAAACTGACGACACCGACGAAAGCGAAGATATCGACGAGAGCGGCGAGGCTGACGACGCCGACGAAGACGACGCCGCCGACAACGAGACACAGATAGGAGATGACGAGCAGACCGACGACGAGCAAACCGACGGCGAACAGACTGATGACGGCGAACAGAACGAGTCGTCCGATAGCGACGACCAGTCTGACGCGTAACTGACTCCCCATGCCCGCACCGGCTTCGCCGATGGTGCTCGGTCTCGAGGACCGGGTGCTGACGTTCGCCGTGAGCCTGCTGGTCGGCGGTCTGGCCCTCCACGTCGCCGCCCGCGTCGTCGCTGACGCTCGAGACTATGGCCATGCGGTGGTGACCGCACTGCTCGGCGCGCTGGCCTGGGCGCTCCTCGAGTCGATACCGCTACTCGGCGGGCTGCTGGCGATCGTCGCCTGGGTCGCGGTCGTCAAGTGGCGCTACCGAGTCGGCTGGATCGGATCCAGTGCGACCGGTATCGCCGCCTGGGCGGCGGCCGTCGTCGTCCTCGCCGCCCTCGAGTTGGTCGGTATCGGTTCGGTCTCGGCACTCGGCGTGCCGGGTGCCTGAATTGCGGTCCCGCCGACGCTCTCCTCCCCGCTGACGCGTTCCTCCACCGAACCTCGCCTACTGACGTCAGAAACGACTGCAGTAGTATCGATGCCGACCGCGATAGCAGTATTCACGCTGTATCAGTCGCTTCCGATGGGAGAGTCAGCGTCCGTGCTGACGGTCCAGCCGCCGTCGACGCGCCAGCGGCGGTACTGAAAGGGATTACTATAATCGTCTGGACGGTGAAGTGTTTCACATGGTCTCCGTCATCGGATCGCTCGTTGCCTTCGTCGTCGCACTGCTCATCGGTGGGCTGGCGATCTTCGTCAGCGCGCGACTCATCGTCGACGTTGAGGATTATTCACACGCGATCGTCACGGCCTTCCTCGGAGCGATCGCGTGGGCGCTAACGTCGTGGGTACCACTTCTGGGCCCGATACTGGCACTGATCGCCTGGGTCTGGGTGATCAACTGGCGGTACCCCGGCGGCTGGGGAACGGCCGCGGCCATCGGGTTCATCGCCTGGCTCGCCGCGCTCGTCATCCTCTTGGTTCTCAACGCCGTCTTGGGCCTCGGCGTCGGAGCGTTCGGCGTTCCCGGCGCGTAGTGATCCGCAGTCGACCGAAAACGGTCGACATTCGGCCCAAATCGGATCAAATCGAGGTCACGAACTGACCGGTTGATGTGGGTGAGAGCCTTCCGTCCGGTCGTGATGCAAAGACAAACGATACTCGCGATCGCGGTTGCGCTCACGCTCCTCACCGGCGCAACGGGAGCCGTCACAGCACAGCCAGCGGATGGGCCACCAGACAACCTTCCGGATTCGGTACCGGAGTTCGTCTCCGACGTTCTCGGGACGATAACTGACGCCGTCAGTGGCGTTATCGATTCGCTCGGCGAAGTCGTTCGGGACCTCACTGCCGGCAGCGGTGCGCCCGGACTGAACGATAACGGGAATTGACTCGAAGTTTTCAATTTCGAACTGAATCGACGGATCGAACGTTTACGGGCGGTCACACGCCGTAGTAGGACTTTCGTATGTTTTAAGCGAAGTGGCAAGTACCGACACGTATGAACGTTCGCGCCGGCGTCGCGATCGTGGTCGCCGCGGCGCTCCTCGGCGGATCGGGACCGGTCGTCGCTGTTGCTGCCACCGGAACCACGAACGCCGGCCAGCCCCAACCGAGTCCGTTTACGCTCCAGCAGGACCAGATCGACGCGGACGAGGTCCGAATGGACGTCGCACTCGAGCCCGACGGGACCGCCGAGTGGACGGTCGAGTTCTGGGTCCGCCTCGACGACAACGAGAGCACGGAGGGGTTCGAGTCGCTGCAAGCGGACATTCGGGATGATCCCGAAAATCACACGCAGTCGTTCGCCGACCGGATGGACGAGACGGTTTCGACGGCGAGCAACGCGACGGGCCGCGAGATGGCCGCGGATGAGTTCAGCGTGAGTACCGCGCGACAGTCGCTCGCACGCGAGTACGGCGTCGTCAGATACTCGTTCCGCTGGGACGGGTTCGCCGCCGTCGAGGGCGACGAGATCCGCGCCGGTGACGCCGTCGAGGGAATCTATCTCGACGACGGGACCCGATTGCTGCTCGAGTGGCCGGACGGCTACGAGCGAACGTCTGTGACGCCCGATCCGGACGACGAACGCGAGAACGCGGTGATCTGGCGGGGCGGCGAGACGGACTTCGTCTCCGGCGAACCGCGAGTCGTCGTTACCGCCGCCAGCGGCGGGACCGGGGCCAGCACGACGATGATCGCGGGAATCGTCGCTGTCGTGGCCGGCCTCGGTGCTGGCGGTATGTGGTGGTACCGCAACCGCACGTCTGGGGCGGGGCAAACGACCGACGGAGACGGGGCTCCCGGGCCCGGTACCGATCCGGAGCGCACCCCCGGATCTGGTTCGGGATCCGCGACGGCATCGACATCGGCGTCGGCGACGGCCGACGAATCGGCGGACTCGAGTGCGACCGCAGCGCCGGATCCGGCGCTCTTCACCAACGAAGAACAGGTCCTCCGGCTCGTCGAAGGTAACGGCGGCCGGATAAAACAGCAGGCGGTTGTCGAAGAACTCGACTGGACCGACGCGAAGACCAGTAAAGTGGTCAGCGCGCTCCGCGATGAGGGGGAACTCGAGTCGTTCCGCCTCGGTCGCGAAAACGTGCTCTCGCTGCCCGACGCGGACGATCCCGTCACGACGAATATCGGCGGTGACGAACCGAAATGAGACGAAATCGCCGGACGGGAGCAGATCGAAAACGGCGTTGAATGGGGGAAACCGTCGATGAACCCAAGTCATCGACTCGAGTGGCTATCACTACGCAAGTACGACTTCCACCAATGAACCGAACCATATCGATCACGCTGGCAGCGGTACTCGTCGTCGCCGCGATAGCGGTTCCCCTCGCTGCGGCGAGCATCTCCTCGAGCGCGAGCGGACAGGCGACAAGCGATTCCGAGGCAGGAAACGAGTCGATCAAACCCGGCGAACAGTTCGCCGCCGCCGTCGGCGTCCAGAACGCCGAAATCGAGGGTGACGTGTCGGAACGAGCGTTCGGCGTGCGGATCGCAAACGCCGCGACGAACGAGTCGAAAGCGGCCGTCGTCGCCGCGCAGTTCGACGAGACGGAAGCGCGCCTCGCCAAACTCGAGGGGAGACTCGAGGACCTGAACGAGTCCCGCGAGGCCGGCGAGATCAGCGAGGGGCGCTATCGCGCGGAAGTCGCGACGACCGTCGTCGAGATGCGGACCCTCGAGCGACAGGCAGCGACGGCCGAGACGACCGCAGCCGGACTCCCCGAAGCGGTGCTCACCGAGCGCGGTATCGACGTCGAATCGATTCAAATGCTTCGGGACCGCGCCGGCGACCTCGGCGGACCCGAGACCGCGGAGATCGCTCGATCGATCGCCGGGGACGACGGCGAACGGTCGCTCGGTCCCGACCGCGACCCCGGTAGTCCGATCGACGTCGGCGGTGAAAATCGAACCGACGAAGCGGGCGTCAGCGGTGACGACGAGGCGACAGCGGAGTCGAGCGAAGCGTGAACCGGCGGCTGGCGCACACCCGTTTTTTGCCGCTCGGTTCCGTAGAGCGGTGAGATGGTCGACGCGTATACGATGATCGATACCGCAACTGGAACCGCCGAGGAGGTGTGTCAGACTCTGTGCGATGCAGAGGAGGTGATCGACGCACACGTCCTCGCAGGCGACTTCGACGTCATGGTCGAGTTGACGGGCGACGACTCACACGACATCCTCGAGACGATCACCGACACCGTTCGGCCGCTCGAGGGGGTCGGGACGACGCGAACGTACATCCGTCTCGACTGAGACGGCCGGCTGTATGAACCGGTGAGCGCGCCGATCACGCGACGCCGATCGGACAGGGACGCCGTCCACTCGTCCGCGACTTTAAGTACGAACCCGCGGCCAGACAGGCCATGATCGACGACGCGATCCGCGTCCTCGCGGGCGATTGCACCGTTATCGCCGAGGGCGACGACCGACAGGAGTACCGCGGCCGGGTGACGACGATCGTCAAACCCGACAACACCATTCTCGTCCACGACACCGACGGCTACCAGCCCGTCGCGTGGCTGACCCGCGCCGAGAGCGTCTCGAGCGATCGCACCGGCGGCTTCACCCTCGTCGCGAAAAAGGACACCCAGACGCTGCGGATCGCCACTCACGACCAGGACGGGTTCGCCCACTACCCGTCCTCGGCGGCCGGCACGCCCATCGGGACGTGTCCCGACTGCGAGGGCGCGCTCGTGC
>NZ_JAQIVI010000059.1:12709-28309 GCF_028618695.1 Natrinema soli | reverse complement strand
GGTTATCCGTGCTCATTATTCCGTCTTCTTCACGTAGTGGGTGTAGATGTCGTCCTCCTCGACCTGCTCGAGGAGTTCGACGCCGTCGGCGTGCCCGAGGGGAGCGTTGACCCCACGCTGAAGCGTCTCGAAGAACACGGCCTCGTCGAGCACCGCGACCGGTTCTGGACAATTGTAGACGCCGAGCATGCGGTCGCGTCGGCGGGGATGCACGGCGCCGCCACGGCCGACGACATCGACGGCGGGTTCTCCGACGACGACGTCGAGGCCTGGATGGAGACCGCGGTAGACTCTATCGAGTCTGAAACCGAGTCGGACGAGGAGTCGTGATCCCGGATGGCTGACCGCGGAACCGTCATCTGGGCCCCCGATCCGTTCAAGACGGACGGAGGAAATCCCCGCCCGTGGCTGGTCGTTTCCGGCGAGCGAATGCCCTACCCCGATGAGGAGACGATTGCCGTCGCATTCACCACGCAGTCCCACCACGTAGGGAGCTTCGCCGTGCCGAGCGAGGCGTGGGTCCGAGGGGAACCAGGCCAGCAGAGCTACGTCCTCCCCTAGACGGTCGCCACGCTGAAAGACGATCTCCACGTCGTCGGCCGGCAGGGCTCGGTCACCTACGAGTTCACCGACCAGGTTACGACGGCCACGATCTCCTACTTGGACAATTCGGAGGTTTCTGACTCCGCATGATCGACGACACCAACGGACAGGAACCCGCAGGGCGTCCGTTACGGAGTTCCTTCGACCGCTATCTCCAGGACAAGGGGAAGGGTCGGGGCGGCGAGGGCGGGAACTACCGCCGGAACGCCGCCCGTGAGCTCGACAGATTTGCGGAGTGGGCTGCGGGTGAGTGGGACGACAAACTATACCGGGATTACTCCCGAGGACGTCGACCGCGACCCGACCTTCGAGGATCTCGACGAGCGGGTGTTCCGGGAGTACGCTCGGCACCTTTCTGGGGACCGGGGACTCAAGCAGAACACGGTCCAGGCCTACTACGCCTAAATTTCGGCGTGGTGTGGCTGGTGTGTCAACGAGGGGTACCTCGAAGCCCACTACGCCCAGCGAGCGAGTGCGACCGCACCACTCCCCGATGACGACGGCCGGAAGCCTGGTGATCAGCAGGTCTGGACGCCCGAGCAGCGCCACGCACTCACCCGGCACGTCGACGAGCAGGCGTGTGAGGCCATCGAGGACTACACCACCATTCCCAACAACGTAGCCCAATTTGACAAGCAACGAGCCCGATATGCGGCGCTGAAGGCGACCCGTGATCGGGCGCTCGTGTTCGAGCTCGCGTACACGGCTGTCCGCGTGGGGGAGCTTCTCCGAGATCCCGACGACCCGCGCCGCCGTGGCGTTCGGTGGGAAGACATCGACCTCGAGGACGGGAGTATGGACGTCTATCGGAAGAAACAGCAGTGGGACGCCGCCAGTCTCCCCGACCCGGTGATTGCACCGTTGCGGAGCTACCGGAAACTGCTGGATCCGCCGACGGACCGGTGGCCGGTGTTCCCGACGTTCGACCAGCGGACCTTGGCGAACTTGGTTCGGGAGGAATTGACTGATCAAGGCGCCCAACCCGAGGCTATACAGGAACGGCGAGACGCCTACGCGAGGGATTTGCTATTGGCCCTCGAAGAGGATATCTGCCCGAAGTCGATTACCACCGACGGCGCTCGCTCGATTCTTCGGCGGCTCACGGATGCGGCCGGTATCGAGATCGACCATCCGAACCACGAGTATCTTGCTCCACACGGCGGCCGCCGCGGGATGGGCGAGGTCCTCGTCCGAGCCTTCGGATATACAGTCGCCGCCCGGTACTTGGATAACTCCGAGGAGATGGTTCGAGAGCGCAATTCTCACATCGAAGCCGGAGAACTCGGCGATGTGGCGACTGAAGCACTCAACGAGATCGACCCGGTCTCAGGGATTGCAGAGGACAGCTAGCCCTCCCTTCTTGCTTGACGGTATCCCTCGTATAGAGCTGGCAGTCCAGCGGTAGTGCCAGTACGCCGAACCCGAAGAGTGCGTACCCACGCGTCCGTGTTCGCTGGAGTACGAGGAACATGGCGACGACGCCGAGGAGCGCGATTGCATAGGCTGTGTTGCTCCAGACGGCGTCATAGGTCGAACAGTACAGCCAACAAACGAACGTGTAGGCGGGGGCGTTCCAGGTGGGCGGGTGGAGCTTCGGCTAGAAGAACCGACAGTACGTGGTCCATCCGAGCATCGCCAGCGTTGGGAGACCTGCCAGCCACAGCGTTGATCCGAACGGTGTCCGAGTTCCGAATCGTCTGTAGCCCGCGAAGAATATCGCTGGGAAGCCGAGAATCCACAACCAGATGCCGACGGTGTACGTCACTGGCCAGTGCTCGATACGCGGCTGCTTGAACGGGAGCCGAAGTGACTCCGGAAGGGTTGCCCACGGAAACACTCATGACACTGAACGGGAATATATAGATGACTGAACTGTTTTATCCGATATTCGCGCGACTGTACAATCCGGTGATGAAACCGGCAGAACGAACCGTGCTTGCCGAACACCGCCACTATCTCGTGGATGACATCTCCGGGACGGTTCTGGACCTCGGTGCGGGGACAGGTGCAATGTTTCCGTACTTTCGGGGAAGCAGTTGTTGACGGCGGAAATGTCACACTGTTCACGACAGAGCCAGACCCACATATGCGCCGGAAAGCGCTCGAACGAGCACGCGACCTCAGGCTTGACATCGAGATTGAAAGCACCGGTGCAGAAGCACTTCCGTTCGCAGACGACTCCTTCGACGTCGTCATCGCGTCACTCGTGTTTTGTACCATCCCCGATTTTGACGCCGCACTCTCCGAGATGCCCGGGTACTGAAGCTAGGTGGCGAGTTCCGGTTTCTCGAGCACGTCCGCGGAGAGGGCGCCGTAGGTGTCGCCCACGACGTACTCGCGCCCGCGTGGCACACCGTCGCTGGCGGGTGTCACCTGAATCGCGAGACGGACGAAATATTTCGAGACGACGATCGATTCGAACTCGTCGATTACACACGGCTGGATGATATCCCGCGGATCGTCCCAATCGTCCGTGGGACGCTCAAACGCCGACATAAAGGCTCGATTCTTCCTCGTTTCGTGTGAGTAGCGAAGTCAGAGCGCCTTCGCTTTCGCAACGAGGATGACGTGCTGTAGGAACGGCAACGCACGGTGCGCGGCCCTCACCTGTTTGGTGATCGCCGTTGGATCGAGGTCATACGCTCGTAACAGTGGTTCGATGAGCGACCGAATCGGGCCCCGAGAAGCTGAAGATACAGCGTTGTCCACTTCCAGAACCGCCCGACGCTGTGGCTCGTGATGATCTCGACCGTCTTGAGTTCGAGACTCGCGTCTTTGAGAGCGGCCGTGTACTGCTTGACAGCCCCCATTGACGGCATATCCCACGCGTCTGCAAACGAGTCGACGACCCCTCGTTCTGTCTCAGTCACGTCGGACTGCACCACCAGGTCGGAGAGGACGAGAACCCCCTCAGGCTCGAGAACATCCGCGATCCCAGCGAAGACACTGTTCCGGTCGGGGAGACAGACGAGGGCATCGATGGCTGTACAGGCGGTAAACGAGTCCGTCGCGATCGGGCGCTACGTGGCGTCGCCGACAACGAACTCGGTCTCGACGTGCTTCTCACGTGCGTTCTCGGTTGCCCGCTCGAGGTTGTACGGAACGAGATCCAGTCCGGTAACTCGGAAGCCGAACCGATCGGCGAGGTGGCTCGCCGGACCGCCTCGTCCACAGCCGACATCGAGGAGCCGCACTCCGTCCGTGGCGGACAGGTGCGACGCGATTCCCGATCCGACTTCCATGACCAGACGGCGCTGACTCGACCCGACGACGTGTGGTTGGTACCACTCCGAGTAGCCGACCTCGCGGATCCTGGGCCGTTGATCTGCCAAGTGGTGGAACGATATCCTTGTGTGCGAGATGTCCGCACTGTCGTCGGCGACCGGGAGCAGCTCGGCCGTTCCGTTAATTGCTCTCACCGACGCGTCGCCGTCGGTCCGTCGCGTTACTGAAGTGAACGGTACTCGCCGTGTTTCATCCCGAGCCAGAACGCGAGTGCCGCAAAGATCGCCATCGACGGTAGCACCATCATGAGTACCGTCTGGACGGTCATAACGCCGCTGGCTGCCAAACCACCGACGCCGATGACGATGATCGCAACGAGTATTCCGCCCGCTCTGGGAAGATCGAACTCCATATCGACTCGTGATTGGCCTGGATGCTAATACATTCGGAATTACTTGCCAGTTACCCGTCCGCAACTCTGTCTGGCATAAATCCGAAGCCTGCTACGCTCTAAGTCACCACCTGCTTTTTGCGTAGTAATGATTGGGAGACAACACTCTGTCGATGAATCGGTCTTTCTGTTCGCTTTCTTGAAGTCGTCTGGATCAACGATGACTGATCTCGGGACCGGGGAGCATTGCTTCGAGGTGCAGAGGATCTACCTCAGCTGTGCGGAGACCCTCGGTTCTACGTGAGTCCGATGCCCTCGGCTAGCAGTGTATGTGAACGGAGCGCATCTCCGTGGGTTGCGTGGATATGCTGGATCATCACTTCGTCGACACCGACGCGGTCCGTGAGCTGTTCGAGAAGTGACGCAAGCGTCTCTGGATTGCCGGAAATAGCTCGTGGCCATTCATCAGCATCGAGTGTTGCAGGCGTCGGGTCGGGAACCTCCCCGAGTTCGTCAATGGCTTCCTCAACCGATGGTCTTGTGCCAACGACACCGCGTCGCATCCGCTTATATGACGCCTCGGCCACAGCTCGGAGCCGTGCCGCCTCCTCGTCAGTCTCGGCACAGACCGCATTCACAGCAAGTATCCCCTGCGGTTCGTCGAGACTTCCGGCCAGTGCTGACGATTGGAACTGGTCGCGGTACTCCTCAAACGAGCGGGTGGCAAACTGCGGTCGAATAAACGCCGCAAAGCAATAGGGAAGCCCGAGTTCGCCGGCAATCGCCGCGCTCGACGGACTCGAACCAAGCACCCACGGATTTGGGATTCCCGTGCCCGAACGTGGAATCTGCAAGTCACTGTACGGATGTTCGTCGGGGTAGTCGTCGTAGAGGTGGTTAACGACGGCTTCGATTTTCTCCGCGTGGTCCGCATCTGGATTCTGGACGCGTCGATCCGTTCCAAGGGCGCGGTCAGCAGCAGGCGACCCGTTCGCCCGTCCAAGACCCGTATCGATACGTTCTGGGGCGAGTGCATCGAGGACGCCGAACTGCTCGGCAACCTTGAACGGACTGTAGTGATTGAGCAGGACCGCGCCGGACCCGAGTCGAATCGAGTCCGTTTCAGCGGCGAGGTGGCCAAGCAGCACTTCAGGAGTCACCCCTGCGATAGAGTCAGCCATACCATGGTGTTCAGCCACCCAGAATCGTTCGAAGCCGAGCCGTTCGGCCTGTTGTGCGGCCTCGACGGTGTTCGCGTATGCATCACTCGCAGTCCCATCGGTGGGAACGGGGGACAGGTCAACGGCAGAGAGATCCATGCTCGGATTCGACGACGGCACGGGTTAACGGTTTGGTTAGTCCAGCACTTTTCTCGCCCCAATTGACAGACCGTCTGCGGGAGTTGCTCAGCGAGAGACTCTCGGTATACTCCCTGATTCCGGTCGAGTACCGATAGGATTGAGAAGGTTTTTCATACTGATCAAGCAATAAGCTCGTATGGCAGATGTACTCGTTATCGGCGGTGGTCCGGCTGGTCTCAGTACCGCACTGTTCACGGCGAAAAATGGCCTGGAAACGACTGTCTTCGACACCGACGAGACGTGGCTACACAAGGCCCACTTATTCAATTACCCCGGGATCGGGTCAATCGACGGGTCGAACTACATATCCACGCTCCGGGAACAAGTCGATGATTTTGGCGTCACCCGTCACCAAGATACCGAAGTCACGTCGGTTTCGACGACCGACGATGGCTTCCTCGTCACCACAGCTGACGACGAGCACACGGCAGACTACGTCGTGTTAGCGACGGGGGCAAACCGCGATCTTGCGGATGAACTGGGCTGTTCGTTCACCGATGAGGACGTTGTCGACGTGGACGTAACGATGGAGACGTCGGTCCAAGACGCTTACACGACGGGCGCGATGGTTCGGGCCGAGGAATGGCAGGCAGTAATCTCCGCAGGTGACGGTGCGGCAGCCGCGCTCAACATTCTCACGAAAGAGAAAGGCGAGCACTTCCACGACTTCGACGTGCCAGCGGACGCCGAAGAACTGTTCGGGTCGTTAGTCGACGCCGAGTAATCAGCGCTCTTCGGTGTCCCTTTGTCTCATTCGCTACCTCCCATCTTCGGGTCCTGTCCGGCCAGGTGTAGCAGAATCCACGGGTGCGATACGAGCGGTCAAACTGCCAGTGCTGCGAGGAGTTCGTCCCAATGAGTGACCGATCCCGACTTGCGCTCGTCGTCTGGACTGTCCTCGTTTCACAGGTGTTTCTCTATCCGGGGCTTGACGAGATCGTCTCGGTGCTGGGCGGCGGCGAGAGCATTCTCGCGGGGACGTGGTTCTTGGTCGCCGAGTTCGGTGCGTTCGTCGTCTGTGCCGTCCTGTGGGGCATCGTGAGTGATTCGCTCGGCACTCGATCCCCACTCGTCGTGCTTGGCGCTGCGGGCGGTGCAGCGAGTTATCTAGCGGTCGTGTTCGCGCCCTCTCTCGGTCTCGGGTTCGGGGTCGTGTTACTGTTGCGCGTCGTTGGCGGGGCGTTCACGATCGGTGCGTTTTCGCTGTCGATCACGATGCTGATGGACCTCTCGGGTGGCCACGGCCGAAACATGGGTGCGGCCGGAACGGCTATCGGACTCGGGGCCGCACTCGGATCAGTCGTCGGCGGACAACTCACAGGTCTCGATCCGCTCGCGCCACTGTACGGTGGGGCAGTGCTGCTCGCTGGTGCGGCCGCCCTGGCGTGGACGGTTCCCGACCGGAGCGCTGGCGGCGGGCTCCCGGTCGGCACAGTCATTACCCGCGTCCGAACTCGCCCGACGTTGCTCGTCCCGTTCGCGTTCGGCTACATCGACCGCTTGACTGCTGGATTCTTCGCGCTGACAGGCGTCGCCTATTTCAGAGACGCGTTCGGAATTGACGCTGCTACAGCAGGATTCACGCTGGCGTTGTTCTTCGTGCCGTTCGCGGTGTTCCAGTATCCAGTCGGATCACTCTCCGATCGGATCGGCCGGTTCCTCCCTGTTGTCGTCGGATCGATGCTGTACGGGGTGACGATCATCGCTGTCGTCTTCGCACCGAGATACAGTATCGCGGCAGGGCTGATGGTTCTCGTCGGTATCTGTGGCGCGTTGGTCTCACCGACGACGATGGCGCTCGTCACCGACATCGTGCCAGCGTCGGAACGCGGTGCGGCAATGGGCGGGTTCAACGTGTTCGGGAGCCTCGGGATGCTGAGCGGGTTTCTCGTCGGCGGAACCGTCACGGAACTCTACGGCTACCTGCCGGCGTTCCTTGCGGCTGGCGGACTGGAGATCGCGATCGCCGTACTCGCGTCACGAGAAGTCCGGCGGATCACGGCTCCGGAGCGAGGCCCGTCACCCGGCGCGAGTAACGAGTAAAATCACTAACTCTAATGCGTTGTACGGTAGCACTTCACACTATATCAACTAATCAACCAGATGTTTCCGCGGCAGACGAACTGCACCCCGAAATCGCCGGCCTGCTCGAACAGATGGGGGCCGCCCCGGCGCCGTCACTCTTGTCGCTGTCGCCGGAAGGTGGCAGGGAGTTCATGAAACACATGTTCCCCGACCCGGAGGAACCCGAACTGGTCGGGGACGTGATGGACCTGAAGATCGGCGATGACGGCATCCCCGTCCGCGTGTACGTCCCGGAGGGCGAGGGCCGCATTCGACAGTCGTGTACTACCACGGCGGCGGATGGGTTCTCGGCGACGTCGATACGCACGACGAGACGTGTCGGGCCCTGACGAACGAGACGGACTCGATGGTGGTGTCGGGTGACTACCGTCTCGCGCCCGAACACACGTTCCCGACGCCCGTCGAGGGCTGTCACACCGCCCTCGAGTGGGTGTTCGACAACGCGCAGGCGATGCAGGTCGATACCGACAACGTCGCCGTCGCCGGCGACTCCGCCGGCGGCAACCTCGCGGCCGCGGTGGCGTTGATGGCCCGCGACCGTGACGGCCCGGACATCGCTCGACAGTACTCATCTACCCCGTCACCGACTACTCGTTCGACACCGTGTCGACGGGAAGAACCCCTACGCGTCGCCGCTACAGGCGCGGAGTCTAGAGGGACTGCCGCCGGCGACGGTCATCACCTGCGGGTTCGACCGCCTGCGCGACGAGGGCGCCACCTACGCCTCCCGACTCGAAGCGGCGGGCGTCCCGGTCAACCACGTCAACTACGACGACGCCATCCACGGCATCGCGCAGTTCCTCGTCGAACCGATGGACCTGACCCGATCTCGAGAACTCGTCAACGATGTCGCGGCCGACATCCGCTCGACGTTCGAGTAACACCTCGGCCCGGCTTTTTTCGAGTCTCCCGACGCCAGTGAGACGGGGTACCCCTTGGTTCGAACCGAGGCGAACCGACCGGAATTGTACCCTCGAAGTCAACCAGGACAAAACTGCCTACGCCGCGAGTGTCGATAATCAGACTGCTTCGACGCGTTCGAAGAGGTACGTCCCGACCCCGACCGTGACCGCAGTGGAAACGAGAAGTGCACCGAAGTCAAGCGCGACCGGATACTCGGAGGCTCCGACCAGCACTGCTCGGAGGCCGTCGACGCCGTAGGTCAGGGGATTGACGAGCGCAAGTAACTGGATCGGCGTCGGGAAGCTGGAAATCGGATAGATCGCGCCCGAGAGGAAGAACAGCGGGAAGATGACGAACTGGACGATGAGGCCGAATCCCTCGCTGTCGCTGAATTGCGAGGCGAGCGCGACGCCGAACCCGACGAACGTGACCGCAATCAAGAGGAGGAATACCAGTGCCAACGGCAACGAGAAGAGACTCGCGACACGGAACCCGAGCGGGATCGACAGCAGGAGAATCAGGATTGCCTGGACGAGCGCCGTCGTTGAGCCACCGGCAATGCGGCCGAGGACGATCGACGTGCGGCTGACCGGGGCACGAGAATCTCTTTCAGGAACCCGACGTCTTGATCAGACAGAATTGAGAGCCCGGCGAAGGACGCCCCGAACAGCATCGTGAACCCGACCATCCCAGGGACGAGGAACTGGAGATAATCTACACCCTCAGGTAGCCCGGGAATCGCTGCACCGCTGAATCCGAACGCCAGGAAGACGAGGAACAACAGCGGCATCGCAACCGAGCCGACGATCCGGGACGGTGTTCGCAGAAACCGCTTGACATCGCGTAACCAGAGCGCGTAGATACTCAGCAGATCGAACAAATTCATTCCTTCCCCTCCGACGTCTCAGTCCGGGTCCGTCTCGTCATCGAACCAGTCTGCCTCTCTGACTCGCCGTCCGTCCCGGATTCGCCGTCGCCGGTCGCTTCGCGTTCTTCAATCGTCGTCCCTGTGAGCGAGAGGAATACCGTTTCGAGGTTCGGCCGATGGATGTCGACGGACGTTATCGCCACGCCGGCATCGTCCGCCAGGCGTACCAACTCGGCGATTCGCTCCTCACCGCGTTCGACGGTGACGTTGACACCGGCCTCGTTGGTTTCGTACCCGATGACCCACGGTCGTGCATCGAGGCGGTCGCACACGTCCGCCACGGGCCCGTCGACGGCCAGCGAGACGACGTCGCCGCCTAGTGATTCTTTGAGTGCCGCGGGCGAATCAATCGCGGCGATATCGCCGTCGTCGACGATCGCAACGCGGTCACAGAGCTGTTCGGCCTCCTCGATGTAGTGGGTGGTCAAAACGATCGACACGCCAGCCTCCTCGTTCATCCGCTGGATGTACTCCCACGTATCCCGGCGGGTTCGTGCGTCCAGCCCGACTGTCGGTTCGTCGAGAAAGAGGACGCTCGGTTCGTGGAGGAGGCCGCGTCCGATTTCGAGTCGACGTTTCATCCCGCCGGAGTACGTTCCGACGGGGTCGTCGTGTTCGTCGGTCAGCCCGACCAGTTCGAACATCTCGTCCATGTTGGTTTCACGTTTCCGTTTGTTCATGCCATAGAGTCGCGCGTGGAACGCCAGGTTCTCCTCGCCCGTCAGGTCTTCGTCGAGCGCCGGTTCTTGGAAGACGATGCCGAGGCTGTTGCGGACGGCGGCGGTCTCTTCCGTGATGTCGTAGCCGTCGACCGTTGCAGTTCCGGCATCCGGCCGCAAGAGCGTGACGAGCATGTTGATCAGCGTCGACTTGCCCGCAACATTCGGCCCGAGCAAGCCAAACAGCTCGCCGTCTTCGACCGCGAAGGACAGGTCGTCCACCGCAGTCACGTCCCCAAACGTCTTGGTCAATCCGTCAACCTCAATAGCAACCATGTGAGTTCTCGATTGTGTTTAACTAACCAGTCAGTACGTAAGGCGACCTCGTTGCCGACGTCCGCCCGTCGGAGCTTCCGGCCGACGAGACGCTGCTCGACGTGTTCCTTGACCAGGTCGACGCGAGCGTCGAACGGGGTGTGGCGATCCATGACTGACGGCCACGGCCGGACCCGCCGCGTTTTCGTCGCGATGCTCCGTGAGGAGCGCATGCATAGCCACCTCTTCCGCGGAGGCCATTTCGCCGTGTTCCCTATCCTGATTGCCACGCTGACCGCGGGCACGGCGTAGCTCCTCGTCGCGACTAGCACCGATCCGGGGACCGTCTTCGCCGGCCTCCACGCACTTGTCTTCGTCTTTGGTCTTCACACGGGGTCGATCGGCTTCGTCGGCCGCGACGCCCTCCGGAACCTGCTGGGCGACCTGACGCTACTGGTCTTTAGCGCCCGGACGCTCCCACTCTCCCAGGACCGGCTGCTGGGTATCTTCGTCGTCAAGGACCTCGTCTACTGTTCGGTACTCTTCCTCGTGCCGATGTCACTGGGGACCGTAGCGGCGGTCAGTACGGCTGACGGCATCGCCGGCCTGTTCCCCACCGTCGGCACCGCGCTCCTCCTGTGGGCGACGCTGACGCTGACGTTCGTCCTCGGCATGGGCGTGGCGTGACCATCGCCGCACTCGGGCTCATTCGCCAGGAGATACCGGGCCGTACGCTGGTTGCCGGACTCGGTGTGGCGATCGGAGCAGCCGTCCTTGATGGACTCGACGTCGTCGCCTACACGCCCTACGGTGGGTGTCATAGAACAGTTCGCATACCCCTATCTCGAATTGATAGATCCAGGTGAACGACATACCGTTGGAGAGTGGTTTCCTCCGCTCACACAGCGGGAAGTGTGAACGAGAAGATCGACCCCTCACCGGGCTCAGAGTCAACCCAGATCTCGCCACCGTGGCGCTCGACGATCCGCTCACATAGAGCGAGGCCAATACCCGACCCTTTGTGGTCGTTCTGGGAATGGAGCCGCTGGAACACCTCGAAGATCTGGCCTTGGTGGTCCGGTTCGATGCCGATCCCTTCGTCCTGAACCGATACTTTCCACATTGAACTATTCCGTTCGGCGGAGATCAGCACCTGTGGCGGTTCATCCCCGCTATACTCGATCGCGTTACTCAGCAGGTTCTGAAACAATTGACGCAACTGGTTTTCATCTCCTAACACACAGGGCAACTCATCGACCTCCACTTCGGCATCGCTTTCGACGATACGCATCTCAAGGTTGTCCCGGACGTCTGCAACCACCTCGTCGAGGTCGACCGGTTCGAACGGCTCCCCTTGTGTCTCCACGCGTGAGTACGCCAGTAATCCGTCGATCATATCACGCATCCGGTCAGCCCCGTCGATCGCGAACTCGAGGAATTCTTCGGTCTCTTCAGTCAACTCATCGTCGGCCCGACTCTCGATTAACTGCAGATAGCTCGAGACCATCCGGAGTGGCTCCTGAAGGTCGTGAGAGGCGGCATAGGCGAACTGTTCGAGTCGCTCGTTGGATTCCTCGAGTCGACGCTCGTACGTTTTCCGATCGGTAATGTCACGGGCCACGCCAATCATCCGCTTCGAGCCATCGTCGGCTTCGACCGGGTGGCCAGGGGCTTCGATCCATCGTGTTTCGCCATCTCGGACGATGCGAATTTCCTCATGTTTCGGTTCACCCGTCTCCAGAGATTGCTCGATGGTCTGCTGTACCCTCTCTTTATCCTCTGGATGGATAACCTCGATGAAACCCTCCCAGTTTTTGACTGTTGTTCCGTAGAGCGACTCCGCCGAGGGATAGAAGGAGGCCTCATTGGACTCTACATTCCAGTCCCAGACGACCGCGTCGGTTGCGTTGAGAGCAAATTCCATCCGTTCTTGGATACGCTGGAGTTCCTGCTCATGCTCTTTGCGCTCTGTAATGTCCTGTGCCGCCCCGCGGAGTGACACGACATTGTCGCCGACGGTTTTGGGAACTCCCTGGACCCGAAGCCACCGCACCTCTCCCGCAGGCGTCTGGAACCGTACTTCCACATCGAACGGCTCGCCGTCCTCGAGTGCTGCTTCGATGGCATTCTTGATGATCGGCCGATCATTCTCGTGGTAGACTTCAAGGGCTTCATCCAGTGGCGGTTCTTCGTCCCACGGCCGCTCCAGAATCTCGAAGAGATGCTGAGTCCAGTACACCTCCATCGTATCTGGGTCGATTTCCCATCCACCGACGTTCGCGATACGCTCCGATTGGTGGAGGAGATCGACCGTCCGTTCGAGAACGAACGCATGTGATTTGGCTCGGGCATCGTTGAGTCCCCCGGCAAACGACGGGACGAGTACAAACGCCGAAATGATGAGAATTGTCCGACCAAGAGTGCTAATACTTGCAGCGGGCTGGAGGTGATAGAGCGTGAGAAGACCGATCAATACCCCGATACCACCGAGACACCAGCCGATGATTCTAGAATAGAATTTGGGGTTGATTTCGGTTTCCGGCAATCGATATCCACCATAGAGGACGACTATGCCTGGCCCGGCGACAAAGACCGAAATGATCACCGCATTTGAGAGTGGTGTACCTTGTGATAGCTCTACATAGGCCAACCCGAGTCCGAGGACAATATAGAGGATTCCCAGGGTGACAATTGCTCGTCTCCAGTTGGTATTAGACTCGACCGTTCTCCAGGACTCCATTATGTGGTTTTTGTTAGTGGGACGGCTAAAGCAGTTTGTGTTAGATCGTGGATTCCCGTCACCCTACTGATTTTTGTTTAATATATGTATTGTATACGTCACATTACTAACTAGATATCTATCAGACGAGTTGTTCGTGCGTCTTCTGTACTAATCGGTCACAGTCTTCGCCGGTTGATCTCTGCCTCGTTCTGGATTTGACCCCTGTATTCAGCATAACTCGCTAGACATCATCAGAAGCTGATATAAACCCTCCTGATCACTTCGCAGGAACGATGTAACGGATGATTCCACCGTTGAATCTACGAAATCAATGCCTTGTAAAGTGTTCATGACACCCTCGAACGACTCTACCGAAGGATCATCTTGCAGGGCACTAAACTCATCCGCCTCAGTGTTCACCCTGCTCTTTGGTGTGCCACTCGTTCTATGACACCCTCCTTTTAGCTAATCGCACTGCTTTCTTCGTGAAGCGGGAAATCTTCGACATGGACATCGGCGGTTTCCCGCTTCATCTCCCTAGTTCTGACGAACGAAGCCGACGCTGTCTAGCGATTCACCAGAGCCAAATCGTTGTATATGCTGATAACCAGCCAAACCCTTCCGAGTCTGATGCGGACACTGAGAACGCTATAAATATCGGTACGAGCGGGCTGGAAGACGATTCCGACGATTTGTAATTCTACATTTTGGCGGGTTCTCCGACAGCGCCCCTCTGAAAGCTATTACTGAGCTTCAGATATGCATATAAGGGGCACGTGATATGGGCGCGTATATCACAAAGAACAGAAAGGGATGGGTATCGATATTAGTGGAAAAAAATCTCAGTTGTTCGCCCGAATGATGGCGACGCCCAATTCACAGTCGGTCTCTGCACTTGTCGTATTGGCGCTGTTGTTCTTGTCATTTCTGGCGTTCGGTAACTATGTCGGGCTGTGGTGAGGCCGTCGAGATACGAGCGATCTTTGGGCGATTCGGACGACAACTGACAACTCCCACTCCACCGAAACCACCCACAGTACCCGCTCCGACCCCTGTCCCCGACACCCTTATACCCTGATAGAACAGGGTACGGATATGTACGATTTAACTGGCTTCCAGCGTGACGTGCTGTACACGATCGCCGGGCAGGACGAACCTCACGGACTCGCGCTCAAAGCCGAACTCGAGACGTACTACGAAGGTGAGGTCAACCACGGGCGGCTCTATCCAAATCTCGATACGCTCGTCGATAAGGGCCTCGTCGAGAAAGGCACGGTCGACCGACGGACAAACAGCTATATGCTCACTCAACGCGGCCGCCGCGAGATCGAAGCGCGTCGGGACTGGGAAGATGAGTATGTCGACGAACTGCTCGGGGAGTAGACGACTCCGCCGACGGATACCTTCGCACAACGCTTATTCACTCCCGCGTAAAAGAGGTATTTGGAACCATCATCTGCGGGTGGGGACTTCCCATCCACATTCCGACTTCCCTATCTCAGTAATTTGGTCAAAATTCGCAATCACGCCCAGTCGTGGTCCCCAATGCCTTCGTAGTGCTTCAGGCGACTGCCGATCTCCCAAGCCTCCCAGCTACACTCGTGGTAAAGGATGTCCGCGAGTTTGTCGAAGCTGCTCTTGTTGAGTTCGATACCGCGGTTTCCGCGGTAGGTGATATAAGGCTCGCTGCGAAGGTCGGCGTAGACTTCACGCGCAGTGGGGTAATCGCCGTTGATTGCTGAGAGATTGAGGAGAGCTTCCTCCGTGATCGGTGTGCCCCACTTGTGTTTCGCTATCATCGTCGCCAGGAGGGCACATTTCACCGACGGCTTCTCCATGATCGAAGGATAAAGCCACTCGTATATAAACGCTGTTAATAACTGTTAACGGTAGTGGAAACACTTATACACTCGGGGGCGTTGGTTCTCTGTATGAGCAGCATGGACCACGCGGCTGACCGCGGGGAGAAGAAGGAACTCCGTAGGGAGCACCCCAGCGGGTGGCTCTACTTCACGCAGCACGACGCCATCCCGATCATCGTAGACGCGTTGCTTGACCTCCCACCAAACCGCGAGTTCAACAAAACCGAACTCGCAGAGCACGCTGGCGTCACACGCCAGACCGTCGGCAACTACACTGACCTCCTGCTTGAGGTCGAACTTATCGAGGAGGTCCCGAACACGTCTCCGCGCCGATACCGAGTCGCGGACAGCAACGTTGTCCGCGAACTCTTCGAGTTAAATAGTGCGCTCAACAACGTCGGTGGCGAGTAGCGATCATTCTGCTGTGTTGACTCGATGGAAACACTGCTACTCCATGAGAGTGTGACCAAGCATGGGGCGCAAGAGACCGACCGCTATTCCGTGCCATCGAGCACGTCGTGTTGACGTCCGTGTGCGAAAGAAGCC
>NZ_JAQIVI010000059.1:0-12630 GCF_028618695.1 Natrinema soli | reverse complement strand
CCTCGGAATCGACGTCCACAAACGGTACGCACAGGTGGCAGTAATGGATGATGCTGGAGAGATCATCGAAGAGGTTCGCGTCGAAAACGCGAACCTCGACGACCTCGCCCAGCGGTACGCTGGTTCGCAAGCAGCCATCGAAGGGACCAGCAATTACAACCACATCCACGATACGCTTGCACAGCATTTAGATGTGACTGTTGCCCATCCGAAAGAACTGAACCAGATCGCTGACACTGACAAGAAGACTGATCGTGTTGACGCTAAAAAGTTAGCACGGATGGTTCGGTTGAACTCTGTGCCGGAGAGCTATGTTCCAACCGATAAGATTAGACAAGCCCGCGCACTTGTGCGCGGGCGACAGTCGCTTGTCGAGAACCGGACAGAGTATGCCAACAAAATCCACGGACTGCTCTCCGATCACGGGATCACTGAGGATGTGAAGCCGCTGAGTTTCGAGGGGCGAGAGTTCCTGCAGGAACTCTCGCTCCCGACACCGTGGGATACGTTGTTGGAGTCCTATCTTGAAGTGATCGAGACACTCACCGACGAGATCCAGGAACTCGAAGAAGTGATCGAAGAGCGCGCTGGGTCTCTGAAGGAGACCCAGCTGCTCATGACGATTCCTGGCGTGAGTTACTATACGGCACTGATGATCTATGCTGAGTTGGGTGAGATTGATCGGTTCGATGGGGACAAAGAAGTTGTCAGCTACGTCGGATTGAATCCGGTGATCCGCGAGTCAGGTGATTCGCAGATCGAGGGAGGGATCTCGAAGCGTGGATCAGGACATGTTCGGTGATTGTTGGTCCAGGCTGCGCATACTGTAGTCCATACCAGCCATGACGAGTATCTCAGCCGGTTCTACGAGCGGTTAGCGCGACGGAAGAACTCACAGAAAGCAATCGTCGCAACCGCTCGGAAGATCTGGTTTCAATCTATCACATGCTTGACCGAGGTGAAGTGTACGATCCACCTGGTGTGAGTGCGTAGACGACGGATCTGAGGGCGCCGAGCGGCGGCCCTCAGTGGCCGGCCGAGGCCCTCCGTGAGCGACTGCTGTCTTCAACAGCAAACCGCCCGCACCAACCGCACAGCCCAAGATACCGACCACCTGCCGGCTGTGCGGGGCGGCAGACATCAGTACGCCCCAATCATTTTATCGTCAGCGGTGGTTTGGTCGGTTAGCAGCGTTTCCATAGGTGAACAGCGATCTAATCGGCTGATATCACGGGTTAGAAGGGCGAAGGCGAGGAAATAGATTCTGACTTATGGAAGTCGATCTCCTCGACTTCGTTGAGCAGTGTCGGCACCTAGCCAAACAACCGTTGGGGAAGCATGCGGGCGAGCCTGCCAGCGGCGGGTTCGCCCGCTGGAAGCACGTCGTTCTACACTGTTTCCGACTTGAAGATGGCCACAGCTACTGTGAAACGCCGAATCGTCTGAAGTACATGACCGAGATTCGTGACGTGCTCGGCTTAGACCGAGATGATCTTCCTGAGTTCACCACGATCTACAAATCGTTCGACCGTCTCAAAATATGGGTATGGCGGGCGTTGCTGCGCGTTTCAGCGCAGCAACACCCGCAGTCTGGTCACGCAACTCTTGACAGTACGTCTTCGACCGCCGCTCAGCCTCCTCGTACTACCGCCAGCGGTCTGGAAGCGACGTGCAGACACTGAAAGTGACGACATTAACCGATGTAGAATCACTCACTGTTCTCGACGTGCATATCTCAGCACGGTGGAAATACGATACGAAGACTGGGCCCCAGTCGTCCGCGTTCCGGCGGACGACCTGCTGTCCGTCTCGTCTGACAAAGCCTTCTACAACTGGCATACCAAGTACGAATTCTATGCGCTCGGTGGCGAACCGCTCATCTTACAACGTGGATCGAGACCACTCACGGTAGGACATAACGCGCTTATCCACGCAAAAGACTACTCACAGCGCTGGATAGCCGAAACTTCCTACTCAACGACGAAGCGCTCGCTCGGCGACGCCGTGCGAGCGCTGGGTTGGTATCGACAGTTTCGTGAGATCGTCCTCATGTTCGCCATCGCCAATATAGAACCGCTCTGTGAGCCACTCTAACCGTGATTCAGCAGCTATTCAACACGGCACATCTATCATTTCCTTAACTGAATACGGATTTCCTGCCTTGTTCACTAGTGATGAGTACGACGTTTGCCGTCCAGGTGCAGGTCTGGGCGACCGTGTAGTTCTCGCTGTGGTAGTCCAAGTTCGAAATCTGTGCCGCTCCGCCATCGTTGGCGACGGTGTCGGCCTCAGAAGGTACGGAGTCGCTCATATTAGCGACCGTTAGACGGGCGGGGCAAAAGATGTGGATGTGTGCGGCGGTCGGCCGATCACTCGTCGAGACTGTTATCGCGCGAGGAGTCGCTGTGGCTGTCAGGCAGCGAGAATGGATCGGCGGGCCCGTCGCCGTGTGTCGCATCGTCGCGCTCGAACAGATACAGTGCCGGCCCTCCGACGAGCATTATGAGCAGTCCGGGAATCGGAACGGCAAGCGGTGCGAGATAGAGCCCCAGCGCACTGCCCCAGGTGACGCCCACGACGCCCGCCCAGAGCACGGGTCTCGAGACCTCAAGCCGGGCCGCGTCCCGGTAGACGGCACCGGCACAGCCGAGGACGACCGCGAACCCGACCACCGCGACTGTCATCCCCTGTAGCGAAACCATACTGCTCGTTAGACCGCCGGCTGTAAGTGGGTGTCGAGATCCGCCGACCAAGCCACGACTCGCACATGCTCGAGTGTGTGATATGGGCCTCTGTCATCTGGAGTACCTGCACGACGGTCGCAGTTGCACCGGTACACAGTGACAGCAGACCGTATCATTGGTCCACCTCAAAAGCATCCACAAGCCGTTCACGCATATACTCACGCCGATACTGCCGCCGTTCGTCTTCCGAAAGGTAGTTTTTCAAGACGACATTCGCGTCCGAACTCCCTGGTCTTCGGCGATCGCGTCCAAGTTCTCGAGTAACTGTCTTTGCGAGTCGAGATACGTTGTGTACCAGAAGCGCCGGCCCATTTTCGAGGTCGGCGTCTCGGAGACATCTATACCATCCAGACGGACTATCCATAGCCCATTGGTACCCAAATCCATCTTCGTTCCGTTCAAACATCCGCTCATTTCGTTCACTCCTCTCGCCAACCTCCTTCCAAGAATCCTCTCTATTTGAGTAGAGGGTGAGTGATAATCAGTTTCCGTCTTCTCCAATTTCGATTGTAGGACCGCAGAATCCATACTAAGACCGGTATCGGTATACTGGTAGCGATGGGGAAAATCCTCGGTCCCTGAATGCGCCATAATTCCTGTACTCGGTTGATTCAGGGTCACCGGAAGGAAGATGTGCAGCAGTACATGGGCACAACCATATCGCGATGACGGAGAAGTACGAGCATTTCAAAGAAGATGACGCTCTTGCCGAATCTGGTGAAACAGTCGCGTAGAA
This sequence comes from Natrinema soli, assembly GCF_028618695.1. Next base: position 9,150 of record NZ_JAQIVI010000059.1, on the reverse strand, counting down.
ACTACAGCATCCCGCCGTATGCTAGTGGATGTGCTCCAACAGACAGCTTTCGGCGGGATGCTACAGGAGGTTGTCGAGCGCCAGGCAATAGTGTTCCGCCCCGAGCCGCTTGACGCCATCGTCGAGCAGCGCTGCAAGCACGCTTGGGAGCAAACTCCCTGTCCCAAGTGTGGTGAAACAACTCTCCAGACTCGGGACGACAGTCCCCGAGTCTGGTGCCGCAACTGCCGCTACAGCTTCACATACACCCGGAATACGCCATTCGAAAACACCAGTCTCTCACCCGGTGACCTCCTCCTCATCTTCATCCTCTACGCCGATACCTTGCTCAGCATCAACCAGATCGCTCAGCTATTCGAGCCCTGCTACGACACGGTCCACACTCAACTCCGCGAGGGGGAAGCCGCATTCGAACGCGGCTTCCCCCTCGTATGGGAGCGTATCCAACATACCGTCGAAGGAGCTACACAGATCGACGAAACCGGTGCGAAGTGCTCAGGCTACAAGGGACAATCGCCGCCGCGGGACGGGCTCTCCCGCGGCGGCTCTGGCGATCCTGGCCGATCACGCTGGGAGGGCGCTCCCGGCGACAAGTTGACGCTCGTCGCGGCTCGCCGCGACGTGCTTCGAGTGATCTCAGCCGAAGAGGGCTCGGCATACGACGAGAATCTCGGGCCAGTAATCGAGGAAGCAGGTGATCTCTCCCAGCCGCTGGGAGAGATCTGGACCGACGAGCTCCCCGCATATCAGAAGATGAATCACGACCATCGAACCGTCGTCCACGACGATGAATACGTGACCGAGGACGGCGTCCACACCAACCAAGTCGAATGCCTCTGGTCGTTGATCGAGCCGTGGTTGGAGAAATTCCGTGGTCTTTCCAAACCGGGACTGGAGCAGTCCGTCCGAACCTACGGGTTCGTACGGACGTTGAATCTCGTCGGAGCACCACTACACAGCCTTATTGACTGCTTCGCCCTCAACGTGTTTCATCAGACTCGGTAAGAGCGAATTGAGCAGTACTATAGTGACGAGATCAATCACGGGGCGGCTGTATCCGAATCTCGATACCATCGTCAACAAGGGCCTCGTTGAAAAAGGGCAACTCGATAGGCGAACAAACTATTACGCAATCACAGAAGACGGCGAAGACGCTATCGAGGATCGGCGAGCGTGGGAATCACAGTATATCGAGTAGCTACTGTTCTCTGGATACCCTCTATCTCCGTTCTCTGCCCGAGGGTGTGAAACTGTCTCGTTGCTCCTATATCCTTACACCAGTACGACACGTACGGCGACTATGGACTGCCCCGCCTGCGGCACCTCTCTCACGCTCGAGGTCAGCCCCGAGCGGCCGCTTTCGACATCACTTCCAGATGAAACCCTTGCAGCCGATGAAGACGAGCGCATCGAGGTTACCCGGGATTGTTGGATTGCGGGTGGCATAAAGTGCGTCAGCTTCGCGTCGAATCGATTGACACGACCGAGGTGGATAAAGCCGCTGTCGAGCGAGCCGCACTTGTCGACGAGATCACCGACGACCTCGCGACGATCGATAGTCTGGCAACGCTGGAAGAGATCCGCCGGCGGCGACACGATTCAGCGACCACCGACACCGAGGAGGATACTTCGGAGTGAACAGGAATGCCCGATGACGACGCTCTCTACGACGTTCGTGAACGAACCAAGAATTCTGAGCACGCAGCAGTTGACGATGTGGTCGACCTCGTCCTCAAACGAGCGCAGCATCCCCGGGCGGAGCACCAGGATGCGCACCTTGATGAGATGATGGCACCTGTCGTCGATCGGTACGGGAGAGAGCCCGTCCGAACCGTTATCCATCGCATCGTCGTCGACCTCTATCTGTTCCGGACTGCAACGCATGACCTCGAGATGCACAATGTCGACGGTGTTCGTATCGGGAGGTCAGCCGGCCAGTTCCTTACAGAACTGAACGCACAGGAGGACGGCTGAGTCCATGCGAGATCGCTTCTCATCGCCAGAATGCTGATGGGCAATCTCAGAGCAATCCCCGAAACCGTTACGAGCACATGTGCGAAACTGGGACAGAGAATGGACACGAGCGACGAGCCGCGACAGGTCCATTTTTACTCGCCGGCGTCTCTCGTCGACCGGCTCGATGCAATCGCAGAGCTCCTTGTCAGGGATCGGACGGAGCTGCTCGTCGAGGCTCTCCGTGAATACATCGAAGATACCGTCGACAGCGAGGGCTTCCAGGAGTTCGTTGCAACGAAATACTCGACGATCAACTCGAGTACGAGACGGTTAAGCAACTGGTTGGCGCCGAGACCGCCCAGCGACTGCGTCTGCTCAAGGTGGATCTCGAAAACAAACCAATCGACCCCGCAGCCCCCGACACCACCGACATCTACGAGGATGACGCAACGGAATTCAACGACGAGGTCCGCCAGCTGTATGAGCGATATCAGGTGGCCGAGAGCGACGCCGAGCGTCGCGAGATCACCCTCGAGATGGGAAAGCTCGACCGACGACACCACGCGGAGATCTACGCAGCACTCGAAAATGAGTAAGCCCTTCTTCCAGAAGTTCGTGTACGGAGTCGTTCGATACTGTCGCTTTGCGGGTTTTCCATCTCGAGTTGTCACTAGAGGGTGGGGACATTCTCGTCGAGAACCAGGCTACCTCTACCTGTGGGTGGCGATTCTCGTGGCAGTGACGCGGATCCTTCTTGAAACCCTCGGCCGCTCGACGTCCCGCGACCGCCGCTGCGCTCCTCGTCCCTGCGGTGTGTTTATGAGAATCTGCTCAAGCCCCGTCGGCGCGAACGTACGCTGGGGCTGAACAGAGGCCGTCCGTAAGCATGTGTCTCAGAACAGAACACGGTGCGGTGACTGGCCCGCCTGCATGGATAGGAACGACTGCGCCGAGAGCGCGAATAGGTGCCTATCTCGCTCACGTTACCCGATACAGCCCTTGATGAAAGCATGATGTCAGAGACTCCATACATCGGTATGGACTGCCATGACGGCCACTCTCAGGTGGCCGTTATGGCGTCCGACGGAACGATTCTCGACGAACGCCGCGTCACCGACAGCGCCCTTGCCGAGTTCGCCGGCTCGCCGGTCGCCTCAATGGCGACTGGCTTCTACCGGCACGTCTACGAAACGCTCGACGAGCACATGGACGTAACGCTCGTCAACCCGAAGAAGACGCGCGTCATCGCCGAAGCAAGCGTCAAAACTGACAATATCGACGCGCAGATGCTCGCGCATCTGCTTCGAGCGAACCTTCTTGCCGAGAGCTACGTCCCACCCCGAGAGATCTGTGAACAGCGTGACCTCGTCCGCACCCGCAAGACGCTTGTCGAGACGCTGACCGTCAGAAGCTATAGCGAATCTACATATATCTTACCGAACGAGGGAAGGTTCCACCCCGAGTAGCAACGCGGTGTGGCGGTGCCCCTCTCGAGAGCGAATCCTTTCTATTGTGCGACTTCTAGAGGTACCGTTGGACGAGACTATCCGAGACCGAGTGATCTTTCTGGCCGGGAAAGCAGCGGGTGTCGACTGTTCGAACTGCGAGTTCAGGAGTCGTGACGTCGAACTTGACGCCGTCAGACTGACGAACACCACCTGTCCAGAGTGCGGGATGACGATCCTGACAGAAGACCAGAACGCACAGCTCCGACAGGATGGCAAACTGTGAGTGGCTTCTAGTCGAGCCAGAACATCTGATAAGCGTGTTGCCCCGGTATTTGTAAGTACCACGCCACCAATGGTCACACACCGCGTGGCATATCATCGAACAGTACGAGGCGGACATCCCGACCGTTTGAGATCCCGTCAGCGTGAGCGACCTCTCCGAGGTGGTCCCTATCTTTCGGCGGTGCTGGGGACGGGCAAACCGGACATCGAGGCCATCACAGACGGAGGGCGAACAGCTGATTGAATCTCTCCGAGGGACACAAAACCAAACCATGACTGACGACTACGAACACTACGAAAACCATGACTGACAACTACGAACACTACGAAGCGGTCGTCGTGGGCGCGGGCCCCGGCGGTGCGGCCGCAGCAGCGACGCTCGCAGACCTTGACGTCGAGACGCTGGTGCTCGAACGGGGCGTCGAAGCCGGCTCGAAGAACGTCTCCGGCGGCTTGATCTATGCCGAGGAGTCGGCGCCCTACACGATCGACACCATCTTCCCGGACTTCAGAGCGGAGGCAACGGAACGGCCGGTCACGACGAATTACATCCACAATATTGCGGGAGAGACGGTGAAAACGTACGACCTCTCGGAGCTCCACCACCACGATACCGAGTGGGCTGACTCGGTTTTGCGCCGGAACATGGATTCGTGGTTGGAGACCCGAGTTCACGAGAAGACACGCGAGACAGGTGGTGGCCTCCTCATCGGCGTCCACGCGACGGGGTTGGTGCGTGACGGTGGCGAAATCGTCGGCGTGCGGACCGACGAACTTGAGCCCATCACCGCGGACCTGATCGTCGCCGCCGACGGCGTGAACTCCGAACTCGCCCGCGACGCAGGCCTGATGGACTGGGACGCTCCCGACGAGTGGTTCCAGGGCGTGAAAGCGGTCGTCGACATGCCCGAGGACGAGATTAACGAGCGCTTCGGAATCGACTCCGACGAGGGCGAGGCACACCTCTTTTCAGGTGACCTCTACGACGGCGTTCGGGGCGGTGGCTTCCTGTACACGAATCGCGACACGCTCTCGATCGGGAACGTCTTCCATCTCGACTCGATCGTCGAGGAGAAGGTCGAAGTCAACGACCTGCTGGACGCCCTCCTCACCCATCCGCTGCTGGCCCAGTGGCTGGGCGACAACTACCACGAACTTGAGTACTCCGCGAAACTCGTTCCAGACTCGAAGAAGGTTGCTCACCGCGATCCACAGCAGGACCGACTGGTCCTCGTCGGTGACGCGGCGGGCCAGATGCAGGCCCAGGGACCGATCATCAAGGGCATGAACCACGCCGTCACGGCGGGGGCGCTCGCCGCCGAGGCATTCGTCGAGGCGAAGTCGCGCGGCGACGCCCGGTCAGCGGGCGCCCTCTACACGCGGAAACTTCACGACGAGGGCGTAATGGACAAACTTCGCCCGACGGTCTACGAGGTCACGAGTCCGATCACCGAGACCGACGCGGTGACGGGAATCGCGAACGCTGTAGCGACGTCCCCCGTCGGGCGGGTTGGCGTCCGGGCGTTCTCCGGCGTGCTGGAGCGGCTCTATAACTCACCGTTCGTCATGAAGCTGATGCCGGACACGAATCTCGGCTACGTCACGGTACCGACTGTAATCGGCGAGGAACTCGGCGAGCGCGTGACCGACGAAAATACGGTCGAACCGCCGAACCTCGCGGATCGCATCGGCGACCTCACCTACGACGTTGGCGAGCCCCATATCGAGATTCGGGCCAACTCTTGGGAGGCCTCTGGCGACGCCATTCGGGCATGTCCTGTAAGTTCGATGGACTATGGCGGCGGATGTTACCGGCAGGAGACGGTCGAGTCCGACGACGGCGAAGAGCAAGTCGTCAGTCTCGATACGCAGCCCTGCGTTGAGTGTGGTACCTGTGCCATCGTCGCCGATACCGAGTGGACCCACCCGGCGGGCGGGAAGGGTGTTGACTTTAAGTATGGGTGAGGAGCGAGGCGGTGCCGCCCGGGAAAAATCAGGTCTATGGGACCCGATATCATTATATAAGGCTAGCGTTTTACCCTTGACATCGATACTCCACTCATGCATCACGATACGACCGGTTTCAGACTCGTTCGCGAAGGGAGGCTGTCGTCTCCTACTCGGGACGATCGCTCGTTTTCGATGCCACGTACTCGCTTGCTCGCCCATACGTAAGGTTGAGCGCAATATCGAGAAATACGGGCTCGACGGGCTCAATAAGGAACTCCATCGCCGTTATCAGGAGGGGGCGAGCCTCCGCGACCTCGCGACCGTTATCAATAAACGGGTGCTGGAAACGGCACTCCAGGATGCAAACGCAACAGTCGTCGGTGATGTGGAGAGCATCTACGAAGCACTCCGGGGAAATGAAGTGAGCGTTGGACGGCGAGCTGCTGTAAGTTCACAGCTGAAACAACAGGGTGTCCCCATGGATGAAGTTGAGGACGATTTCATGTCTCATCAAACGGTTCGTGATCATCTCCAGACGTGCTTGGATCGCGATACGGCTCGACGATCGCGGGTGACACGCTCAGACGCGAAGGATACAATCGAATGGGCCCGGTCGCGTTGCACCGCCGTCATCGAACGCACGCTAACCCGCCTCCACGATGCCGGCCAGCTCCAGGCGGCGAATATCGTGCCGTGTTGAATAGCGGTCTCTGAGAAGGAGTACGCCAACTCCCGTTTTGGGACTACTACGGTCAGCAGCTAATGAGGCGATTCGATTCTGATCAGCAACAGAAACATCGCTATTCAACAGAGCAGAATATCGAGGTGACACAATCCATTCGCGTCACCTGTGATGAGTGTGGGAGTTCCTACCGGCTCCACGAGTTCGTTGATGACGAAGGCTGTGACCACGCTGCAACCGCGTACGATGAATCACCCACCTCGGATACGAGTGGGAGCACCCAATGAAAGTGATACAGTTCGTTGACGGACGGTGGGCTTCCCAACGCCTCACCCACGCGCTCCAATCACTCGATCACCGTGTGAAACGTACCGCTCCTGTGTCTCAGGAAGTTCGAGTTCTGAACCCTGATACCGGTAAGAGGTCTGAATAATGCCACAATACACTGATATCACGAACGCAACGGTGACCGTCGAACATATCGGTGGCATTGACCACTGCGAACTGTCTGTCTCGCCAGGGATCACGGTTCTAATGGGACGAAATGCTACAAATCGGCCGTCCTTCTTGCGGGCGGTTGCGGGAGTGCTCGGCGGTTCTGCGGCGACGGTCAAAAGTGATGCTGACGAGGGAGCTGTAAAACTTGACTTGAATGGTGAGACATATACCCGGCACTACGCTCGCCGGAATGGTGAGACGGTCGCCACTGGTGGTGCACCGTATACCGAGCACTCGAATCTCGTCGACCTCTTTGCGTGTATACTCGAGACCAATCCTGCACGGCGAGCCGTCGAGCGGGGAGACGACATCCGAGACGTCATCATGCGTCCGGTCGACACTGACGAGATTCAAGAGCGGATCTAGACAGTCGAACGTGAGCACGATCGTCTCGACACGCGACTTGAAGAAATCGATCGCGAACAGGATCGCCTGCCGTCACTGATCGAAAAGCATGAGCAACTGGAAGAAGAGGTTGATGAGATAACTGACGAACTTGACGCCGTCCGTCAAGAGGTTGCTGCGTTTGAAGCGGATGAAGACACTGCTGAAGCTGCGGAAGACCTCCTTGCGGATCTCGAGTCGACACGTCAGGACATCTCAGAGAAACGAAATCAAATTCAAACCCATCGCTCCAGTATCGAGGCACTTGAGGAGGAACGAGAACAGCTTCAAACTGAGCAGGCCGATCTCGACGCACCGGATACTGATCCTGAGGAGATCGAGCAAGACCTTCAGGAGTTACAAGCACGCGAGCGAGAACTCGAAACCACAATCACCGATCTCGCAGCTATTGTTGACGTCAACGATGATATCGTCAGTGGGGAGCTTCCTGAACTTCATTCCGCGGATGACGCGGTGACTGCTCCTCTCGACCCCGACTCGGAGACGATCGAGTGCTGGACGTGCGGCAGTCATGTTGAACGATCAATAATCACTGAGAAACTCGAGGAGCTCCAAACGCTGATCGAGAAGAAACGGAACACTCGCCCGAGCTCCAGGAGCGTATCGAGGATCTGCGGGACACACGGGAGGCCCTCCGTTCTGTCGAGGCACGTCGCACTGAAATCGACGACCGCCTGGCCGAAATCGAGCGTGAATGCAGCCGTCGAGAAGACCGGATCGCGGATCTCGAGTCGGCGGTCGAAGCGTTAGAAGACGAGATTCAGACCCTCGAACGCGAGGTCGAAGAAACGGAAGATTTCCGTGAGAGCGAGCTTCTGGAGCAGTATCAGCGCCTCTATGAACTCAAGTACGAACGAGGGCAGGTCGAACGTGACCTCTCATCGGTTCTGGAAGAAATCGAGCAGATTGAGGGGCTTGTTGACAAACGAGATCAGATAGAAGCCCAACGTGACCACGTACAAGAGGAGCTGGCGTCTCTTCGAACCCGTATCGAGGACCTCGAACAGACGGCCGTCGAAGCGTTTAACGAGCATATATCCGACGTCCTCGCGTTGCTCGCACACGAGAATCTCGAACGGGTGTGGATCGAGCGGAAATCGGGATCCAATCCGAGGTCCGAAGGGACGTTCGAGTTGCACGTAGTTCGCGAAACATCGGAGGGTGCCGTGTATGAAGATACGGTCGACCACCTGAGTGAAAGCGAGCGCGAAGTCGTCGGCTTGATCGTCGCGCTCGCTGGTTATCTCGTCCATGAGGTTGCCGATGAAGTCCCGATGATGCTGCTGGATTCCCTCGAAGCGATCGATGCGGACCGCATCGCCCGACTCGTCGAGTATTTCGCCGAGCAATCGTCGTTCTTAGTCGTGGCACTACTCCCAGAGGACGCACAAGCATTGCCCGACTCGTATCCACGATTGTCGGTGGAACACGCTGAAGGATGACTAGCTGATGGCCTCCCGTTGAGTGTATCAACGGCCGGCCGCGTCGGATAGCCGCTCGTGGACGGCCTCCCGATCGACCGTGTCCGAGGCGGTCCGTGGGATCGAGTCGGCGAAGGCGACCGTCCGCGGCCGCTTGTAGTCGGCGATCCGGTTCCGGCAGTGCGCGCGGAGGTCGTCCGCAGAGATGTCCCCGTCTACGACGACGAGTGCCGCCACGCGCTCCCCCCACTCGGGGTCGTCGATCCCGACGACTGCGGCGTCCTCGACGGCCGGATGGTCGCGCAGCACGTCGACGACCTCTCCCGGGTGGACGTTTTCCCCGCCCGTGACTATCCGGTCGGACCGCCGATCAAGGACGTGGAGCCGGCCGTCGTCGTCGACGAATCCGACGTCGCCGGTGTGCAGTCCGTGTCGGCCGAACGCCTCCGCGGTCTGCTCGGAGTCGTCGTACCCGGGCGTGACCGTCGGCCCGGCGACCGCGAGTTCG
>NZ_JAQIVI010000589.1 GCF_028618695.1 Natrinema soli | reverse complement strand
ATCGTGTCGGCCGCGTGGTCGCCGATGCGACGACCGCCGGTCACGAGCGCCGACGCGAGCCCGACCACCAGCGGCGGGACGCCGAGTAGATCGACGTATCGGAGCAGGTTCCGCACGGCGCTGGCCCGGAACGTACACTGACTGCCGTCCGCCATGACTACCAGCAGACCGCGGTTTACCTTCCCCGGCGTCCGGCCGTAGCGCCACTCGAAGGTAAACGAGTAGGTCGCGTAGAGCGGCAACAGCACGAGTAGCGACAGGGGGACGACGTAGCCACCGAGCGCCTCGTAGGGCCCGCTGAAGACCACGCTCGCGACGTAGATCAGCGGGAACTCGATCAGTACGTAACAGATGAACAGATCGATCGCCGCCGCGACGCCGCGGTCGAGCACCACGTTCCGGTCGCCCGCGGTCTCGACTCTCGGTGCCGGTTGTCGCTGGGTCGGCAGGAATCCGTCCAGCTTCCAGTCGATCACGGGCCCGCCGCCTCACCGTTCATGGCGGAGTCATTCGCTAGCGGGTACAAAATACCTGCCGTCGTCCGCCCGCAGTCACTCCATGCGGATGTCCGTCCGCAATGTCACGAGGAAGTACGCGAGCAGGAAGAGCGTGATCCCGCCGAAGACCTGCGAGTCGATCGACAGATAGCCGTCCACCTGATACAGCAGGACGCTGGTAACTGCCAGCACGAGGATGGCACCGACCGTCCGCCAGCGTTCCACGAACTTCTCGAGGGCGATCCCGATCGTGGACTTCTCGACTGCGTCCGACGCCTCGCGGATGCTCTCCAAGCCCGCGCTCTCCGATTTCCGTGACGTGGTATCTCCACTCATATAGAGATGCAATTTCTTCCGAGGACTAAATAGATGTGGGTGACAGTGGCACGGATATCCCGTGACGGGTTCCCGGTGCGATTGCGACCGTGCTGTGAGTGTGCTGATAACGACGTGCAGCGCTCCGTTTTCGTCCTCGGCGGCACTAGTACCGTCGTCGACACGCCCCGACTCGAAACCGCTGACTCGAGTCCCCGATCGAAACGCGGCGTCAGAAACGGCCTGCTCGAGTTCGACCGCGCAGTTATTCGTCGAGCGTGTCGATGCGCAGGTCCTCGTCGAACTGCAGGGTGTTCTCGATTTCGGCCTCGTCGACGTCCTCGAAGGCCCAGCGGGCGATCGAGCGGCGGTGGACCTCGTCGGCCCCGTCGACGATGCGGAACGCGCGGACGTTCTCGTAGAAGTGTGCGATCGGCAGATCCTTGCCGATCCCGTTGCCGCCACAGCACTGCAGGGCGAGGTCGATGGTCTCGTTCGTGACGTTCGCGGTGAACATCTTCGACATCGCGACCTCGATGCGGGCGTCGCTGCGGTCGAGTTCGCGCGCGGCGTGGCGGACCATCGTTCGCGCGGCGTGCAGGCGCGTCTCGGCGTCGGCGATGCGGTGGCGCAGCGCTTGTTTCTCCTCGAGTTTCGTGCCGAAGGCCTCGCGTTCCTGCAGATAGGCCTTCGCGATGTCGAGCGAGCGTTCGGCCATGCCGGAGTAGCGCATGCAGTGGGTGAGTCGGCCGCCGCCGAGTCGCATCTGGGCGATCCGGAAGCCCGCGCCTTCCTCGCCCAGCGTGTTCTCGACGGGGACGCGGACGTTGTCGAACTTCACTTCGGCGTGGCCGCCCTCGCGTTCGGTGATGCCGTGCCCGCCGAGGTGGGGGATGTTTCGCTGGACTTCGACCCCGTCGGCGTCGCGCGGCACCATGATGATCGAGGTGCCTTCGTAGGGATGGGCGTCGAGATCGGTTCTGACCATCGCCAGATAGTAGTCCGCGCCGAGGCCGTCGGAGGTCCACCACTTGTGGGCGTTGATGACCCACTCGTCACCGTCCTTGACGGCCGTGCTCTGGAGCATCTTCGGGTCGGAGCCGGCACCGACCTTGGGTTCGGTCATCGCAAACGCCGTCTGAATCTCTCCCTGTACGAGCGGTCGGAGCCACTCCTCTTTCTGCGCTTCCGTGCCGACCATCTCGAGGGTGTGCATGTTCCCCTCCTGGGGCGCGTTGGCCCGAATCGCGAGCGCGCCGATCAGCGAGCGACCGACCTGCTCGAACGACGGGAGCATGTCGCTGAAGTCCAGTCCCTGACCGCCGTACTCCTCGGGGACCTGCGGCGCGAACAGATCGCGCTCCTTGGCCATGTCCCACATCTCGTGGATCTCGTCCATCGTAATCTCCTCGCCCGTGGCCAGCGCCTCCCGCTCCCGTGGGATCACGACCTCGTCCATGAACGCCTCTACGCGCCCCGCAACCTCCTTCGCTTTCTCGGAGTCGTGGTACTCCATATCACCCACAACTGGACACAGCATTGTAAAGTTATAGGTAACCGATCGCATTAATTGGCAAACTTCGGTGCTGCCGTCGGCTCTTCGCGGCTCGCGATCACACCCCACTCTCGTCGCTCTCGGCCCGAAACCGGGCCGCTCAAACCCGCTCGAGGATCGTCGCGACGCCCTGGCCGAAGCCGATACACATCGTCGACAGCGCGGTGTCCTGCTCCGTTCGCTCGAGTTCGTGGGCCAGTTTCGTCAGGAGCATCGCGCCGGTCGCGCCCAGCGGGTGGCCGTGGGCGATCGCCCCGCCGTTGACGTTGACGTCCTCCCACGACGCGCCGGTCTCCTCGAGCCAGGCGCCGACGACCGACGCGAACGCCTCGTTGACCTCGAAGAGGTCGATATCGCCGACCGTCATGTCGGCCTTCTCGAGGACGTTCTCGGTCGCGGGAATCGGTCCCTTTAGCATCGTCACGGGATCGACGCCGACGACCTCGGTCTGGACGATGCGGGCCATCGGCTCCCAGCCGTGCTCCGCGGCGGCTTCCTCGCTCGCGATGAGCAGCGCAGCCGAGCCGTCGACGATACCCGACGAATTGCCGGGGTGGTGGAAGCCCTCGCCCTCCTCGCGGAACGACAGCGGGAGTTCGGAGAGCGTCTCCTCGTCGGTTCCGGGGCGGGGGTGTTCGTCCTGTTCGACCACGACCTCCTCGCCGTCGAGTTCCGTTTTGACGGGCGCGATCTGGTCGTCGTACCGTCCCTCGTCCCAGGCCTCCTTCCAGCGGCGCTGGGAGTCGGCGGCGATCTCATCGAGTTCCGTTCGCGTCAGGCCGTACTCCTCGGCGATTCGCTCGGCACCTTCGCCCTGCGTGGTCAACTCGTCGAAATGCTCGAAATAGGTGTCCGTCGGCGCGTCGCCGTCCGACCCCATCGGCACGCGGCACATGTGCTCGACGCCGCCCGCGATGAGCACGTCGTGCTGGCCGGCCATGACGTTCGCCGCGGCGAAGTTGGCCGCTTGCTGGCCCGAGCCGCACATCCGATTGAGTTGGACGCCCGGAACGATGTCGCCCCAGCCGGCGACCATCGGCGCGAGCCGCCCGATATTCAGGCCCTGCTCGTCTACGGGCGTCACGCAGCCGTAGATAACGTCCTCGATCGTTTCCGGCTCGAATCCGTTGCGCTCTCGGAGCGCCTCGAGCGGCTCGGCGGCCAGGTCCTGCGGATGCGTGTCTCTGAACGAGCCGTCGCGTTTCCCGAACGGCGTTCGGACGGCGTCGACGATGACTGCGGAGTTCATGACGTGCGAATGGCTATTACACGATCGCTCATAGAGGTTGTGCATAAATTCGTGATCGACGGTGCTGGACTCTTTCCCGGCAGAATCGATTCGTGAAGGCCCGTGAACGCTGCTACCGCGCCACAATGATTAAATCAGATAGCGTAGTAGTCGTTCGGACGATGGACTTCGGACTACAGGACCGGACCGCTGTCGTCACCGGCGGGGCCGGACGGATCGGAAGCGCCGACTGTCGACTGCTCGCGGAGGAGGGTGCGAACGTCGTCGTCCTCGACGTGGACGCCGACGGCGCGCGGGAGGTCGCCGCCGAAATCGACGAGACCGACGACGGCGGGGAGGCGATGGCTCTCGAGTGCGATCTGACAGATCGGCGGGACGTGGCCGACTCGATGGACGAGGTCCGCGACGCGTTCGGCGGCGTCGACATCCTCGTGAACAACGCCGCGATGGTCGACGCGCGCTCGCGGCTGGCCGACTACGACGACGACGTCTGGAACCGCGACGTGGAGATCAACCTCACGGGGACGTACAACATCAGCGCGGAGGTGTTCCCCGAGATGTGCGACCGCGGCTGGGGTCGCGTCGTCAACATGTCCTCGATGGCCGGCTGGTACGGCGGCTTCGGCCAGATATCCTACTCGGCGACCAAAGCCGCCATGATCGGCGTCGGCCGGACGATGGCGCTCGAGGGGGCCCAGTCGGGCGTCACGTCGAACGTCATCGCGCCCAACATCGTCGTCGGCCAGTGGGCCGACATGAGCCCCGACGACCTCCGCGAGCAGGTCGACGAGTACTACGCTCGCATCGCCGAGGCGACGCCGATGCGTCACCTCGGGACGGAGGAGGACGTGGCCAACATGGTCGCCTACCTCTGTTCGGAGCAGGCCTCTTACGTCACGGGACAGATCGTCGGCGTCACCGGCGGTATCGACCTCTTCAGTTTCTGATCGCGGCGTCGGAGTTTCGCCCCGAATCCACCGAGCGCACGTTATTCGGGAGACGCGTCGTGCCACGGTCGCCGGCGCTCGAGGGCGGCGCTGGCGGAGAGCACGTCGTCGTCGGCGTGTCGCGG
>NZ_JAQIVI010000588.1 GCF_028618695.1 Natrinema soli | reverse complement strand
TTCGCCGAGTCGCGACGGACCCGCACGACCGACGGCGAGTCACCGCCGGAATACGTCGACCTCGAAATCGGCCTCGCGGCGGAGCGCCTCGAGATCCGCTCCTACGAGGGGCTGCTCGCGCTCGCGGGCCGCCTCGCCTACGCGGACGACATCGTCGAACCGCTCGAGGAGATCCTCGAGGAGGAACGAACGACGCTCCGGCGACTCGAGGGCCTCGAGCGAGAGACGTCGATCGTCGACTCGCTGGAAACGAGCCGGCCGTAGTCCGGCGGTTCCCGCAGTGGTTGATTTCCGGTAACTGCCCTGCAACTGGTTGCGAACGATTACGGTCGCATCAGTGAGGACGGAATGACGAGTAGGGACACGTCGAACCCCGCGGACCTGGAACAGCGATCCCAGTGAAATAGCGGTGGCGGCTGCAGGGCGCGGTCACTTCCGCAAATCTGTCCAACTGGACCGATACGACCACCGAGGACGAGGCTCGGTTTTCGAGCCGGCCGACCGAACCGATCGAACCCGTCTAACAGAGTTGCGGCCGACTGAAACCGACGCCGTCAGCCCGGCCATCCGATGAGAACGCAGTCACCTCGAGCATGAACACGAGCATCGAAGTCGAGTACTGGGTCGTCGATAGCGACGGAAATCTCGCCGAGTCGGGGCCGCTCGCGGACGTGTCGACGCGGACCGAACGAGCGTCCGTCGAGCCGCTGCTCGAGGTGAAAACGCCGCCCTGCGAGACGGTCTCGGAGCTCCGAACGGCGCTCGTCACGGAACTCGAGGCCGTCCTCTCGAGAGCGGCGGCTCTGGACAAGCATCTCGTCCCGCTGGGGACGCCGATCAACGGCGACGAGATCGACCGCCGCCCCGGTGAGCGGGGTCGTATCCAGAACGAAGTGATCGGCGAGAACTTCGACTACGCGAAGTACTGCGCCGGGACCCACATCCACGTCGAGAAGCGGAACGTGACCGACCAGCTCAACGCGCTCATCGCCCTCGATCCGGCGCTCGCGCTGGTCAACTCGTCGCCGTACCATCGGGGGGAACGGATCGCCAACGGGGCCCGCGCCCACTGCGACCGGAAGCAGAGCTACAAGGCGTTCCCGAAACACGGCCAGCGCTGGCGCTACGTCGAGACCGTCGGCGAGTGGCACCGACGGCTCGAGCACTGTTACGAGGAGTTCGAAACGGCGGCCGTCGCGGCGGGCGTCGACGCGGCGG
>NZ_JAQIVI010000587.1 GCF_028618695.1 Natrinema soli | reverse complement strand
GACGGCGTTCGCGTACGCGAGCCCGCGGGCCGCCCGCAGCGATCGCGGGACGTCCTCGGCGGCCGGGCGATCGCCCTGATCGGCGTCTCGGAGCAGCGAGAGGAAGTACAGCTCCTCGCGATCCTCGAGGCGAATCTCGCGCGCGACGATGTCGGCGACGTGGAGCAGTTCGATCGCGGCGAGATAGGTGTCGTCGAGCTCCCGAAGGGTGCCGGCGTTGACGAACCCGCGGCGGCGGACGTACTCGCGACAGCGATCGCGGGCTCGTTCGGCGAGATCATCGGTCCCGATTTCGTCGATCGCGTTCCGAACGGGGGTGAGGTCGAACGCCACCTGCATATCGGTGTGTTCGGTACGCTCGTCGACGCCGACGCTTTGCAGACTTCCACAGGCCGGACAGCCGACGCTACCGGTCTCGTAGTACGACCAGCGGGTCCCACACTCCGTGCACTCGCGCTCACCCCGGATCTTCATAGCCGGGGCTACGGCGGGGACACCAAAAGTCCCATCGGACCCGGGGTTCCGGTATCGCAGAGTCGTCGCTACTGTTGGGGCGAGCAGTCGCTTCGGTCACCACCGCCGTCTCGCGACACGCGCTAGTTGCGTCACTGACTACGATACGCCCTTGACGAACCAGTCACCGAACGGCCTCGGCCGAACCGATCACCGAAACGACAGTTGATTCGCGCTGAGTATCGATTCTCGTGATCATTCTGATCTATTGATAGTGGAAGCGCGATGACTGTCATCAGCCGCTGAGCGCCGTTCAATAGGTGATTAACGGGCGGCAGACGCAGGCCACATCGAAACCAGCCAGACGGTTCTATCCAGGTATATGTCCCGGAGACTGAACCGGCGAACGTTCGTGACCGCGGCAGGAACAGTAAGTGCGCTCGCGCTCGCCGGCTGTGCCGATAGCGGTCCCGGCGGCGACAACGAATCAGACAATGAGACCGGTACGACCGGCGACGAAAACGAGTCCGAGGACGGCGGTAGCGAGACGTACACGCTGACCGTCACAGTCGAAGGCTCTGACGGACCGGTCGAAGGTGCAGCCGTCACCCTCGAGCAAGCCGGGACGACCGGTGGAGGCGAGGGCGGCACCGGCAACGAATCGGACAACGAGACGTCGACCGACGGAATCGGCAACGAGTCCGAGAATGAGTCCGATGGCGGAATCGGGAACGAATCCGGAAACGAATCGGAGAACGAGTCCGATAGCGGAATCGGCAACGAATCTGGCAACGAATCGGAGAACGAAACCACGACCGACGGTGGCGCGACGGATATCGGTCAAAGCTTCCCGATGGAAGACGAGACGGACGAGAACGGCGAGGTCGAATTCGAGGAACTCGAGGACGGCGAGTACACCGTCACCGCCGAAAACGAGGGCGAGGAGACCGAAGACGACGTCGAAATCGACGGCGACGACGAGGAAGTGACGCTGACGTTCGGCGAGGGCGACACGACCGGCAACGAATCCGAGTCGGGCAACGAGACCGAAACCGGAGACGGGAACGAAAGCGACACCGGAGATAACGAGACGAACGGGACCGGCAACTAAACGGCCCCGCTGATCCCTATCGCGGGAGCCGTGTCCCGTCGCGTCGATCAGTGCTACGAACAAGGCTGCCGAAATTGCCCTGTAGTGACGGCTGAAACGATGGACACACCCGATCGAACGCTGCTGTGCGATCGGGTGTGCAGTGACGTTCAGTGGCGACTATATTTTTCCGGCGGTGACACCGTCGGTCGACGCGGTTCGTGTATCGATCGCACGGTCGCTCGTCTCGGTTGCCGACGATCGCTGAAACGCATTCGAGCGATCGCTGGATGCTGACCGACGACACACCGAGCGACGGTCACCGCTGGTCGCGATCCATTCGTAACCGTTTCGACCCGTTCGTAACCGTTTCGCGACGGAACGCTCGATTTCGTGACGAAACAGTGCGGTCGACCGGCCGCACCCGTTGCGGAACGCCTCGAGCCGATCGAGGTGTCACCGGACGGCGTGTGGCGGTTTTTTGTCTCGCCGGCCGATAGTGGCGGGTATGCGCGACGAAGAAGAAGTCCGGGAGCAGTACGAGTTCATCAAAGAACACCTCGAGAGCGACGAGATGCGCCACGACGGCGTCGAGCAGATGTTCACCTACTACAAACGGGCATTAGGCTGGGTACTGGAGGAGGAACACATCTGAAGACGTCGGGGCCGGGAGACCTGACCGCGATCACGCGTTGTCGTTACATTTAAGTACACACAACAAAATCTTCTACGTGACGCTTCGCTTGGAGGGCCGAAGCGTCAGCGGGGACCAATTCAGGGCGGCAAGCAATCGCGTGACATTTTTCCGTCACGCGATCTGCTTTCCTGTTTCAACGAACGTACAACGCAGTGGCAAAGCTTCGTTCTGATCGATTTCACTGAAGCCCGGTATCGACGTCTGTACCCAGTGTAATCGTACCGAAACGAAATGCATGTACTGTAAACATGAACCTCGGATTATGAGAGACTCGCCGGACGATTCATCACGGGCGTTATGGATATCGCTCGCGCGAAACGACGCGTCTCGCTGGTAATAGCACTCTTTCGCTCGTAACAACCCGATAGCCTTATTAAAATTCGACAGTAAGTACGATTGGTACTTTCCCAATGTACGACCTGACAGGATTTCAGCGTGACTTGCTCTACGTCATCGCTGGCGAGGACGAACCTCACGGACTGGCGATCAAAGAGGAGCTCGAGCAGTACTACGAGAAGGAGATTCATCACGGTCGGCTCTATCCCAATCTCGACACCCTCGTCGACAAGGGGCTCGTCGAAAAAGGGCGCCGAGACCGTCGAACGAACTTCTACACGCTCACACGCCGAGGTCGCCGCGAACTCGAGGCCCGCCGCGAGTGGGAAACGCAGTACGTCGAGCTGTAGCGCGGTCGCCCCGTTCGGTCGCTCCCGTGATCGCCGTCCAAAACGTCCGGGGATATAACTGACAGCCGTCAGTATCGTATTGTCGTCCCCCGTCTGTTCTCGGTTCGTCCGACCGACGACACCGTCGCAGCGTCGCTCCCGGTCGATTCTCGGCGTCGACGCCACCGGTCGTCTCGTCCCGCAGTCGGCAAGTTGCTTATATACGATCACGGTGAACGATCAGGAGTGAACGAGGTCGCGCTGCAGGTCGCCGACGCGCCGCTCGATGAGACGGTCGTTCGGATCGCTCTCGCCGGCGCGCTGGGTATGTTTCTCGGGCTCGAACGCGAGTGGTCCCAGAAGTCCGCCGGGATCCGAACGTTCTCGCTGATCAGCCTGCTCGCCGCCGTCTTTACCGTCCTCGTCGTCGAAACCGAGGGCGTCATCGGGGAGAGCCTCTTGCTGCTCGGCGGCGTGCTCGTGATCGTTCAGGGCGTGTTACTCGCAATCCAGGGCCTCATGAGCGAGGACGACGCCGGGCTCTCGTTGACGACGTCGGTCTCGATGCTCGTCGCCTACGGGGTCGGCGCGCTGGTCACCGTCGGCTTCATCCTCGAGGGAGTCACCGTCGCCGTCCTCTCGTCGCTGTTGCTCGTGTTGAAGCGAGAACTCCACGAGTTCGCGTGGGGGCTCTCCCACCAGGAGATGCGCTCGACGACCGAATTTGCCATCCTCGCGTTCGTCATCTACCCGATTCTCCCCGCCGAGACGACCGTCGAGTTCGCCGGGCTGACGATCCCGCTCGAGCCGCAGGTCATCTGGCTGATGGTCGTGGCCGTGGCGGGAATCGGGATCGCCAACTACGCGATCGTTTCCACCTACGGCGGTCGCGGTATCGCGATCACCGGCTTCTTCGGGGGACTGGCCTCCTCGACGGCGGTCGTCGGGACGATGCTCGATCACGTCAACCAGCGGCCCGAGGCGTCCTCATACGCCGTCGCTGCCATCTTGCTCGCGAACGCCGCGATGGCCGCGCGAAACCTCGCGATCGCGGTCGGCTTTACCGCCGGGAGCGGTTCCGAGATCCTCCTCGAAGCGATCGTTCCGCTCGGGGCCGTCATCGTCCTCGCGTTCGCCGTCGCCGGGCTCACCGCCGACTGGAGCGAGTCCGGGCCGATGGAACTCGAGAGCCCGTTTTCACTGAAAAACGCGCTCGGATTCGGGGCCGTCTTCCTCGTCGTCCTCGTGTTCGGCTCGCTGGCGGAGACGTGGTTCGGCACGCTGGGCTTCTACGCGACCGCGGTCGCGAGCGGTTTCGTCTCGAGCGCCGGCGCGACCACGTCGGCAGTCGTCCTCTACCGCGGCGGGCAACTGGGGGCCGCCGAGGCGACGATCGCAATTTTGCTCGCGACGGTCTCGAGCATCGTCGTCAAGGCCCTGCTGGCGGCGACGTCGACGAACGATGGCTTCCGGAACCGGGTCGCCATCTACAGCACGATCCTGCTGATCGGCGGCGCGCTCGCGTCGGTGTTCGTCGTCGTATAGCGGTTCGTACAGTGTCGTATAGCGGTCAGTAACTTTACCCGATGCCGTCGTAGGTATCGTATGGATCGAGAAACGGCCGAACCGCGGGTAGAGACCATCCCGGGCGACCGGGCCCGCGAGTGGGTCGACTACCACCATCGGTTCGCCGCTCCGAGCACGTACGTCTACGAGTTCGTCTGGGACGCGGGCGGCGAGGCCATCGGCCCGTTCTGTACCGACGTCGACGGCAACGTCCTGCTCGATTTCACGAGCCACGTCGCCGCCGCGCCGCTTGGCTACAACAACCCGACGCTCCGAGAGAAACTCCGCGCGTTCGATCCCGTCGATCCGCTCAAAATCGCGGGCCAGGACTTCTACGTCAGCGGCGGCGGCCGTCCGGCGGATCCCGACTTTCCCGGGCCGACGCAACTGATGGATCGGCTGGTCGCGATGACCGACCGCTACGACATGGATCGGGTCTTCCTCTCGAACTCCGGCGCGGAGGCCGTCGAGAACGCCATCAAAATCTGCTACGCCGCGGGCGGCCACCGCGCATTCACGTTCGACGGCTCGTTCCACGGGCGGACGCTCGGTGCGCTCTCGCTCAACCGCTCGAAGGCCGTCCACCGGAGCGGCTTCCCCGAAATTCCGGGCGTCGTCAGCGTCCCCTATCCCGCGACCGACGAGGAGTACGAAACCCGGTGGCGGACCGACGGCCCCGGCGGCAACGTCGTCGCCGACGCGCTCCACCCCGAGCGCGGCGTGATCGACCCCGACGAGGTCGCCTACCTCATCCTCGAGCCGATTCAGGGCGAGGGCGGCTATCGAGTGGCCCATCCCGAGTTCGCCCGCGACCTCGAGGCGTTGCGCGAGGAGCACGGCCTCCGGATCGTCGCCGATGAGATCCAGTCGGGACTCGGACGGACGGGCGAACTGTGGGCCGTCGACCACCTCGATCTCACGCCGGACGTCATCGCGAGCGGGAAGGGGCTTCGCGTGGGCGCGACCATCTCGCGATCGGACGTCTTCCCGCGGGAGAAGAGTCGACTCTCATCGACGTGGGGTGCGGGGGATCTCGTCGCCGCCATGCAGGGCGTGCTCACGATCGATGTCATCCACGAGGACGACCTCCTCGCGAACGTCCGCGAGCGAGGCGCGCAGTCTGGATCGCGACTCGAGGACGCGATCGCCGACGGCGACGCGCCCGGCGCGGTCGACGTTCGCGGCCGCGGGCTGATGCTCGCCGTCGAGTTCGAGACGAAGGAACGGCGGGACGCGGTGCTCGAGGACGCGTTCGAACGCGGGCTGTTGACCCTCGGCTGTGGCTACAAGACGCTCCGATTGCTGCCGCCGCTCGACGTCACCGAGCGGGAGATCGAACTGGGTGTGGGACTGTTGCTCGAGGCGATCGACGACGTCGCGTCCTGAGGCCCGGTTCGTAATCGATCCGGTTCCCGGAGCCACGTTGCATCACCCGAGAAATGAGGGGACAAATCATTTTGTAACGAATTGCGTAGGGTCGAGTATGCCACATCGGGCCGAGGACGAAACGACGATAAACGACGGCTATCTTTAAACAGCGAGAGAATCCCGCCGTTCACGGCGGGCGTGAATCGCGTCACTCGACTACGCAACCCACAGTCTATAGCAGCCCGAATACCGAACGGAATTTATTAATGCCAAAGTAACGTACAAATAATTGTACGAACTGAAATTGATATGGAGCGAGGAGACGACCTCCATGAACGGGTGAAAGACTACGCCCGCGACAATGGTATCCGACATCCTCGTGCCTACGCTGAACTAATCGAGAACGGATTAGACGCCAGTGACAACGATAACTAAGACGCTTCAAGCGACGTTTGCTCCACCGACAGCCCACAAAGTCGAAACTCGACGACCTACTCAAAACGTACCGTGACGGTCTGCAAGAGGCGTTCGACGCCGGGGTAAGTACCATGTCGTCGGTGAGCGAAATCGTGACGCCCTACGACCTCCCGTATCAGGCCAAGGCGGCTCTCTGCAACTACGTCCCGAAACTGCGGAAGACGTACCACGCCAAGGAGTTGGACGACTCTCACCCGATACGGCTCACGAACCAAGCCGCGAAGTTCGACCACTCCGAAGAACGTGACTACGAGTTCACATGGTGGGTTCCCCGACCGGGACGCGGAACGAACTTCTGGATACCGCTCCGCATCAACCCAGAACAGGAAGACCTCTGGCACGACCTTGTAGCCGAGGACGCGAAGGCGGGAGAGATACGGCTTCAGAAGCATCGGAAGAACTGGGTACTGCACGTCACCGTTGAGTACCCGGTCGAAGAACCAGCGACGGACGGTGACGCCACACACATCGGCTTAGACATCGGAGAAACCGCCCTGATAACGGGCTGTGCCCTCAAGGACGGTTCTCCGACTGACCCGTTCGTGTGTAGCGGAAGCAGAGCGAAGCATCTCCGCAAAGAGATGCACACGACCCTGAAACGCCTCCAAGAGCGTGACGCGTCCGAGTGGCGGATTGACGAACGCTTCGGACACTACCAGAACGCGCTCACCGACATCGTGGAGAAAGCGTCTCGACAGGCTGTCGAGTATACCAAACAGTTCGAAAATCCGGTGTTAGTGATGGAGGACTTGACGTACATCCGTGAGCGTCTTGACTACGGGAAGTACATGAATCGTCGCCTACACTCGTGGGCGTTCGCCCGACTGCAAGGGCGCATCGAGGACAAGGCGACGGAAGCAGGCATCCCGGTCGAGTACGTGAATCCGGCGTACACCTCGCAAACGTGCCACTCGTGCCACCGTATCGGTCGGCGGGACTCACAAGCCGAGTTCCGGTGTCCGAACGACGACTGTCACGTTTCGGCGTTTCAGGCTGACATCAACGCTTCCGCGAATATCGCACGACGGATTGACCCGTGGGGAGAGAGCGTCCCGCTTGACAAGGCGGAACGCGATGACTCGCCACGGGATGGGAGCGGTTGTGACACCGCCATGACTCCGTCCGAGACGGCTTCGCCGTCTCGTGGTCACGAAAGACGCGACGCGTCTTTCGAACGACACCGTGAGACGAGCGTACCAGCGCAGATGACGCTCACGGCCTACGAAGAGTCAGAACCCTCTGCCAGCGTTCACGAGACCGGAGGTCTCGTGCAGCCCGCCAGAACCGAAGGTTCTGGGGACGACGACTAACTGGTATTCCCCATGCGTGGGAAGCCTCGCCGTTTACGGCGAGGAGGATGTCACTCCGTCACGGTTCCGGCAGCGGTCCGGCGCGAACTCGATATCGAATCCGGGGATAAAATCCGCTGGCGCGTCACCGAAGACGGAACGCTTTCCGTCGAAGTCGTGACGCAACGGTACGGTGCGTTTTCCAAATTCGACCCCGTCGGTATTGGTTATGAAACCGACGCGGCCAACGATCACGACCTCATCGCCGGTGGAAATCCCTCTCGCTGACGGACGGAGTCATCGCGGCTTTGGTGTCTACTTGTTCGACGACGGGTTCGATGCGGTCGACTGGACCACTCGTATCACGACGGCAATAGGTACGTTTCAATAATCCACTTCGATCCGGACGGGGCCGGTCACTACTCGCCGCGGAGGTCGTTCATGTGGTCGATTCGCTTCTGGACGAGGTCGGCCTTCCCGATGTCGTGACGGATCCGCAGTCCCTCCTCGCCGGCAACTGCGAGCGCGTCCTCGGCGATTTCCTCGGCCTCGCTGATCGAGTCGGCGACGCCGACCAGCGCAAAGGATCTGGAGGTGGTCGTATAGATCCCGTCGTCGCGCTCGTCGACGCTGGCGTAGTAGAGCAACGCATCGCCGGCGCTCTCCTCGTCGACCTGCACTTTCGCGCCGGCCTCGGGATCCGTCGGGTACCCCTCTGGCACGGCGTACTTGCAGACCGTCGCCTGCTCGGCGAAGTCCAGTTCCGGCGGCGCGTTGCCGTTCCGGGCGGCGGTCAGAATCTCGAGGAAGTCGGTCTCGAGCACCGGCAGCGTGTTCATCGCCTCGGGATCGCCGAAGCGGGCGTTGAACTCGACGACGCGGGGGCCGGTGGTGGTCAGCATGAACTGCCCGTAGAGGATCCCGCGGTAGTCGTCGAGGGCGTCGACGGTGGCCTCGATGATCGAGACCGCCTCGTCGTAGTCGTCTTCGGTCATGAACGGCAGTTCGTCCGTCGCGTCGGTATAGCTCCCCATGCCGCCCGTATTCGGTCCTTCGTCGCCCTCGTAGGCGCGCTTGTGGTCCTGTACGGCGGGCGCGGTACGGAATTCGCCGTTGGCGACGAACGCCTGCACGGTGAACTCCTCGCCGATCAGTCGTTCCTCGAGGACGATCCGGTCGTAGTCCGACTCGCGGATGTACTCCTTGCCCTCCTCCGCAGTCACTTGGTCGCCGATGACCTTCACGCCCTTCCCCCCGGTGAGGCCGGCCGGTTTGATCGCCAGATCGCCGTCATACTCGTCGATATAGTTACAGGCGGCCTCCACGTCGTCGAACGTCTCGAAATCGGGGCAGCCGGGAATGTCGTGCTCCGCCATGAACCGGCGCTGGAACGCCTTGTCCGTCTCGATGCGGGCCGCCTCTTCTTTCGGGCCGAAGGGGTAGACCCCCGCGGCCTCGAGTTCGTCCGCGACGCCGGCCTCGAGGTACGCTTCCGGGCCGATGATGGCGATCGTCGCGTCGACGTCCTCGGCGTACTCGACGACCGCTTTCGGATTCGTCGACTCGAGCGTTTCGAACCCGGACGCGATGCGCGCGATACCGGGGTTTCGGTTGCCGGCGCAGGCGTACAGGTCTGCCTCGCTGTCCTCGAGCGCGCGAGCGATGGCGTGTTCGCGGCCGCCACCCCCGATCAGGAGCACGTTCTCTCGCATGGTCGAAAGCGGAACGCACGAACCTGTAAGCGTTGCTCTTTCCTCGAGCGGAAATATGCACGTTCGTGGTGGGTAGCATCTCGGTCCGGATCGACCGACGGGACGTAACGATCATAAATACGCGTCCGAATGAGGATGATAATGCAACAGTACCTCGAGCTCGTCGACACCGTGCTCTCCACGGGGACCTACAAGCCCAATCGGACCGGCGTCGACACGATTTCGTCGTTCAGCGAGCACTACGAGGTCGACCTCCGGGAGGGGTATCCGCTGCTCACGACCAAGGAGATGGACGGCTACCGCTGGAGCTCGATGCTCCACGAGGTCTGCTGGTATCTCTCCGGGGAAGCGCACATCCGGGACCTCCGCGAGGAGACCAAGATCTGGGACGCCTGGGCCGACGAGGAGGGAAAGCTGGATACGGCCTACGGCCGCTTCTGGCGTCGGTTTCCGGTACCAGATGGGGACGCGCAGCTCGAGGGCGAATCCTGGCCCGACGAGAGCCACCGGTGGGTCACCGAGGAGGCGGACGGACGGCGGACGTTCGATCAGCTCCAATACGTCATCGATACTCTCTCGGACTCGCCGAACTCGCGGCGGCTCGTGGTCAACGCGTGGCATCCCGCCAACGCGGCCGTCTCGACCCTGCCGCCCTGTCACTACTCGTTCGTCTTCAACGTGCAAGGCGACCGGCTGAACTGCCACCTCACGCAACGGTCGGGCGACACCGCGCTCGGGATCCCGTTCAACATCGCGGCCTACGCGCTCCTGACGAAAGTGATCGCGCAGCAGACGGGCTTCGAACCCGGAACCTTCGCCCACACCGTCGTCGACACCCACGTCTACTGCGGTCGTGGCGCGCGCGGCGACTGGTACGCCGACAACCTCGAGACGCTCCAGTCGAAGCTGGCCGACGTCGACGAGCGCGAGGGGTACCGCGAGGTCCGCGAGTGGCTCGAGTCCGAAGCGCCGTCCGAAGCCGAGGGCGACGAACGGCTCGATCACGTCCCCGGCCTGCTCGAGCAGCTCTCGCGGGAACCGCTCGAGCGGCCGACGCTCGAGGTGGCTGACGTCTCGATCGACGAGCTGTCGTACGAGGACGTCGAGCTTCGGGAGTACGAGTCCCACGACGGACTCGAGTTCTCGGTGGCCGAATGAGCGGGGAGCGGGCTGGGAGGGAGGACCCGATGCCGACCCTCGAGACGGACCGCGAACTCGTCGGCATCGTCGCCGTCGCCGACAACGGCGTCATCGGCAAGGAGGGCAACATGCCGTGGCACATCCCCGAGGACCTGCAGCACTTCAAGGAGACGACGATGGACCACCCCGTCATCATGGGCCGGGTTACTTACGAGGGCATCCTCGAGACGCTCGGCGAACCGCTCCCCGGCCGGACCACGGTCGTGTTGACGAGTCGGGACCTCGAGACGCCCAAGAATGTCGTCCTTGCGCACGGACTCGAGGACGCCGTCGAGACGGCTGAGAGGGTCGCGCGAGACCGCCACGACGACACTGATCGGATTTTCGTCGCCGGAGGGGCGACCGTCTACGAACAGTTCCTGCCGGTGGTCGATCGGATAGTCGTGACAGAGGTCCACGAAGAACCAGACGGCGATACCCGCTTCCCCGAGTGGGATCGGGGTGCGTTCGATGAAGTGTCTCGAGACGAGCGCGATGGGGTCGCGTTCGTGGAGTACGAGCGTCAGTAGTACTATAGTAGCCACTGAACCGATTCACGCTCCGCTCACCGCGACACAGCACTCGCCACCGCTGACGGATCGACCGGTGTGTCGCGAATCCCCTCGATCCAACAGTGGTCTTTTCCCTCGATGGAACGAATCGCAAGCATGAGCGATCCGACCCGGCGCAACCGGCTCGAGGAGGAGGAAAGCCCCTATCTGCGCCAGCACGCGGACAATCCCGTCAACTGGCAGCCCTGGGACGAACGGGCTCTCGAGGCCGCGGAGGAACGCGACGTGCCGATCTTTCTCTCGATCGGCTACTCGGCGTGTCACTGGTGTCACGTGATGGAAGACGAGAGCTTCGAGGACGAGACGGTCGCCGAGGTGCTCAACGAGAACTTCGTCCCGATCAAAGTCGACCGCGAAGAGCGCCCGGACGTCGACAGCATCTACATGACCGTCTGTCAACTCGTGACCGGACGGGGCGGCTGGCCGCTCTCGGCGTGGCTCACCCCCGAGGGGAAGCCCTTCTTCGTCGGCACGTACTTTCCCAGAGAGGGACAGCAGGGCCAGCCCGGCTTTCTCGACCTCTGCGAGCGCATCGCCGACTCCTGGGAGAGCGAGGACGACCGCGAGGAGATGGAACACCGCGCCCAGCAGTGGACCGACGCGGCGAAAGATCAACTCGAGGAGACCCCCGACGCGGCGGGAACCGGCACCGAGGCCGGTGCCAGCCCGGAGCCACCCTCGAGCGAGGTCCTCGAGACGGCCGCGGACGCGACCGTGCGAAGCGCCGACCGCCAGCACGGCGGCTTCGGTTCCGGGGGGCCGAAGTTCCCCCAACCCTCGCGCCTGCGCGTGCTCGCTCGAGCGTACGACCGAACCGGCCGTGAGGAGTATCTCGAAGTGCTCGAGGAAGCCCTCGACGCGATGTCCGTGGGCGGGCTCTACGACCACGTCGGCGGCGGCTTCCACCGCTACTGCGTCGATCGGGACTGGACGGTCCCCCACTTCGAGAAGATGCTGTACGACAACGCCGAGATTCCGCGGGCCTTCCTCGCGGGCTACCAGCTCACCGGCGAGGATCGCTACGCCGAGATCGTCGCTGATACCCTCGCGTTCGTCGACCGGGAGCTGACCCACGACGAGGGCGGCTTCTTCAGTACCCTCGACGCGCAGAGCGAGTCCCCCGAGACCGGCGAGCGCGAGGAGGGTGCGTTCTACGTCTGGACCCCAGCAGAAGTCCACGATATCGTCGAGAACGAGACCGATGCGGCCCTCTTCTGTGCGCGCTACGACATCACGGAGTCGGGGAACTTCGAGGGGCGGAACCAGCCGAATCGCGTGGCGAGGGTGTCGGAACTCGCCGGACAGTTCGATCTCGAGGGGAACGAGATCCTGAAGCGACTCGAGTCGGCATGCCAACAGCTGTTCGAGGCTCGCGAGGAGCGGCCCCGCCCCAACCGCGATGAGAAGGTGCTCGCGGGCTGGAACGGGCTGCTGATCTCCACCTACGCCGAGGCCGCGCTGGTGCTCGGCGAGAACGAGTACGCCGAGACCGCGGTCGACGCCCTCGAGTTCGTGCGGGATCGACTCTGGAACGAGGACGAACGGCGGCTCTCACGGCGGTATAAGGACGGAGACGTCAAAGTCGACGGCTACCTCGAGGACTACGCGTTCCTCGCGCGCGGAGCGTTCGACTGCTATCAGGCCACCGGCGAGGTCGATCACCTCGCGTTCGCGCTCGAACTGGCCCGCGTCATCGAGGCCGAGTTCTGGGACGCAGAGCGCGGAACGCTCTACTTCACGCCGGAGAGCGGCGAGTCGCTCGTCACCCGCCCGCAGGAACTGGGCGACCAGTCGACGCCCTCCGCGACCGGCGTGGCGGTCGAGACCCTGCTCACGCTTGACGAGTTCGCTGCTGACGACTTCGAGGGAATCGCCGCGACCGTTCTGGAAACCCACGCGAACACCATCGAGGCGAACGCGCTCGAGCACGCGACGCTCTGTCTCGCCGCCGACCGACTCGAGTCGGGCGCACTCGAGGTGACGGTCGCCGCGGAGGAACTCCCCGAAGCGTGGCGCGACGGGTTCGCGTCGCGGTACTACCCCGACCGAATCTTCGCGCTACGACCGCCGACCGCGGACGGACTCGAGGCGTGGCTCG
>NZ_JAQIVI010000586.1 GCF_028618695.1 Natrinema soli | reverse complement strand
AGCGGCCCAACTCCGAACGTCCGCCTCGTCGGCGACGAGCTGCTGAGCGATCGGCTCGACCGCGTCCGCGGCACCGATTTCGCCGAGGGCGCGGAACGCGGGCTGCTGGAGGTTCGGGTTGGAGTCGACGTAATCGACCAGCGTCTCGACGATCTCCTCGTCGTCGACGCCGATCTTCCCGAGGACGGCCATCGCGGCCTGATCGCGGCGGTTGGCCTTCTGGAGCATCGGGTCGATGGCCTCCTCGGGACCCATCCGCTCGAGGGCCTCCATGCAGTGTTCCTCCATGAAGTCGGAGTCGAACGTCTCGAGGGCGAGCAGGATCTGATCGACGTTTCCCTGCTTCTCGTGAACCTTGAGCGCGTGCCACTCCGGCGGGAAGTCCTTGACGTGATCGAGCACGTCGTAGTAGCCCTCGCGGCGGAGCTGCTCGCGGATCTCGAGGTCGGTCCACTCGGTCGCGTCATCGATATCGCTCTGCAGATCGTCGGTCGCTTCGAGCAGGCCGGCGATCGTCTCGGCGTCGTCGTCGGCGTCGAGTGCGGCGTCTTCGACGGCCTCGCTCGCGTCATCGAGGGTCGCGTCGAGCTGTTCGGGGACCGTCTCGCCCTGATTGACCAACGTGACCGAACCGCCGAGCAGGTCGTTCAACTCGTCGAGGAAGTCGTCGACGGCTTCGATCAGTTCGGCCTTGCCCTCCTCCGTCCAGCGGGTGCCCGTGATCGTCCCGCTCGCGTCGTCGATCTCGCTCACGACGTCGTCGCCGTAGGGGCCCCGCTGGTCCTCGAGGTCGGACTCGAGGTCCGAGAGGTCGCTCTCGATCTCGTCGTATTGCTCCTGAAGCTCCGCTTCCGGCGCGGGTTCCGCATCTTCGTCCGCCTCGTCCTCGTCGGTTTCGGGCGGCTCCGGTACCTCGACACTTTCGAGTTCGGTCCGGAACGACTCGAGGTCCGCCTCGACCACGTCGAGGTCGTCCTCGGTCTCGGCCGCCTCGAGGGTCGAATCGAGTCCCTCGAGATCAGCGGCCAGCGCCTCGAGTCGCTCGCGGATCTCCTCGAGGTCGACCGGCTCCCCCTCCTCCTCGTCCGGCTGCTCTGCTGCGCCCCCGTCGTCACCGTTCGCCTCGTCCCCGCTCATCGTCCCACCTCGAGGCGACGCCGACGCGTGACAGTGTCCATACCCTACGGTCGTGTCAGCACGGCCCTAAGCGTTTCCATGCACGTCGACCGTACCGGTTCGCTCGGCGTCGCCCCAGTACAGCCAGGGGCTGAGCACCATGTACGCCAGCCCGAGCGTCAGGAGGGCGTACGGAAAGGTCCGACCGACGAAATCGGGAACCAGGATCGCGAGGGCGTGGATGACGCCCATGATGGCGGCGTCTCGAGCCAGCAGGTCGGGGTACTGGATCCGCGAGACCATCAGGTAACAGAACGCGCCGGTGACCGCGAGCACGAGCCACGGCTGGGTCTCGCCGGCGAGGATCGCTGCACCGAGGATCGTCGCGGCCAGCGTCGTCTGAACGCCTTCGGTGTAGCTACCGGAGATATCGTAGGCGGTGTACATTCCGAGTCGGGTGACGGCCATCGCGACGAACAGCGCACAGACCGTCGTCACGAGCAGGAGTTCGGCGGTGATCACGCTGAAATCGATTCCGAGGCCGTCCCGCACGACGACGAAGGAGAGGACGGCGGGTGCGACGGCGAAGGAGGCGACGTCGGCGAGCGAATCGAGGTACGGGCCGGCGTCCGTGCCGCCATAGCGGCGAGCGAGGATGCCGTCGAGGCCGTCCGCGATGGCCGCCAGGAGGATCAGCCGGGCTGCCAGATCGATGTCGACGACCGCGACGACGACCGCGACGAACCCCAGCGCGGCGTTGGCGATCGTCACCGCGTCGGCGACGCCGAGCCGACCGACGAACCGGGGAAGCATATGCCCGGAATCGACGGGGAGCTACCTTACGTGTTTTCGTTTCCCGAGCGTTCCCACTTTCGAGGACTGAACCGGGGCGGTTATACCGGAACTCTCCTAACGATCACGTATGCACCGGCGTGCCTATCTCGCCGCCGTCGGAACCGCCGCCTCGGCCGGTCTCGCGGGGTGTTCGTCCGCGCTCAGCGTCCTCGAGGACGATCCTTGCACCGGCGACAACTGCCACATCGGGATGAACCGAACCGAGTTCCTCCCCGAGGTGTACGAGATCGCCGCCGGCGACACGGTGGTCTGGAAGAATACGAGCGAGGCCTACCACACCGTCACGGCCTACGAAGCACTAATTCCTGACGCTGCGGACTATTTCGCATCCGGCGGCTACGAGAGTCAGACGGCCGCCTACGAGGGGTGGGACGATCACGGCGGTCAACTCGGGACGCGCGAGACGTTCGAGCACACCTTCGAGGTCCCCGGGACGTACGAATACTTCTGCATTCCCCACGAAGGGGCCGAGATGATCGGCGAAATCGTCGTTTCGGAGTGACGGCCGCCGAAGGCCGCCGGCTCGAGCCTCGCGGACTACTTTTATCCCCTCCCGGTCGAATTTCACTGCTGCAATGATCGTTATTCACGCGAGCTTCCCGATCGACCCCGACCGCCGCGACGACGCGCTCGAGTTGATTGAGGAGCTCGTCACCGAGTCACAGCGAGAAGACGGGGTGATCGACTACCGGGCGACGACGGACGTCTCCGATCCGAACGTCGTCCGCTTTTTCGAACGGTACGAGGACGAGGCGGCGTTCGGCGCACACGCGCAATCCGATCACTTCCAGGAGTTTTCCGTGGCGTTACCGGAACTGCTCGCCGGCGAGCCCACGGTGACCCGGTTCGACGTGGAGTCGGCCGAAGAACTCGAGCTCTGAGACGGACTGCTGTCGGTCGGTTTCGGCCCAAAATGTCGAAATCGGTACTGCGAAAATCGATCGCGCTCGGCGACGGTTTCAGTCGTCCGCAGCGATGTCTTCGTCGTCGACGTCGACCGCGGTCGCTTCCTCTTCGGCGACTTCTTCGGGGTGTGCCTCGAGGGTGGCCTTCTGGATCTCGACGCGGCGAAGCGGGTAGATCGTCTTGGATTCGCCGTAGATCGCGGAGGAGAGATGTCCCTCGACGACGCTGTCGATGATCTCCTCGAAGGTGCGGTCCTCGGCGGCGTCCTCGATCATCGCGACCATCTGCTCGCGGATGGCCTTCTCCTGGCTCGCGTCGGCCTTTTTCGTCGTGAAGGCGACGGGCTGGATCTGGACGCGGTAGTCGTCCGTCGTGAGGACGGTGACGTAGGCCTCGATCTTCGAGGCACCGCGGCGGACCAGCGAGCGCAGGTAGTCCCGCGTCAGGGAGTGTTC
Organism: Natrinema soli; assembly: GCF_028618695.1. Next base: position 975 of record NZ_JAQIVI010000586.1, on the reverse strand, counting down.
GACGAACTCCGTGTACGCGCTGTCGCTCCCCACGTCGGTGATCTTGAAGGTGAGCTTCGTGTTGTTCTCGCTGGCGTTGTTGTTGAGGTCGCCGAGCGTCGTTTCGATGGTTCGGTCGTAGACCTTTTCCGGTTCGTCAGCGGGGGTTTCGCCGAGTTCCTGGCGGTCGAACTGTTCGGGTGCCAGGACGGTGTACCACCGCTTCTCCTGTTTCGCGCGTGAAACTGATCGTTCACTCATTGTGTTGTATCGTGTGTTGAGTCGCTACCGCGTTCGGACACAGGTCCCGTGTCCGCCGGTTCCGCGTGCTGTACTGTCCGTGCCTGCGACGTCACGTCGATCGCGACCTCGAGGTTGACGACGTAGTCGTCGACCGTCGATCGGAGGCCGCTCGTCGTCTCGCGGTCGATCCGCGTGACGATCGTGCCCGCCGTTCCCTCGGTCGCGTCTGTCGTCGCCTCGTCGTCTGCTGCCGTCTCATCGTCATCCGCGTCTGTCGTCTCACCGTCGCGTTCGACGGTCGTCGACATCTCGTCGGTGTTGTCCGGGCTGAGCGCCCGCGCGATGAGGGCCGCGTCGCCGTGATCCGTCCTGATCGTCGCGCGCCGGCTCATCGGAACTCCCTCACTGCCGCGACGATCGCCGATTCGTCCACGTCCGGGTCGTATCGAAGGTAGCCGCGCCGGTGGCCGACGTCGTACTCGACCGCGATACCGGCGTCGGGGGTCGTCTCCGAGTCCGCGTCGGTCCCTCCGGTCTCGAGTTCGCGAGCGACGCCCTCGACGGTCGCGCCGAGGGGATCGGCGTCGCGGGTCGCGATGGCCGCCTCGCCGTTTCCATCATCGGACTGCGTCCGATTGCTCGAGGGATCCTGTCCCTCGTTGATAGCGAGAACGGCCGACTCCGGCGACCGGTAGGCCGCCGCGATCCGCGCGACCGCTTCGACGGGGCCGTCGTCGATCCCGACGACGAACA
>NZ_JAQIVI010000585.1 GCF_028618695.1 Natrinema soli | reverse complement strand
GGCCGACGGCGTCGTCCTGCCCGGCGTCGGCGCGTTCCGCGAGGGCGTCGAGAACGCCGACCCGCTTCGCGAGGACCTCCTCGAGGTGGCCGACAGCGGCACCCCTCTCTTCGGTATCTGTCTCGGGATGCAGATGCTACTCACGACGAGCGAGGAGGGCGAAAACGAGGGCGAGTCGGCCGTCCAGGGGCTGGATCTGATCCCCGGCACCAACGTCCGATTCGCCGAGGGCCAGAAGGTTCCGCACATGGGCTGGAACGAACTCGAGATCCAGCGCGACCATCCCCTCGTAGCGGGCGTGGACGGGAACTACGCGTACTTCGTCCACTCGTATTACGCGGCCCCGGACGACGAACACGCGACGGTCGCGACGACGGACTACGAACTCGAGTTCCCCTCGATCGTGGCCAACGAGGCGGGGAACGTCTTCGGCACGCAGTTCCACCCCGAGAAGAGCGGCGAGACGGGACTACAGATCCTGCGGAACTTCGTCGAGATCTGCGTCGAAGCGTGACTTTGATCGCGAACGACCATCAGGAGTGAGCGGTCCTTTTTGGTCCAGATTTTTGCCGTGAGTGGTGAGTGAGCAGCGCGAACGAACCCGAGCGGAAAAGGTGGGTGAGTGAGACGTGACTGTTCTTATGAGATAGAGAGGGCTGGATCGAGCGAAGTGACGGAGCGACACACCCCAGAGTTCCGCTGTAAGTCCCCGGGATACTGGCCGAGCTGCGATATTTCGATCGATCTAGCTGAGTTACGAGTTCAACTGTCACGTCGTCCGAACCGAGAGACAATGCTATTAAATACTACTGGTGTGTCACCATCCACTGAGTGTTTTGAACGCAATTACGTTCGGTCGGTTTCGAACGCAGGATTATCACTCGAGTCGACTCAGGCCTGTACCGTCGTTCGCCTGATCGCTCTCCTGAACCCGTCTTTCGCTCGATCTGCATACTCGAACCCTCGTTTCTGGTACGCTCCCACCGCCGCGTCGTTACAGCGGCATTTCGGGGTGTGTGACTCCGAATACAGCGGCACCGAGGGGTGGTGAACAACTGAATCAGTCCATCTATAACCCATTTCGGCGATATACAGCAGAAGTTCGGTGCGCAACTGCAGGTGAACCCGGCGAATCAGTTCTCGAGAGGAAGGTTCCGAATACGATACAGCGAGACCGCACGGTCACGGACGGACAATACAGCGGAAATACGGAGTTGTATTCCGGCCATACAGCGGCAATGAGGGGTCTAAATTCCCAGCTTTAAATCCTCTAAAGAGCATTCAGACAATATACAGCGGCACCACGGTCCGAATGGGTTAAGTGGTCTCCGATGAATCGTTTGACCAACTGAATGTCCGACTCGATGGATTACTTCGGCAGCGAAAATGAGGTCTTCCGGAACAAGGAACTCCTGCAGGTCTCACACCTCCCGGACGGCGACCGGATTATCGGCCGCGAGGACGAACTGACGAACCTCGCGAACGCGATTAAACCGGCCACGCGCGGGAACACGCCGAACAACGTTCTCGTCTACGGAAAGACGGGTACTGGGAAATCCCTCTGTTCAAAATTCATCACGAATCACGCCGTCGAGCGTGCGAAGGATAACGACGTATCGATCGGCGTCGCCTACGTCGATTGTCTCCAGGAATCGACGGAGACACAGGCCGTGCAATCGGCCGGTCATCAACTCAACGAGCAGACGGAAACGGAGATCTCGATCCCCCACTCGGGGTTGAGCACGGCCGAGTACTACCGTCGTCTCTGGCGCATCGTCGACACGCGGTACGACGTCGCGCTGATCATCCTGGACGAGGTGGACAAGATCGAAGACGACGAAATCCTGATGCAGCTCTCGCGAGCGGTCGAATCGGGAAAGCTCACCGAGAGCACGATCGGCGTCATCGGAATCTCGAACAAGGTCCGGTACAAGGACTCGCTGGACGAGCGGATCAAATCGAGCCTCTGTGAACGGGAGTACGTCTTCTCCCCGTACGACGCGACCCAGATCCGAGAGATTCTCCGATCACGCTCCGACGCGTTCCACGAGAGCGTGCTCGAAGACGGCGTCGTCCCTCGCGTCGCCGCACTGGCAGCCCGTGAACACGGCGACGCGCGGAAGGCGATCGATATCCTCCGATTCGCCGGCGAGATTGCCGAGGAGAACGACCACGACTCCGTCACGGAGGACTGCGTCGATCACGCTCACGAGCGCGAGGAGACCAGCCGCCTCGCCGAACTGATTTCCAAGAGTCCGAGTCACGCGAAACTGGTTCTCGAGGCGATGGCGCTGCTCACCCAGCAAAAGGAGGGGGACGACGCACCGATAACGACGAACGAAGCGTACGACCTGTACAAGCGGTTGTGTGATCGCGATCAGTCCGAGCATCTGAAGCTCCGGCGCGTCCGAGACATCCTTTCGGAACTCGAGTTCCTCTCGATTATCGAGCAGGAGCGCAAGTGGGCCGGCAGAGGGAAAGGGAACTACATGGAGAATCGGCTGATCGACGATCCGAAAGTCATCATCGCCGCCTGTAACGAGTCCGAGTGACGGAAACCGAGCGACCGATCGGTGATTTGAACCCGAAACGACGGCAGTAATTTGAGCACAACGGCAATCGGCTACAACAGTTCGCGGACCTCCGAGTACCACATATCGTGGTAGTCGACGTGGCCGACCCGGCGCGCGATCGCGACGGCCAGCGAGTGCCAGCACTTCTCGGTCGGGTCGTCAGCGTCGAGGTTGTACTCGCTGTCCTTGCAAGTACAGCCGCCGTCCTCGACGATGTACTCGTCGTCGTAGCCGACGACGATCGTGAAATCGCGGTAGGCCTTCACCCGGTTTTCGCCGACCGCCTCGATGGCGCGAACCCCGCGGTCGCCGTGGACCTGCGAGATATCGCCGACGATCGCGGGCGTGAGTTCGCCGGCTTCTTCGAGGGCGGCCTGCCATCGCTCGACGGGGTTGGCCTCCGACACGACCGGAACTGTGTCCCCAACTGTAAAATCGGTTTGGTTGTTGTACCGCGACGGCGGACCGATCGGATCCGCCCGGCTTCGGCGACGCTCGAGCCGCGCGAGACCACACTGCTTTTCGCCCGCTACCGACGAGACGTGGTATGCGCGTCACTGAGGGCGGGGTCGAACTCGAAATCCCCGGGGAGCAGACCGAGGGCATCGAGGAGGCGGTCTTCTACAATCCGCGACAGGAATTGAACCGGGATCTGACGATCGCGACGCTGCGAGCCTATCGCGACCGCGAGGAGCGCGCTACCTCGTATCTGGACGCGATGACCGCGAGCGGCGTCCGCGGTGTCAGGGCCGCCGCCGACGGCTGGGAGGTCACCTGCTGTGACGTCGACGAGGAGGCGGTCGCCCTCGCGCGGGAGAACCTCGAGCGAAACGACTGCGACGAGCGGGCGCGGGTCGAACACCGCAACGTCTCCGCCCTCATGCACGAGGAGCCGTTCGACGTGATCGATCTCGACCCCTACGGGACGCCGATGCCGTTCGCCGACGCCGCGTTCGCGAACTGTCGGGACCTGGTCTGCGTCACCGCGACGGACACCGCGCCGCTGTGCGGGGCCCACTTCAACAGCGGCGTGCGCTCCTATTCCGCGATCCCCCGGAACACGGACTACCACGCCGAGATGGGCGTTCGAATCCTCGTCTCGGCGCTCGCTCGCAGCGCCGCGCGCGTCGACGTCGGCGTCGAGCCGCTCCTGACCCACGCGACCAGTCACTACGTCCGGACCTACCTCGAGCTCGAGCACAAGCCCACCGCGGCCGACGCCGCGATCGACGAGTTAGGCCACCTCTACCACTGTGAAGACTGTCTCTACCGTGAGGCCGATTCCGGGCTGCTCGCCGATCCGCTCGAGACGTGCCCCCACTGCGGGGGAAATCGAATGCTCACCGCCGGCCCCGTCTGGCTCGGTTCCATTCGGAATCGCAAGTTCGTCGCCGCGGTCCGCGACGAAATTCCGTACACGTTCGATACCGCGCCCGAGGCTCGAGAGCTCTGCGACGCGCTCTCGGCCGAACTGGACGAGCCGACACACTACGACCAGCACAAGCTCTGTCGGAACTGGGGGCTGCCCGCAAACGCGATGGACGAGTTCCTCACGGACCTGCGCGAGGCGGGGTATGCGGCCTCGAGAGCCCACTACGGTGGGACGACGTTCAAGACGGACGCCAGCGTGGGCGAGATCCGCGCGGCGACCGAAGGGAACCTCGATTGACTGCGGTTCGACTGACCGCGTTTCGACGGCCCAGATCGAGAGACGGTTCGACTGACCGTGTCGAGAGACCCGTTACTCCACGTCCGCGTACAGGCGGACGAGCCCGCACTCCGGACAGCAGACGCTCCGGAGTTTCGTCGTGTTCTGCAGGCCGATCTTCCCCAGCAATCCGTCGCGTTTCCCGGTCGCAATGGACGGCTTCATGCCCTCGCCATCGCGGACGGTCACCCCTTCCATCGTCACGCCGCAGTCCGGACAGCGTCGTTGTTCCATACGGTCACGTTCACGCGATAACAGAAAAGCGAGGCGGGTCCGACTCGCTCGACGGCACGGCCACGAGATGATACCGCCGACGGACCCGCTGGCCGTCAGGCGCGAACGGGGTCCTGGCAACGGAACTCGGTCCGAATAGCGGTGGCTAATCGGCTTCGTACAGCCGCTAACGGGACCGTACGAGGGCCCCGATAGAACCGGGCGTCGACGTCGCTCCTGACTCGAGGAGCAAACGCCCGTCGCACCATCGTAACGGACCATTGCAACACCGTGTCGTGCGATTACATATTGCGGCCCGCGTCGAAGGGCCGCGCGTGCTCGATCACAGACGGGGACTCGAGGTGACGGGAGAAGCCGTTCGGCTCGCCAGGAACGAACAGTTGACGCTGCTCGCAGCGGGCGTCGCGTTCTACGGCTTCATCTCGCTCGTCCCGCTCATGCTGCTCGCGCTGGGAATTGCGGCATCGATCGGGGGCGAGGCGCTCGCAGCGCGGCTCACGGCGGCGGCAAGCGACGTGCTCACGCCGGACGCTCAGGAGCTGCTCGCCGAGACGATCGTGGACGACACCGGCCGCCAGGGAGCGACCATCGTCGGCATCCTCGGCCTGCTCTGGGGCTCGAGCCGGGTCCTCCGCGGGCTCGACCGGGCCTTCTCGCAGGTGTACGGCACTGCGGGGGAGAAGTCACTGCTTGACACCGTCTGGGACGCGACGATCGTCTCCGTCGGCATCACCCTGGGCCTCGTCGTCGTCGGCGCGCTCGAGCTGGTGATCCGATTCGTTGCCGGATTCGGACTCTCGATCGTCGGACAGCTGTTCATCGTTCTCGGGCTGGTCGCGACGTTCCTGCCGCTGTACGTCATCTTTCCGGACGCGAACGTCGGCCTTCGCGAGGCCGCACCGGGAACGATCGTCGCCGCGGTCGGCTGGTTCACACTGAGTCGCACGTTCTCGCTGTACACCGGTCTGGCCACCGGGTACGCGGTCTACGGCGCGCTCGGTGCCGTGTTCCTCGTCCTCGTCTGGCTCTACGTCGGCTCGATCATCCTCGTCTTCGGTGCGGTCCTCAACGCAGTCCTCGCCGACCGTGAAGTGGATCGGCAGCTACAAAGTCCCGGACATCGACAGATTCCGACAGAAGCGATGACCGACGACGCCACGGGTGCCGACGAGGGGGCCACGGAGGATCGCGCCAGTGACCGCACCAGCGCGAGGGCGAGTCGAACGAGCGCTCGGACGCGCGACCGCGCGGACGACCCCGAGGTACTGCGCGAAGAGATCGAGCGGCTGCGCGATCGCGTCGACACCTTCGAGGACGACGTCGAGAACCGAACCGTCAGGAAGGAGTCCCTCGAGGGCGAGCTCAAACGCTACGTTCGACGGCGAGTGCGACGCGGCCACGCCCACGACTGGGGGCCGTACCTCGTCTTGCTGTACGGAACTGCGATGTCGATCGCGGCGTTTTACTTCCTGGCGGGCGGCTGGTCGATCCTCGCGATGTTCGTCGTCTGGACCTCGACGCTCGGACTCTACGTGCTGATGGTGCTGTTCGGGTTCGGAATCTCCCTGCTCGGACTCCCGGGTCGGCTGCGCAATGCGATCGGCGACCGACGTTCCTGAACTGCCGCGGCGACCGCCGCCCCTGAGCCGTCGGTACGTCCGGCCACCCGTCGACCGACCCGCCCGAAGCCGCCGTGAGTCCGCAATCCTGCTATTCTCCCGGACGTTCGCACCACTTCTGACACGGCCACGTACGCCCTTGAGCAACCGTACATCCGGTGTTCGAGCAGACACCCGGCGACGAACGCCTGACCTACTGCTGCGTCGGGACGGTCCGTTGGACGAACCGTCGAACCCGGTCGGTGTACGTGGCCGGTCGGTGGAGGTTACAGATGTGGCCGGCGTCCGCGAGGACTTCCACGCGGCCGTCACGCGCGGCCCCGGCGTGGGCCCGCTCGCCGCGGCGCATCAGTTTGTCGTTCTCGCCGTTGAGGACGAGCGTCGAGCCGGGATACGTGGAGAGCTTCGCCCGGAAATCCTCGCCCGCGATGTCCGGTGCCGCGTCGCCGAACTGCTCCGGGTAGAAGCCGGCTTCGATGATCTCTCGCTCGATATCCGGCGGGAGGTCACGATTTTGAACCCATCGCGTCGCGAGTTCCTCGACGGCGCGCTTTCCGACATCGGGTTTCGTCAGGAGCCGCGACAGCCCCCCGGTCAGTCGCGTGCCGAGTTCCATCGTATTCACCGGGTTCACGCTGCTCCCCGACAGCACCAGCGCGTCGACCTCGTCGGGATGGCGATGAGCATACTCCGTGACCGCGTAGCCGCCGAGCGAGAGCCCGACGAGGACGGCCGACCCGTCGACGTGCGTCTCGAGGGCGTCCTCGAGGACGTCGATCGCCGGCTCCATCCGGAACGGCTTGCCGGCGCGAGTACCGTGGCCGGGGAGATCCGGCGAGACGACGTGGAACGACTCGGAGAGCTCCCGTTGTTGGGGAAGCCACATCTTTCGGGTAAACATCGCACCGTGTACGAACACGATCGACTGTGCGTCCGACGGGCCGGTGACGTCGACACCCTCGGAGCCGCCGCTTTCGTCTGTCCAAGCCATAGCCCACGTAGCAGCAGGAGAGGCTTAGTAGGCGACCCGGCGAACCACGGCAGCAGGTCCGCTGGCGCAGTCACGCGAACTCCACTGACGAAAGTAGACTACGTTACTCGTCTTCGCGATCGTCGGAACCGGCGTCCGCGAGCCGCTCCGTTTCCGGGTCGTCCTTGAGGCCCTGTGCGCCGTCTTCGGTCGTCGGCCCGCGATCGGTCGCGTCCGACTCGCGGACCGCGTCCGGATCCACCGCGGCGTCGGTACGGCTGGCGTCCT
>NZ_JAQIVI010000584.1 GCF_028618695.1 Natrinema soli | reverse complement strand
CTCGAAGGGGGACCCGACGGACCGCGCCGGATCTCGAACGAGGAACTCCTCGAGTTGGACGTCGATGTCCTCGTCCCGGCGGCTGTCGGCAACGTCATCACGGCGGACAACGCCGACGCCATCGCGGCCGACATCGTCGTCGAAGGGGCGAACGGCCCGACGACGTTCGCCGCCGACGCCATCCTCGAGGATCGCGGAATTCGCGTGATCCCGGACATCCTCGCGAACGCCGGCGGCGTCACGGTCAGCTACTTCGAGTGGCTCCAGGACATCAATCGCCGCGCGTGGGCCCTCGAGCGGGTCAACGAGGAACTCGAGTCCGAGATGGTGACGGCCTGGACCACCCTCAAAGACGAGGTCGAACGACGGGACGTCTCCTGGCGCGACGCCGCGTACGCCGTCGCGCTCGATCGGGTCGCCGAGGCCCACGAGATGCGCGGTCTCTGGCCGTGAGTGATTGGCTCCCCGCCGCTGAAATGCTGTTTTTGACGATGGGAAGTGAACAATGTGCTCGAGAATCTCCGGAAAGGAAAGAACACGTTCTACTATCGTGGCAACAGGGAATCGCCACGCCCTCCCCAGCCGATTCGCTCGGTCATGCTTCCCTCGCTCATCCACTGGAAGACGCTTTGCGTCTTCCAAGCCATTCGCTCACGAAGTTCGCGAAGACCTCGCGAAGATTCGGACCGCGGCTCATTGACATTCACCGCGGCCAAGCGCGCGCCACCGCACTCGGTTGACCGTTCTTCTGTAAGGTCCGGAGTCTGTTCGTATCGACCCGGAGCCCGTTTCACGACTGTCGATCGAGGTACTCGATCGCTTCTTCGTCGCTCACCTGACCGAAGGTTCGGTAGTACTGGCCGACGGCGCGGAAGTCCGCGGGCGTCTGGAGGGCGATCACTTCGTCGGCCTCGCGCTCGAGGTCATCGATGGCCCGCGGGGAGCCGACGGGCACGGCCAGCGCGACCCAGTCCGCATCGGTCTCCCGTATTTGCCGGAGACAGGCGGTCGCGGTCGCGCCGGTCGCAACGCCGTCGTCGACGATCAGGGCCCGCTTCCCCTGCAGGTCCGGTAAGCCAGCCGTTTCGCGGTAGCGATCCGCCTTTTCGCGCGCGTTTTCGGCCTCCTCGGCGCGTCTCTCCTCGAGGTACTCTTCGGAAACGCCGAGCCGATCGATCAGGTCGTCGTTCTCCCAGACGCTGCCGTCGCTGGCGACCGCACCCAGCGCCACTTCGGGGTTCTGCGGCGCGCCCATCTTGCGCGCGACGACGACGTCGAGGCCGGCGACGAACGCG
>NZ_JAQIVI010000583.1 GCF_028618695.1 Natrinema soli | reverse complement strand
CGAAAACAGAATCAGGAACTACCTCGGTTGTGAGTCGCGAGCGTTTCGTCGGGACCGTATTCTCTGTGAGTTTTCGACTCGCTCACCGTATCTACACGGTCGTTCCGCAGTTCTACACAGAGCACTATCTCCAGTGGTGAGACCATGCGAGTCGTATGAGGCGGAGAAGTGATTCTAGATGAATACGGGGATAGTCGGCGATACGTGACTTTCAGTCGGGCAAATACCCGCCCGAAATAACCCATCCTATCACGAAGAACATGGTGACGGCGACTATTACCATTACCATCATTAATAATATTACGGTCGGATTCATTCTTGTACTTTATTATGATTTTTTCTGGATTTAACACTGCCCTGAGTCTTCCCCATCAACAGCAACTAACGAACTCCTCGCTACTGGAAGTTACGACTGGTCGAGATGAGCGACCTCGATTAACAGATTGATAAAGAAGAGTCAACAGGTTATCAACGGAATTGATGACAGATCGAAATCGACGATCGTTCGTGACGACCGTTGCAGCGGCTGGAACACTTAGCCTCTCTGGCTGTCTCTCACAGTTGCAAGAGTGGCGGGGAAACGGTAACTCGTCGAACCAATCATCGTCGAACGAAGACTCTACCGGATCTGATGGCACTGATGGACTATCGAAACTTCCCGGGGAATCAATCGAGAACTTTGAGTCTCTCGACGAATGGAAC
>NZ_JAQIVI010000582.1 GCF_028618695.1 Natrinema soli | reverse complement strand
CGAAAACAGAATCAGGAACTACCTCGGTTGTGAGTCGCGAGCGTTTCGTCGGGACCGTATTCTCTGGGAGTTTTCGGCTCGCTCACCGTATCTACACGGTCGTTCCGCAGTTCTATACAGAGCACTATCTCCAGTGGTGGGACCATGCGAGTCGTATGAGGCGGAGAGGTGATTCTGGATGAATACGGGGATAGTCGGCGATACGTGACTTTCAGTCGGGCAAATACCCGCCCGAAATGACCCATCCTATCACGAAGAACATGGTGACGGCGACTATTACCATTACCATCATTAATAATATTACGGTCGGATTCATTCTTGTACTTTATTATGTCCCTTTCTGGATTTAATACTGCTCTGAGTCTTCCCCATCAACAGCAACTAACGAACTCCTCGCTACTGGAAGTTACGACTGGTCGAGATGAGCGACCTCGATTAACAGATTGATAAAGAAGAGTCAACAGGTTATCAACGGAATTGATGACAGATCGAAATCGACGATCGTTCGTGACGACCGTTGCAGCGGCTGGAACACTTAGCCTCTCTGGCTGTCTCTCACAGTTGCGAGAGTGGCGGGGGAACGGTAACTCGTCGAACCAATCATCGTCGAACGAAGACTCTACCGGATCTGATGGTACTGATGGACTATCGAAACTTCCCGGGGAATCAATCGAGAACTTTGAGTCTCTCGACGAATGGAAC
>NZ_JAQIVI010000581.1 GCF_028618695.1 Natrinema soli | reverse complement strand
CTGGTTGACGACGCCGCCGCGAGCGATGTTGACGAGTACGGCGTCGTCCGAGAGCGCCGCCAGCGCGTCGGCGTCGATCAGCCCCCGCGTTTCGTCGGTCAGCGGACAGGCGAGGACGAGGTAATCGCTCCGGGTCAGGACCGACTCGAGCCCGTCAGTGCCGTAGATCTCGTCGACGCTGTCGGGCGCGTCGGTCGGATCTCGTTTGGTCCCGATCACCCGGGCGTCGAACGGCCGGCAGTAGTCGGCGACTTTCGAGCCGATCGCGCCGACGCCGACGATGCCGACCGTCCGATCGCCGAGTTCGCCGCCCGTGTACCGGTCCCACTCCCGACGGTGCTGTTGTGCGACCGCGCGGTCGAAGCGCCGCTCGAAGTGGAGCAGATAGCCCAGCACCTGCTGCCCGATCGGTTTCGCGTGGATCCCCGAGACGCTCGTCAGGGCGACGTCGCGGTTTGCCAACGCATCGTGATCGTAGCGGTCGGTCCCGGCGCTGAGCGCCTGAACCCACTCGAGGTCGGTGGCCGCCTCGAGTACCTCGTCCGGGACCCAGTGGGTGAGCAGTACCGACGCGTCGTCGACGGCCGCGAGCAGTTCGTCTTCGTCCTCGGCGTGTACGAGGTCGATGTCGGGACGCCGCTCGCGGATCTCCTCGGTGAGGATCGGCCCGCCGCCCGAGAGGACGTGGGGTGTGACGATGACTCGCACGGGTTACTGCTCCTCCGATTCCTCGCGGCCCTCGAGCTTGTACTTTTGAATCTTCCCAGAGGTCGTCCGCGGGAGTTCGTCGATGAACTCGACCTCGCGGGGGTGTTTGTAGGAGGCGACGTTATCGAGGAAGTACTCCTTGATCTCCGCTTCCGTGACGTCGACGCCGGGCTCGACGTTCGGAACGGTGACGACGTAGGCCTTCGGCACCTCGTTTCGGCGCTCGTCGGGGATCCCCACTACCGCGCCCTCGGCGACGGCCTCGTGTTCGGCTAGGAGTTCCTCGAGTTCGCTGGGGTAGATGTTGTAGCCGGCGGAGTTGATCATGTGCTTCTTCCGGTCGACGATCTCGTAGTAGTTGTCCGCGTCCCGGCGGGCGATGTCGCCGGTGCGGAAGAAGCCGTCCTCGGTGAACGCCCGCTCGGTCGCCTCGGGCATGTCGTGGTAGCCCTTCATCACCTGCGGGCCGCGGACGAGGAGCTCCCCCTCCTCGCCGATGCCGACGGTCTCCCCGCTGCCGTCGACGATGATCGCCTCGGTCATCCGCGTCGGCTGGCCGATCGTGCCGTGGCGCAGGCCGAACGTCGATCCGCTCTGGGAGTGGGTCGCGCCGTTCGTCTCCGTGAGCCCGTACCCCTCGCTCATCTCGACGCCCGCGGTCTCCTCGAACTCCTCCTGGACCGCGACGGACATCTTCGCGCCGCCCTCGCCGGCCGACTCGAGGCTGGTGAGGTCGTACTCGCCGAAGCGCTCGCTGTTGATCATGTCGACGTACATGGCGGTGACGCCGACGTAGTGGGTGATCCCCTCCTCCTCGATCAGCGCCATCGCGGTCTCTCCGTCCCAGTTGGCCGCGCTCCGGAGGTAGACGCTGCCGCCCCGCACGAGGGGTTGCCAGGCGGTGTGGGTGAAGCCGGTGATGTGGTACAGCGGGAGCCAGACGAGGCTGCGGACGTCCTCGTCGTCGAGCGCGCTCTCCTGGGAGAGCACCGAGAACGTCTGGGCGCGGAAGTTGCGGTGGGTGAGCTGGACTCCTTTCGGTTGCCCCGTCGTTCCCGACGTATACGGCAGCAGCGCCACGTCGTCGTCGGCGCGCTCGACGAACGTCGCCTCGCCGCGGACGTCGTCGAAGACGCGGAACTCGTCGGTATCGGTCCCGACCGAGATGACGACCGGGTCCCAGTCGATTTCGGCGAGCGCCTCCTCGAGGAAGGGCTCCAACGCCTCGTGGGTGAGCACGGCCGACGCGTCGGTATCCTCGAGCTGGTAGGTCAACTCCCGCTTGCGGTACTGTGGGTTAACCGGCGAGACGATCACGCCGGCCTTGAACGCGCCGAGCGCGCCGATCAGGTACGGCGGGCAGTTCGGCAGGTACTGCAGGAGGACGTCGCCGGGTTCGATCCCGAGGTCGGCCAGTCCGCCGGCGAAGCGCGAGCTCTCGGCCTTGAGTTCGTCGTGGGTGAGCGTCTGTCCGTGATACTCGATCGCCCGCGCGTCACCGTGGATCCGGGCGGTCTCGTCGTGGAGTCGCGCGACGTTCCCGGCTCTGGCGTCCTTGCCAACGCTTGCCAATTCCATGTGTGTTTATACCTTGCAGTGATATAAAATAGTATCCATGTCTGGCAAGTGATCGAGTCCCAATTCAGCAGTCCGTTGTCTCGTAACGACTCGCCGCTTACCAACGGTGTACGCATTCGGTACCGTCGCGGCGTCGTCACGTGCTGAGCCGCCACCCGATCACGCGACTCGAGAAACGCGCGCTGTGGTACCGTCTACCACAAACTATTTGCGTTCGCTCGGGATATCCGAATATCGATGATACGATCCGCCGGACGGAGGAACACCTGTGGTTGAACCGATCCTCGCGGGCGTCGCCGAGAGCGAGCTCGGCGAGACGC
>NZ_JAQIVI010000580.1 GCF_028618695.1 Natrinema soli | reverse complement strand
CCAAGTCCTGGATCGACCAGTTCCTCAGTCCATATTTGCAAAAGTTATCTTGATCATTACGCTCTCTCGAACCTCTCGACCCCGAGGCGGTTCACTGACAGTCAGTCCGCATCCGACCGTACGACGGCTGTCCGATCTGGCAGAATCAGTTGGAACTCTCCCGTTCTGTTTCGAATGGTAGTAAATGGCGAGCCCTGTCGTGGTTGGGCCGTAACAGGACTCGCCATCCACTCATTTCGGCCGTGCCTTCAAGTAGCTTGTGTGATAATCTGAGTGAAAGAGAATTCCAGAGCGGATCTGAAATTAACGCTGGTGATAGCGGAGTAAGACATGAATCCTTTTCCATCTTCGCGCGTTATCCTACGTGTTCGGCTATCCGGACTCGTGGTTGGGCCATGACAGAGAACGAAACTACAAGAGAGGCGATTAGCCTGTTACAGGATCTCGGGCTACAGGAGTATGAGGCGCGTTGCTTTATGGCGTTGAACCAACTTCCCAGTGGAACGGCGAAGGAAATACACGAGATTTCCGAGGTGCCGCGAACGAGGGTGTACGACGCCATCCGAGTGCTGGAATCGCAGGGGCTGGTCGAAGTACAGCACACCAGTCCGCAGGTGTACCGCGCCGTCAGCGTCACCGAGGCGACACAGACCCTTCGACAGAAGTACGACAATCGGATCGAAACGCTCGAGAGCTACCTCGAGAGCACGGAGATTCAGGACGTCGAAGAGAACGAACACGTCCAGGAAGTGTGGTCGCTCGCCGGTCACGAAGCGATCGAGTCGCGAACGATCGATCTCATCGACGAAGCAGAGTCCGAAATCGCGCTTCTCGTCGTCGACGAGGACATTCTCTCCGAGACGATGTTCGATAGCTTACGGCGGGCAGTCGATACGGACCTCTCGATGATTCTGGGCGGGCAGACGGACGCGATTACGGACGCGCTCGGCGCGGAACTCCCCACCACCCGCGTGTTCGAAACCGACCTCGACTGGCTCACCGGGTTCGAGAGTGACGAAGTTGCGATCAGTCGAATCCTGCTCGTCGACCGCGAAACGCTCTTGATCGGGTCGTACTATCCCAACGCCGCCGACGGCAGAGAAAAAGAGCAGGCGATTTTCGCCCGCGGTCTCGAAAACGGGATCGTGGTGCTCCTTCGCCGACTGGTGACCGCGGGATTACCCCAGATCAGAGATCCGGGAGCCTGACTCTGTTTTCTCTGGCGCTGCGTGCGCGAAGCGACCACTGAACGAACCGCTGCGACTGGACCACTAATACTCGGGGAGTCGATCCGATCGATCCGACCCCTCGACGAACGGCAGTTCGGTGCGAGTCGCAGCTACCTCCTCGCCGCCGACTCGGACCGTCAGACCGTCGCTCTCGAGGCCGTAGTCGACGATCGCCAGCGCGATGACGTCCCCGAGCATCGGGCTCTCGCCCGCGCGGGTCACCTCGCCGACCGACGCGTCGCCGTCGAAGACCGCCGCGCCGGCGTCGGGAACCGGTCGGTCCCCGCTCTCGTCGTCTCCTGCGAGCGTCAGCCCGACGAGTCGCCGGCTGGGCTGGCCGCGATTCTCGACGCGGGAGACCACCTCCTGTCCCACGTAACAGCCCTTCTCGAAGTCCAGCGCGTTTCGGAGGCCGAGCACGTTCGGAAGCGTCCCCTCGAGTTCGGTGTGAAAGAGCGGCGAGCCGGCCTCGAGCGCGAGGCTCTCGAAGGTGCGATAGCCGAAGGGTGCGGCGTTGAGCCCCTGGTTGAGCAGCGTGTCGTGGACCGCTGCGGCGTCGTCTGCGGCGCAGATCACCTCGTAGCTCTCCTCGCCGGTGAGCGCGTCGGTCCGGATGACGGAGACGCCCTCGTCGCCCATCGTCCCGCGGACGAAGGAGTAGCGTCGGTCGGGCGAGCCGGCACCGTTGAGTACGCTCGCGATTTTCTCGGTGGCGTGCGGGCCGTGAATTCCGAAGACGGCGTACTCGTCGGTCGCGACCCGAATGTCGACGTCCTGAATGAACACCTTCTCGCCCCACTCCTCGGCGAGCGGTTCGGCGGTCTCGGGCTGCGTGAAGAGTAGCAGTCGCTCGCCCGCGTTGTAGACGTACAGTTCCACGTCGATCCCGCCCTGGGGATCGAGCACGAGCGCGTAACACCCCTGTCCGTCTTCCGCGGGGACGCGATTCGACACCACGTTGTCGACGTACTCGACGCGGTCCGCGCCCTCGACGACGATCACGCCGTAGGCGAACTCGAGCAGGCCGACGCCGTTGCGGACCGCGCGATGGGTCCGCTCGGGTCGCCCGTAGTGTTCGACGATCCGTCGGTCGGCGCGCTCGCCGAACGTCGCCCCGTGATCCTCGTGGATCGACTCGATGACACTCATGCGTACTCACTTGGGCCTGACCCTCTCAGGCGTTTCGATTCAAAAAGGGAGCCGCTCGCGCAGCCACTCTCCGATCGATTGGTCGTCGTCCTCGTCGGCGCTCTGGTCGGGGACCACCCGCTCGGCGGGCTTGATCACCGTTTCCGACCCCGATTCGACGACGATCAGGTCGTCCGCTTTGAGCGTCGACAGGGCGTCCTCGAGCTCGTCGATATCGACCTCGACGGCCGCTCGGAGTTCGAAGACGGTCATCCCGTCCTCGGTGCGATCGACCAGCGCGTCGAGTACCGCCACCTCCGTTCTCTCCCGGTTCCGGTACTCCCGCTTTGCTCTCATCCGTCTACCCATTCGACGACCCGGGATTTGACGTTTGTCGTTCCGATGACGGCCGTCGGAGTCGGTCCGCGACGATCGGTCAGCGACGGGCCGTTTCTCGGCGGAGTACGTTCGACATAGAATGACTGTCATAATTCGACGACTGACAGGCAGTACGTTTTTTATGGACCGGGTCGGTACGGTGGGACAATGGTCCTGCGATGCTCGCTGCTCGGGCACGACTTCGGCGAGACCGATGTCGAACGCGAGCGCGAAGAACGGGGCAGTGAGGTCGTCGTTACCGTCCAGGAGTACGAGGAGTGTTCCCGCTGTGGCCAGCGCAACGTCATCAGCGAGAACACCGAAGTAACCAGCCTCTCCGCCGGGACGGGAGCCGACTCGCTCCCCGATGATCACGACCCCCAGCCGACTGAATCGCCCATCGAACGAGACGCCGCGGCCGACAGCGCCACCGACGTCGACTCGGACGCCGCGTTCATCGACGCCGACGACGCCGAATTCGTCGGCCCCGAATCCGACGCTCCCACGGAAAGCGAGAGCGACCCGGCGGACGATACGGCCGCCACAGCCGACGAGGCCGACGACAGCTCCGACGACGCAGCCGACGAGATCGAGCTTCCGACCGACGAGAACGGCGATCC
>NZ_JAQIVI010000058.1 GCF_028618695.1 Natrinema soli | reverse complement strand
AGGCCGCCGATGATCCCGCCGAGCGAGCCAGCGAGCAGCCCGTGCCAGACGCCGCTGCCGATACCACCGCCGGCCATGTAGCCGGCGACGAAACCTCCGAGCAGCCCCGCGGCGAGCTGGCCGATACCCGGAACGACGAGGCCGACGATTCCGAAGACGGTCGCGACGAGGAAGCCGACGAAGACGGCGCGCCAGTTTGTCATGCCAGACCGAAGGACAGCAACGAGGATAAGTTTGCGGCGGACAACGAACGACCTTTTATGACCGCGCGTTCTACTCGTGACTATGATTTTCGAAGACCTTCCGACAACGCCCACGTCGGAAGAGCTGATCGACAAGGCGTTTTCGCGGGCGGCGCGGGCCGGCAAGGCCAAGGGCGGCCTCGAGGCCCAGCAGTCGATGCTCCAGACGGCGGCCAACATCATCTCGGACAACCTCGAGAACGTCGTCACGGCGTGGCCGGACTTCGAGTACGAGGACGACGTCCATCCCTTCTACTACGAGCTGGCCGACGCGATCGTCGACGTGGACAAGCTCCGACAGGCGCTATCGGAAGTGATGTGGGCGAGCCGAAAAGCACGCGAGATCCACGAGGAGTACCAGTCCCGACTACGAAAGACCGACGTGGACACGGCGCGCAAGCACCGCAAACAGGCCTTCGCCCGGCTCGCCGACATCGTCGAGCAGGTCGACGACCACCTGCTGTACATCAACAAATCGCGTAACGACCTGCGCGACCTGCCGGAGATCAACCCGGACGAGCCGACGATCGTCGTCGCCGGCTACCCCAACGTCGGCAAGTCCTCGTTCGTCAACGACATCACGAACGCCCGCGGCGAGACCGCCTCCTACCCCTTCACGACGAAGGGGATCGGCGTCGGCCACTTCGAGCGCGACCACCTCCGCTACCAGATCGTCGACACCCCCGGGCTGCTCGACCGTCCGCCACAGGATCGCAACGAGATCGAATCGCAGGCGGTCAGCGCCATCGAGCACCTCGCCGACTGCATGCTCGTCATGGTCGATCCCACCGGCGAATGTGGCTATCCGATCGGCCCGCAACTCGAGCTCCGGGACTCGATCTCGTCCCAGTTCGAGGACATCCCCGTGTTTACGATCGCGAACAAGGAAGACCGGTTCGAGGAGGGAGACCTGACCGAGGCCGTTGCAGCCGACTACACCATGAGTATCGAGACCGGTTCGAACGTCGAAACGGTCGTCGATGCCACCGTCGAGGCGATCGATTACGAACCGGAGCTGCCGTTCGACGGATAGGATTCCCCACACCTGCATTACCGGCGAGAGAGAAGAACCACACCACCCATGGTCGCGATCGAACCCGAGATCCCGCGATGAAGGGACCAGGTATTCTCTGGCTGCTCCAGACCGTTGCGGGACTCTCGATGGCGGGACCGATGTTCGTCGTCGGCGTCGGATTCCTTCGGAACGGACAGTTCGTCGGTGGGATCGGGTTTCTGGCGCTCGGCGCGGCAACGCTCTACTTTCCGACGTATCTCGTTAATCGTATCGGCGGGCCGAGGGCGTGGCTTCGGCGGCGAGTCGGCCGCATTGGCCGCGACAGTACCACTACCGATTCTGATACCGATTCCGACTCCGAATCCAAGCCCGAGACTGACTCCACCCATTCGAGGATTCTCGAGCGGCTTCGACGATAGCGAGCGACGAACCGTCGGTCTCGCCGGCGTCAAGTCACGGACTGGGGGCGGCTCCCGAACGGGTTACTGACCGCAGGCGAGTCGCGAATCCGCAGCGGCTACCGCCTGAGGATTTCGACGTACCTGATCTCGACCGAGACCGGCTGATCGGCGTGATCGTTGATTCGTTCGTGGAGGATATCGGCCAGCTCGGGTGCCGACTCGCCCGGCGGGCCGCCGATCGTCACGACCACCCGCTCCGGATTCCTGAACGGATAGTTGTCGTTCATCACGACCTGAAACTCGAGCAGTTCGTAGCTCTCGTATTGCCCGTCTGAGAGGACCGTCTCTACTTCGTTGCGGGCGTCCTGTTCGAAGTTTCCCGCCTCGTAGGAGGCGTAGGTGATCCCGCCGAGGAACACCGCGAAGACGAGGACGATGACGACGAGTCCGACGATCCGATGGCGAACGCGCTGTTCCGTCTCGCCCATCTGGAACAGGTTCTCCGGGCGGTAGCCGGCGTACCACAGCGTCAACAGGCCGGCGAGGTTCACCGACAGCAGGTTGACGAGGACGAGGACCGTCGCGCCGATCGCGGCCGTCGGTTGTCCCCACGCGAGCGTGATCCCCGCGACGCCGGCGGGCGGAATCAACGCCGCCGCGATCATCACGCCGACCAGT
>NZ_JAQIVI010000579.1 GCF_028618695.1 Natrinema soli | reverse complement strand
TCACGTCGGGCGTGCTCCCGACGGTCGAGCCGCAGACGACCAGCGCCCGCTCGAGATCCTGTCGCTCGAGTTCGCCCTCGAGGTCGTCGACGCAGCCGGCTCCGAACCTGACGGTGGCGGGTTCGTACTCGAATCGGAAGGCCGGATCGCGGTCGCTCGAGCGTGAGTCCGTCATGGACCCTCGTACGTGTCGGCGGGTGTTAAATCCGTGAGCACCGGCAGGCCGATCGACGTTCGGTACCGGTGGGCTCCGTCTCACTCCGGTCCGACCGACTGGCTGATCGATCGGGACACTATAGTAGCCATTGAAACGAATTACACACTAATCGCATCGTCCGCGGTTCTCACTCACTCTGTTCGCTCACGGCTCGTTTCACTCACCGTTCGCGTCTCGCGGTTCTCGCTCACACTGTTCGCTCCGAACCGCGCATCGCTCCGAACTGCGCTCTTGCCCTCGCAGGTGCAACCGTTACCAGTCGGTCCGTGGTAGCGGGTCGAGAATGACGAAACTCGGATACACTCTCTCGAGCGAGGAGTTCGGACCGACGGAACTGGTCGACATCGCCCGCCGCGCCGAGGAAGCCGGCTTCGACTTCCTCTCGATTTCGGACCACTTTCATCCGTGGGTGTCGGCCCAGGGCGAATCGCCGTTCGTCTGGTCGACGCTCGGCGGCATCGCGACGGCGACCGACGAGATCGAGGTCGGTGTCGGTGTCACCTGCCCGACGATCCGGATTCACCCGGTCAACGTCGCCCACGCCGTCGCCACCGTCGACGAGATGCTCGGCGACCGCTTTACCTTCGGCGTCGGCACCGGCGAGAACCTGAACGAACACGTCACGGGCGAGCGCTGGCCCGAACACGACGTTCGCCTCGAGATGTTAGACGAGGCGATGGACGTGATGCGTTCGCTCTGGACCGGCGAGACGACGAGCCACCACGGCGAGCACTACACGGTCGGGAACGCGCGACTCTACACCGTGCCGGACGAGCAGCCGACAACGATCGGAAGCGCGTTCGGCCCGCAGACCGCCGAGTGGGTCGCCGATACCGTCGACGGCCTCTGGTGTTCCGGTCCCAAATCGGAGCCGGTCGAGGCCTACGAGGACGCCGGCGGTGACGGGCCGAAATACAGTCAGTTACACGGCTGTTACGCCGACAGCGAGGAGGAAGCGATCGACACCATCTACGAGCAGTGGCCCAACGGCTCGCTTCCGGGAGAGCTCGGCCAAGAACTGCCGACGCCGGCTCACTTCGAACAGGCCGCCCAGATGGTCGAGAAAGAGGACATCGCCGAGGCCGGGACCACCACCGCACCGGATCCGCAGGCCCACATCGACAGCATTGAGCAGGCCATCGACGCCGGCTACGATCACGTCTACTTCCACCAGATCGGCCCGGAACAGGAGAAAGCGCTCGAGTTCTACGAGGGCGAAGTCCTGCCCTCGTTCGAGTGAATTTTCCCGGTTCGAACGTGAACACGGAGACGTGACCGCACTCGAGGAGGACTACGGCACGCTGACCGACGAGACGGCAATCGAACTCGAGCAGGTCGTTTCGGAACGACGGGAGGATCGCTCGCGGACCCATCGCGTCCGCGTTCGACCGATCGTCACCGCGCTCGAGTGACCGGCGCTCGCTCGCCGCTTCCCGACTCGTTTTGCCCCTCGGTGGCGAACGAGGCGTATGGAGTACACGACGCTCGGCGATACGGGTACGACAGTCTCGAAACTCTGCTTTGGCACCTGGCGCTTCGGGAAGGAAAGCGACGGCACCGTCGAAACCGACCGCGAGGAGGCCCACGAACTGCTCGACACCGCCTGGGATACCGGGATCAACTTCATCGACACGGCGAACGTCTACGGCGATCCGAACGGCACCAGCGAGGAGTGGATCGGCGAGTGGCTCGCAGACCGGGATATTCACCGCGAGGACGTCGTTATCGCCTCGAAGGTCTACTTTCCCTTCGACGGTCGCGGCGAGCCCGGTCCGAACGACTCCGGGCTGGGTCGCAAGCACATCCGCGCACAGATCGAGGGCACCCTCGAGCGGCTGGGCACCGACTACCTCGATCTCTACTACATCCACCGCTGGGACGAGAACACGCCGATCCGGGAGACGATGCGGACGCTCACCGAACTCGTCCGCGAGGGGAAAGTCCACTATCTCGGTGCCTCGAGCATGGCCGCCTGGAAGCTCACGAAAGCGCTGTGGACCAGCGACGTCGAGGGCCTCGAGCGCTTCGACGTGACCCAGCCGATGTTCAACGCGGCCGACACCGACGACGTGGGCGACTACCTCGAGGTCTGTGCGGATCAGGATATCGCCGTCTGTCCGTACTCGCCGCTCGCGGGCGGCTTCCTCACCGGGAAGTACGAGCGGGCCGAGGACGGCAGCGTGATTGCACCCGACGGCTCCCGCGGCACCCTCACGGACCTCTTCGAGGACCGCTACACCAGCGAGACAGCGTGGGCGGTGCTCGAGGCCGTCGAGTCCGTCGCCGAGCAGGTCGACGCGACGCCGGCGCAGGTGTCGCTGCGCTGGCTGATGGAACAGGACCGCTTTACCTGCGTACCGATCGTCGGCGCGCGGACGGCAGAGCAACTCGAGGAGAACGTCGGTGCGGTCGAACTCGAACTCAGCGACGCGCAGTTCGGGCGGATCGACGACGCTCGCGGTGGGGACGACAGCGGCTATCGCTGAGTTCAGGAGTCGGTACTGCAAGTACCCACAGGACGATTCGCTCACTCGAGGTACAGGCCGATCGTACGGCCTGCGGTGGCGCGCGCTGGACCGCGTCGAACGAGCGGTGAGACGCGGGCCGAAACTGCGCGAGGGATGAGTGAGCGACGATAGGAGCGAACGAATCGGTTGGGGAGGGCGTGGCTGCTCCTTGCCGGCGCGATAGCAGGACACTTTGTTCCCTGGTCATGTAAGGAGTCACCGTCTCACACTGTCTTCGACTGCCAGTAATCGAGGGGCAGTGTTCTGCTATCGTGGCAACGGTGAGAACCACGTCCTCCCCAGCCGATTCGCTCAGTCGCGTTGCTCCCTCACTCATCCCTCGCACGAGGTCATCGCCTGCCCTCGCTGTCGCTCAGACACTCGACAGCGCGCGCCACCGCACGCCGAGGACCAGATCGGAGTCAGTACTGAGTGAGACAGTCCTCGCCTGGTCTTCCCGTGATTACCGTCTACGCTCCGTTGCCAGCCGTCGGCTCGAGCCCGATCCGATACTCGGTCAGGTTCTCGTAGCCGTCCTCGGTGACGGCGATCAGATCCTCGATGCGGACGCCGCCGACCGCGGGATCGTAGATGCCGGGTTCGATCGAGATCACGTGGCCGGCCTCGAGCTCGCCGCCCGAGGGCGAGACGCTGGGCTCCTCGTGGATGTCGAGGCCGACGCCGTGACCGGTGCTGTGGATGAATCCCGTTTCCGCGTTCGGATCGCTTCGCAGCGTCTCGTAGCCCGCGTCCTCGATCACGTCGCAGGCCACAGCGTGAACGTCGGCACCCGTCACGCCGGCCGCGACGGACTCGAGCGCGGCCGCGTAGGCCT
>NZ_JAQIVI010000578.1 GCF_028618695.1 Natrinema soli | reverse complement strand
CGGCCGACCGGGCGCTTCCGGTTCGAACCGACGTGACCGACGAGTCGTCGGTCGTGGACCTGATCGACCGAACCGCGGACGCGTTCGGCGGGCTCGACGGCGTCGTCAACAATGCCGGCATCGCCGGCCCGACCGCACCCGTCACCGACGTCGACGCCGAGGAGTGGGACACGACGATGGCCGTCAACGCGAAGGGCCCCTTCCTCGTCGCGAAGCACGCCGTGTCGTTGTTGCGGGAGAGCGACCGCGCGAGTATCGTCACCATCTCGTCGATCAGCGGCAAGCGGCCGCTCGAGGACCGAACGCCGTACGCGGCCTCGAAGATGGCGGTGATCGGACTCACGCGGACGCTCGCGTTCGAACTGGGCGACGACGACGTGACGGTCAACGCCGTCTGCCCCGGTGCGACCGAGGGGGCCCGTATCGAGCGCGTCATCGAGAACCAGGCCGAGCAGCGCAACCTCTCCTATGAGGAGGCCAAACGGGAGGTGTTCACCGACGACGCGGCGCTCGGCGAACTCGTGGAGGCCGACGACGTCGCGGACACCGTCTCCTTCCTGCTGGGTCCGCAGGCGCGCCACATTACGGGCCAAGACATCAACGTCGACGCCGGGACGGCGTGGTACTGACCGCGAGCGCCGTCCGTTTCGGTCGCCCGTTCGACTCGAGGAGCCGACACGGTTCGAGCCCCTCTCCACAACGCGCGATCGATGCGCGATCACAATGGCCTCAGGCGTGCGACGCGGGAGCGGCGTACTCGTCGGCCAGCGGCGGGATGTCCTCGAGCAGTTCGACCTGTTTCGTGAGCGCACTGACGGCGTATCGGTCCTCGTCGGAGTCGGGTCCGTAGTCGACGACGTAGTAGGGCGTGTAGACCAGCTCGAGCCGGTCGAGCGAGGTTTCCGGACGCTTGACCGGCCGATACGTCCGATCGACGTAGGAGAACAGCCACTCGTCCCACTCCCGTTCGGCGTCGTCCTCGTCGTACTCGATCGGAACGACTCGCTCGTCGGGAACCTCGCGAGTCTCGATGTCGGGAAGGGTAACGTCGACCTCGCCGACGCGGCCGGTCGCCGCGTCGACCGCGGCGATGAACTTATCGTCTTTGTCGCTGCGACCGACGCGACGGAGCGTCACGGTCGTATAGGCCAGATAGTCGGGATAGTAGAGAACCGTGACGTCCGGGTCGGCGTCGTCCGACCGGCCGAGGAGGGACCGAAGCGTCGATACCAGAAACGAAGTCGGCGTCAATCGGTCCGTCCGATCGATCGCTTCGTCGGCGTTGAGCCGCGCCTCGAAACACGGGAGTTCCATTACCGGCAACAAATCGCGACGCTTACTTATACTGTTCGCTGTCCCGAGAGCGGGAAGCGCTCGAGAACGGGACGGGCGGCGCGTCTCCGAGCGAACGGAACGGCAGCGAGCCGTGAGCCGCAATTCGTCGGTCGACGGCGTCAGTCGTCGTCGACGACGCCGCCGTCGGAGAGTTCAGTCGAGCCGCGGAAGATCTCGTTACGGGTGTCGACGGGCATCGGGTCAGTGAACTGGTTGGCAATGACCGTGCTGAGACAGCTCACGAGGAAGCCGATCCCGGTCGCCGCGAACGGGTTCGCGTTGTACGGGTAGAGTCCCTCGTAAAGGCCCATCTGGGGGCCGAGGTGGATCGCGAAGTAGACCGCGAAGCCGGCGACGAAACCGACCAGCGCGGCGGTCTTCGAGGTCGATTCTCGGAGGCTCCCGATCAGGTACGGGCCGCTGTAAGCGGAGATGATACCGCCGATCCCGATCCACATGAAGATCGAGAGATACTCCGGCGGCGTCATCACCGCGGCGACCGCGACGACGGTCACGACGACCGTCCCGATCCGCGAGATCAGCAGCGCGCGCTGGCCGACCGCCTTGCTCGAGGGATCGCCGCCCTTCCACGGAACGTACGTCTTCCGGTAGAAGTCGTTGGCGAAGATCTGCGAGACAGCGATGATGAGTCCGTCGGCCGTCGAGACGATCGCGCTCAGAATCGCGACGCTGAGGAACGCGGCGACGACCGCGGGCATCGTCTCGGCGAACAACACCGGGACGATCGCGTCGGCACTCTCGACCTCGATCCCCTGTGCGGCACCGAGGACCCCGGCGAGGTACATCAGCGGCAGCACCATCCCGGCGATGCCGGCCGTGAGCATGAACTTCTTGATGTACTGCGTCCCCTTGATCGCGAAGAACTTATTCCCGAGGTGGGGCTGGGCAGTGAAACCGATGTGGGCGATAAAGAGCAGCAGGATCGCCCACCAGCTGGCGAAGGTCGGGTTGTCCGGGTTGGTGTGCGTGTCCCACTGCTGGGCCGGCTCGAGATTCGCATTGACGGCACCGATGCCGCCCTCGAGTCCCCACCCGGTCAGGACCATCGCGAAGACGAGGATGGCGATTCCGACCATGATAGCGCCTTGGACCGCATCAGTGATGATGTCGGCGTTACTGCCGCCGAAGGTGAGATACAGCAGGAGCAACCCGCCGGCGAACCAGATCCCGACCTCGTACTCGAGCCCGAGGATAGTGTCGAACATGTGTCCGGCCGCGACGATCTGTGCCATCACGTAGAACAGCAGGAACAGAGCGATGAAAGACGCCAGCAATCGAAGCGTCGGACTCCGGAAGCGGTCCCCGAGGAAGTCGGGGATCGACTGCGAACCGGCCTCGTCGCCGACCTTCTTCGTGATCCGCGCGACGAGCATCATCCCCAGATAGGCTCCGATGGGGTATATTAGCGCGTAGTAGCCGGCTTTGAATCCCATGTCGTAGGCCATCCCGGGCATCCCCATGAACGTCGAGCCGCTGGCGACCGTCGCGGCGTAGGCGAACCCGAGCGCGAGGAAGCCGAACCCGCCACGAGCGGTCGCGTAGTCGTCTTGAGATGTCGTTTTCTGCCAGCCCCAGTACCCGAGGCCGGCGATCATGACGAGGTACATCGCGAGGAAGGCCCACGAGTAGGTGACCACCGTGTCCGAGACCGCCATCAACGGTCACCTCCGTGACCGGCCAGTCGTTCACTGCTCTCTTCGATGATATCCTCCATCTTCATCACCCAGACGGCGACCGCGACGAAGTAGAGAATCGTCGTAACTAGCAGCACCTGTAACACGTTCATTGCTACCACTACAACCCAGACTCAGTTACTGACTAAATAAGTGTAACGATCTATTGCCCGGGTAGAGCGACCGCCCACCGGACTCGAGTCAGTAATCGGCCAGACTCAACTCGATCGCATTGGCCGTTCCCGTGACGATCTCCGGCAGTTCGGTCCGAAACCGTTCCCCGCGGAATCGGTTTTCCGGCCCGGAGACGACGATCGAACCGAGGAGATCGTCGCCGACGATGACCGGACTGGCGACGGCGCGAAACCCCTCGAACGTCTCGCTGTCGTTGAGCGCGTAGCCGCGCTCGCGGATCATCTCGAGTTCCGCCAGCAGTTCCTCGACGTCCGTGATGGTGTTCTCCGTCCGGTTGGGAAGCGGATGTTTCTCGACGATCTCCCTGACCCGATTCTCGGAGAGGTGGGCGAGGATCGCCTTCCCCGATGCGATATCGTGTAGCGGCACCCGCCGGCCGAGCTCACCGTAGGGTTGGACCGCGCGTTCGCCCATCGCCTTCTCGATGAAGACTCCCTTGCCGTACTCCTCGACCGTGAGCCAGACGATTTCGCCCGTCTCCTCGGCCATCTGCTCGAGAGAAGGCTTCGCGGCGTTCGCGAGTTCGAGTCGGTTCTTGGCCTGAATCCCGTAGTTGAGACACTTGAGTCCGACTCGGTAGGTCGATCCCTCCTTGATGAGGAACTCGTGTTCGACCAGCGTCGTCAGGTGGTCGTGGGCCGTACTCTTCGCGATCCCCAGGTGATCGGCGACCGCCGTGGCGCCCGCGCCCTCGAGTTCGTGGACCGCTTCGAGAACGCCGAACAGGTTCGACGCCGACTTGACGGTTCGGTTCCTATTTTCCGACATTGTATCGTGAGATGATGACTGGTGACAATAAGCGGCCCGGTCTCGCGGGGACCGAAGCAGTTATCCGGTAATTCCGAACACAAGTTCGTCCTTCGCGATTCCGACGTCCGAATTCGGCCCGATATCACACCATTGCGTTCGGGGACGCCGGACAGCTCGTTCGATACCGATATTCGATCCCGATCGCGACCGGCCGTGGTACGGCCGAAATCTACGCGTCTCTGGCATTCTATTACACTCATATATTTGTAAGACAATACGCGTTCGGGAAGGGCGGACAGTCACGTCGCGGTGGACAGATGTAGAGTTAAGTGGCGGCTCTCGCTACGACGCAACACGGATGTACGAACCAGATTCCGCCTGGGAATTCGCTATCGCGGACCAGATCAAGTTCGGTCTCGGTTCAACCGGTGAACTCGGCGACGAACTCGAGAGCCGCGCCGTCGAGCGGCTCCTGATCGTTACGGACGAACAGCTCCGCGACGCCGGGATCGTCGACGATGCCCTCGAGTCGGTTCCCGACGCCGTCGACGTGACGGTGTTCGACGGCGTCGAACCCGATCCGTCAGTCGACGTCTACGAGTCCGCGCGCGAGGCCGCCGCGGAGTGCGATCCCGACGGCGTCGTGGGGGTCGGCGGCGGTAGCTCCCTCGACGTCGCGAAGGTGACGGGGGCGATCGCCGAATCGAGTCGCGATGTCCTCGAGTACGTTGCGCCGCCGGTCGGCGGCGGCGAACCGGTTCCGGATTCCGACGTCCCAGTCTTCGCCGTCCCGACGACCGCGGGGACGGGGTCCGAGAGTTCTCCCGCGGCGGTCGTCTCGCTGCCGGATCGGAAACTAAAGGTCGGTATCTCGAGTCGTCACCTCTATCCGGAGCTGGCGGTCGTCGATCCGCTGTTGGCCGTGTCGCTCCCGCCGGCGATCACCGCCTCGTCCGGGATGGACGCGCTCACCCACGCGATCGAGGCGTACACGACCCGCCGGTTCGACGCGAAAGCCGCGCCCGGCCGCGCCGACGAGCGCGCCGATTACGGCGGCCGCACACAGTTGACCGATCTCTACGCCGAGAAGGCGATCGATCTTATCAGTGACAGCCTGCGTCAGGCCGTCAACAACGGTTCTGACGTCAAGGCGCGTCGGGACATGGCACTCGGCAGTCTCCTCGCCGGCATCGCGTTTACTAACGCCGGACTGGGGGCGACCCACGCGATGGCCTACCCGGTCGCCGGGGAGAACCACACGCCACACGGCGTCACCGTCGCGGTCTTGCTCCCATCGGTTATGCGGTACAACGCGTCGACCGCGTTCGACCGCTACGCGCGGATCGCCGATATGATGGGCGAACGCGTCGAGGACTGCGGCGATCGCGAGGCGGCCGA
>NZ_JAQIVI010000577.1 GCF_028618695.1 Natrinema soli | reverse complement strand
GACGCGATGCGCGCGGGCGACGGCTTCGGCGCGAGCGGGGCGAACGACGCGTCGTTCGAGGCGGAACGAACCGCGACTCGAGAGGCGGGGAAACCGTTCGGCATCCACGCCGGCGAGGTCGACGAGAGCGATATCAACCCGGCGCTGGACCTCGAGCCGGACTTTCTGGTCCACATGGTTCACCCGAAGCCGGTCCATCTGGACCGGGTCGCGGACAGCGAGATTCCGATCGTCGTCTGTCCGCGCTCGAACCTCGTCACCGACGTGGGGCTGTCTCCCTACGAGGACCTGAACGAGCGGACGACGCTCGCGCTCGGGACGGACAACGTGATGCTCAACTCGCCGTCGATGTTCCGCGAGATGGAGTTCCTCGCGAAGCTCTCCGACCTGCCGGCCGTCGAGATCCTCCGAATGGCGACGATCAACGGTGCCGAGATCGCTGACCTCGAGTACGGCCTGCTCGAACCCGGTCGGGAGGCTCGCCTGCTGGTACTCGACGGGGACTCGGACAACCTCGCCGGCGCGCGGGATCCGGTCCGGGCCGTGGTCCGGCGTGCGGGCGTCGACGACGTCCGCGAGGTCGTCTACGGCACGGACGCTGACGACGAGTGACGACGAGTGACGACGAGAGCACCAGCCAACTCGGTTGAGCTGACCGCGTCAGTAGTCGAGTCGTTGGGACGTCTCCGCGTGTTTTCTCGAGAGTTCGACGTACCGGTCGGCCGTCGCCTCGAGTCCCGAATCGTCGATCTCGGTCTTCGGTTCCGCGGGCGCGCCGGCGACGAGCGTCGACGGCGGAACCTCGGCGTCTTCGGTGACGACGCTTCCGGCGGCGATGACCGCCCCCTCGCCGACGCGAGCGCCGTCGAGGACCACTGCGTTCATCCCGACCAGCGCGCGTTCGGCGACGGTCGCGTCGTGAACGATGGCGCTGTGACCGACCGTCGAGTAGGGCTCGAGTTCGGCCGTCTCGTGGAGGACGGCGTTGTCCTGGACGTTGGCTCCCTCGCCGACGACGATCGTCCCGTGATCGCCGCGGAGGGTGACGTTCGGCCAGACGCTGGCCTCGTCTTCGATAATGACGTCGCCGATGACGACCGCGGCCTCGTCGACGTACGCGGAGTCGGCGACCTGCGGCTCCGTCCCGTCGAACGATCGTAGCATGTCCGTTCCTGTCTCGAGAACCGTCTTGAAGGTACCCATCCGGTCCGACGGCCGTGGTGGGGTGAGCGATCGTGGAGTGGGCGATCGTGCAGTAAGCGATTGAGAGGCGGTCAGTCGTGCGGGGGACGATCGCGAGTTGGACGGCCGTGCGATCGTGCCAACGCCCCGGCGGCGACGTCTCAGATCATTCGATATGACTGACTATCCTGTTGTCGAAAACACAGTTGAATACAGTACCGACACACATTGGCACCACGGCTAATACGCAGTCCGTAAAATCGGATACGTGGCGGCACGGCACTATCCGTTCGGATTGCATCGTGACGCCAAGTCATCCCCCCGAACCACCCACAGTTCGGTATCCCCTTTCGATTCCCCACGCACGCTCCCGACGCCTGTTCCCGCCGTCCTCACTCCTCGTCAGATAATCGCTCGGAGAGCCGATCGAACCGATCCCGCGCCGATTCCCGTCGATCCCGTTCGACCTCCTCGCGGTACGTCGCCTCGAGCAATTTCCTCGCGTCACGGTCCACGGTTGCGTCGAAGACTGCTCCCTCGTGCCGGCCGTCATCGGGCAGTTCCTCGACGGCGATCGTGAGTTCGTCGACGACGGTCCCGTCGTCCTCGAGCAGGAGCACTGCCGTCGCCCCGTCGACGATACGGTCGAGGACCGCAGTGTGGGTTTCACGCATGTCGTCTCATCCATCGTCGGTGCGCCAGTGACTTGAACCGATGGCCGGCGGATCTCGAGCGGGAGGGTGTCGTCCGAACCAACCTCGTAGCGTTGGCGCCGCACTCCTCGATCGCCTCGAGAGAGCTGTCGCAGGGTGCGATCGTCGGGACGCCGGAGTCGTAGGCTGCCCCGACGCCATCAAAACTCGGAACGCGTCCCGCGAGTGCTGTGGGTCGAGGGATTCGCGGCCGATCTCAGAACGCGCTCCCCTCGAAGCTCGTGTCGGCGTGCAGGCTATCCTTCAGCGCGTCGTGGACCTTGCAGAGTTCGAAGGCGCGCTCGATGATCTCCTCGCCGGTGTCGTCGTCGACGTCGGCCTCCACGCTGATGTCGAACTGAATAGACTCGAGTTTGTCGTCGTCGTTGAGTTCCCCGGTCGTGTCGATCTCGATCCGTCCGAGGTCGTCGGCCCCGCGCTGTTGGCCGCCGACGCGCAGCGCCGGCACGTAACAGGAGCCGTAGGCCGCCAACAGTGCCTCGAGCGTGTCGGGAGCGTCCTCGCCGTTGGCGTCGATCGCGGTCTCGAAGTCGCGGATCTCGTTCGTGGCGCTGTACCCTTCGTCGGAGACGGTGGTGACCTGTTTCGCCATGGCACTCGGGTCGTCCACGGGCGGCGCTGTAAATATTGTTCTCGCGGGCGCGACGATCCGGCCGGCTGACGAGACCGGCGGCCATCGGTTGACGGAACCGAAGGCGAGCGATTGACAGAACTGGCGGCCATCGGTCGACGGAACTGCCGGCGAGCGGTCGACGGTGCGGTTTCCCTCCCGACTATCGGACCGTTCGATCGGTCGTAGCCGCCCGATCAGGGCCCGAGTTCGAACGGTTCGTCGGCCTCGAGGGCGTGGACTTCGGCGTCGCTGCCGGTGGCTTTGACTTCGCTGGCGAACTCCTCGGGATCCTGCTCGATCGGCGGGAAGGTGTCGTAGTGTTGTGGGAAGGCGTGATCGACGTCGAGCCAGTTGACGGCGACGGCGGCCTGCCAGGGTCCCATGGTGAAGTGGTCGCCGATCGGCACCGCGGCGGCGTCGGGTTCGAGGTACGGGCCGACGACCTCGCGCATCTCGGTCATGAGGCTGGTATCGCCGGCGTGGTAGAACGTCGTCGACTCTTCGTCGCTGACCTGCGTGGGCTTCGTATCCGAAACGACGAAGCCGGCGGGCATCCCGCCGCTCGCGTCGTTCTCGGTCATGATCCCGTTCGTGTGGTCGGCGCGAACCATCGTGACGGAGGCGTCGCCACATTCGACGGTGCCGCCGAGGTTCATGCCCATCCCGCCGACCGCGTCCTCGAAGCCGAACTCCGCCTCGCAGTAGGAGACCAGTTCCGGCGTAGCGACCAGCGTCGCATCCGAAAACTCGCCGGCGTGGGCGATGTGATCCGCGTGGCCGTGCGTCAACAGCACGTAATCCGGCGTCTCGACGTCGGCCGGCTCGAGATCCGTCTTCGGGTTGTCGAAGAAGGGATCGATCAGTAGCGTCGTTTCTCCAACGGTGACGTGCCACGTCGAGTGGCCGTGCCATGTGAGTTCCATACCACTCGAGCCGTTCGTCCGATGACGACTTAAAAGTGGGCGAGGCGGACGATGCGTAACCGTCGTGGCTCGATCCGCGATCGGTCGATCGATTCCCGTCCCGGAGGCCGATTCCCGGTTCGGGGAGACGACCGTCAATGACTTGCTGACCGCCCGCAGCGAGCGTATACGATCATCAACGTTTATACGTCCGTTCCCGAAACGATAAAAAGCCGCACGCGAATTGACACACCACGCATGCGGTCTGGGATCGCGTTCCGATAGATCGTCTTCCACCACGGTCGACGGTTCCGCTGCGATTTCCAGGCGGTCCGCGACGATCAGTGGCCACCGACCACTGTGGACGCTACGGCACCATTCCGGCAGCACTCCACTGCGGCAATGCCGTGTCGTTTTTTACCCCCGGCCCGTACCCCACCCATGCTCGCACTCACGCTCGAGGAGTTCATGGTAGAGCTGAACGACGGCGCGATCAAGAACGTCGGCCCGAACAACAAGGCGGCGACGGTCAAGCTGTTCGACGTGGACGACGCCGAGGCCAGGGAGTTCGGCGACAAGCGCGTCAAGCTCGTCTTCGAGGACGAGGACGACAACGAGATCCAGATCTCGCTGTTCCCGGAGGACGTTCGGAAGATCGTCGACGATATCGAGGCGCTCGAGGATGAGTCTCCGGTTTTCGACTGACGGCGGCCCGATACCGCGGTCGCGATCGCAACTTCTGTCGCGAACGCATTCCGACAACCGTTTTAGGGCGAAACTGCTTGGTTCGTGTAGATGGGTAACTGTATCATCTGCGGCACACCCGTTGACGGCGAGATCTGTCAGAGCCACGAGGAGGATGCTGTTTTCGAATTTCGCGGCACGACCGCCTCACAGCTCACCCCCGATCGCTACTATCGGGGAACCGTCGACGGCTACGCCGACTTCGGTGTCTTCGTCGACATCGGAGACCACGTCACCGGCCTGTTGCACAGAAGCGAACTCGACCAACGACTCGAGAGTCTCGACTGGGAGCCAGGGGACGACGTCTTCGTCCAGGTGCTCGACGTCCGAGACAACGGCAACGTCGACCTCGGCTGGTCGATCCGCCAGCGCGAACGCGAGTTCCGCGGCAAACTGATCGAGACTGCTGACGACGAATACCGTCCCGAGGAGTTCGAGGACGACACCGACGCCGACGAGTCGTCCGCTGAGACGACAACCGAAACGACCGACGAGTCGTCCACCGCGACGGCTGACGAGAGCGACCAGGAGCTCACCGACGGCCGAGCGGCGAAGGCGGGCGAGTTGCAGGCGGCTCCCGAGGACACCGAGCCCGAATCGGAACCGGAGACGGAATCCGTCGATGACGGGCAACCCGCGGCCGCGGAAGCGGCCAGCGCCGTCACGAGTGGCGGTTCCGTCGCGACGGAGTCCGCCGCCGCATCGACGCCGTCGACCGACGACGTGGCCGATGCCGAACCCGAGTCCGAGTCGGAGCCAGCGCTCACGCGAACGACCATCGAGTCCATCGAGAGCAAGGTCGGCAGCGTCGTCCGCCTCGAGGGCGAGATCACCGGCGTTCGCCAGACCAGCGGTCCGACGGTCTTCGAACTGCGCGACGAGACCGGGACCGTCGAATGTGCGGCGTTCGAGGAAGCCGGCGTTCGCGCCTACCCCGACGTCGAACTCGAGGACGTCGTCGCACTGGAGGGCGAAGTCGAACGCCACCACGGCGACCTGCAGGTCGAGACCGAATCCCTCGAGACTCTCGAGGACGAAGCGCGCGAGACAATCGTCGACCGCCTCGAGAGCGCGATCGAGCGCGAGGCCCGACCGGCCGACGTCGCGCCGCTGGCCGACCACG
>NZ_JAQIVI010000576.1 GCF_028618695.1 Natrinema soli | reverse complement strand
CGCTCGCATCCGCCAGCGGCGGCGCGTCCGCTTCGGCCGCGAGCAACTCGGCGAACGCCGCCACCTCCTCGCGACGGACCGCGACGGGGTAGACGAAGTCGTGCGTCTCCTTCGGGAGCGCGTAGGACTTACCCTCGACGCCCTGTTCGCCGGGATCGGTCTTGCCCAGCATCAACTCGAGTATTCCCATACCCGAAACAGGTAGAGTGAGGCGAATAAGTGTTCCGCGGTCGACTAGGTGTCGTTGGAAGCGGCCACCCTATCTCGTTACAGACCGATACTATCCTGAAAGCCCCTTCCGCGCTCAACTCCCAGGACTCGCTGTGCTCCTCAGTCACTCGCTACGCTCGTTCCTTCCGGTGCTTGCGTCGCCCGGGTTCGCTGACCGCGAAAGCCCCGTTCATTCCCACCCCGCTGTGGGTAGCTACGGATGCTGTCGCATAATTCAGGTCCGAAATAGGTGCATCCCGTCTCGTTACCAGTCGTCGCCGAGCGCCGCTTTCGCCCCGCCGTAGCCGCTCGCGGTCGTCCACGTTCGACCGCTGGCCGCGTGTTCGACCTCGAGGGCCCCGCTGCAGGCACCACAGCGATACTGATCGGGCGACTTCACCGGCTTCGAGGCGCGGTGGCGCTTCGCTCGCCAGTCGCAGTCGGCCGTGAGACACTGGAGGACGTAGCGGGGCTCGGTGAACGCCTCGCAGTAGCGCGGGGCCTCGAGCGCCGCCGCCCGCTCGCGAAACCGCGATCCGTGTCCGGACTCGCCGAATTCCTGGAACTCCCACGCGTGGACGAGTTCGTGGCGGACGATCTCGGCGAACGCGGACCACTCGTACGCCTCGTAGGCCTTCCGAGCGAGGACGATCGTCGCCACCTCGCGGTCGGCGTACCAGCGACACGCCCCCGCCCGGCGGCGCGCTCGCGTCGACACCTCCCACTCGAGGGCCCCGAGGTCGACCGCCAGTTCGTACTCGTCGACGACCTCGCGGGCGTGAATCCGCGCTCGCGCGACGATCTCGTCCGCGAGCGTGTACGCTTCGCCGTCGGTCACGGACTCGAGAAGGAAGACCGCCGCCGAAATTCTTCCGATTAGGGAGGAGTGTGTGCTGAACCGCGAGACGCTGGGCGGAGAGTTAACAACTTGTTCCAATATTTTTGTTATGATTAGCATAGAAAACGCCGTTTAATAGCAGCCGAATTAATAAGACAGAACCACTGAGTTCGAACGACGATGAGTCACAACGAGTCGGCGCACAACCACGACGACTCACACGACGGCCACAGCCACGACGACTCGCACGGCGGCCATAGCCACGGCGGCGGGTCGACGAGCAGCCGCAAGCTCGCCGCCGTCTCGCTGATCAACGTCGTCGGCTTCGTCGTCGAGTTCGCGGGTGGGCTGGCCTTCGGCTCGGTCGCGCTCATCAGCGACGCCGTCCACATGCTGTTCGACGCCCTCGCGTACGTGATGGCCTTCGCCGCCGCCCACGTCGCCGAACACTACGGCGAGGGCGACCGCTGGTCGTACGGCCTCCACCGCCTCGAGCCGTTCGCCGCCTTCCTGAACGGGCTGCTCCTCCTGCCGATGGTCGGCTACATCCTGTGGGAGTCCTATCAGCGGTTCCTCGAGCCCGTCGCCATCGGTGCCGGCCCGACGATCGCCATCGCGGTCGGCGGGCTGCTGGTCAATATCGGCTCGGTCTACGTCCTCCACGGCGACGCGATGAGCCTCAACGAGAAGGGCGCGTTCTACCACCTGCTGGGCGACGCCGGCGGCTCGGTCGCCGTTATCGTCTCCGTCGTCGCTATCGAGCTGACTGACATCACCGTCATCGACCCGATCACCGCGGCGCTCATCGCGGCCGTGGTCGCCTGGTCGGCGATCACCGTACTGCGCGGCAGCGGCGAGATCTTCTTCCTCAAGGCGCCCCTCGAGAGCGACGACATTCGAGCGCACCTCTGCGAGATAGAGGGCGTCGATCGCGTCGACGACTTCCACGCCTGGCAGATCTGCAGCCAGATAACGGTCGCGACGGTCCACGTCGAAACGGACGTCGAACTGATGGCGGACGCCGAGGCGGTCGTCGGCCGCGTTCACGACGAACTCGCCCGTCACGGCGTCGATCACGCCACCGTCGAGCTATCGCCCCGCTACGCCGACCGCGACGTCCATCTCGATACGCACTGTCACTGAGCGACGAGGACACTCGAGAACGACGGACGGCCGTCTGGTGGGCGAGAGCGGAAGTGGACGTCTGCGTCCGAGAGTGAGAGCAGGAGTGACAGCGAGAGCGGAAGTGAAACGCGAACCGGCAGCGATTCAGATTTCCAGCGCCAGCCCCGATTCGGCGAGGGCCTCGTCGGTCGAGAGATCGTCGTGGACGACGCCGGCGACCGCTCGAGCGATCGCCTCGGGATCCTCGTGCTGGAAGATCGACCGACCCATGGAGATGCCGGCGCCGCCGGCGTCCATCACGCCGCGGACCATCTCGATCGTCTGGCGGTCGGTGCCCCTCGAGCCGCCGGCGATGACCACCGGAAGCCGGGTCGACTCGACGACGTGCTGGAAGCTCTCGGCGTCGCCACTGTAGCCCGTTTTGACGATATCTGCACCCAATTCTTCGGCGAGGCGGACTGCGTGGCCCAGCGCTTCGGGGTCCTCGGGATCGACGCCGGGGCCGCGAGCGTAGGCCATCGCGAGGACGGGCATACCGAAGCGCTCGGCCGTCTCGGTGACTTCTGAGAGCTGGGTAAGCTGGTCGGGTTCGTGGTCGGAGCCGACGTTGATGTGGAAGGAGACGGCGTCGGCACCGACTCGGATCGCTTCTTCGACGGTGCCCGTCATGCGCTTGTCTTCCTCGTCGGGTCCGATCGTCGTCGAGCCGTTGAGGTGGACGATGTAGCCCCGTCCGTTCTTGTTGTCGTGGACGCGCGGTGCGATCCCCTTCTGCGTGAGTACGGCGTCCGCCCCGCCGCTGGTCACGCCGTCGATGGTCGATTCGATGTCTTTCAGTCCCTGGACGGCACCCATCGTGATGCCGTGGTCCATCGGGACGATCACATACGATCCGTCTGTGCCGATTCGCTCGAGTCGTGCGTCAATTCCGGTGGTCATTGCGGGAGTGTAGCAAGCTTGTAGTTATGGGTGTTCTGTTTCCGGTGGATCTTCCGCCGCGTCGGCCGCGGCGTCAGTCGCGCCGCGGCGCGCACCGCGTTTGAGTTCGCGGGCTTTCGCCTCGAGTGCGTCGACCGCCTCTTCAGACGTCTCGCTCGAGGCTAGTATGTCGACTAAGGCGCTGCCGACGATGACGCCGTCCGCGCCCGCCTCGACGATTTCGGCGGCGTGGTCGCCCTCGCTGACGCCGAAGCCGACGGCCTTGGGCACGTCATACTCGGCGAGGCGCGCGAGGCTGTCGTGGGTCGCACTCGAGACGTTTGCGCGCGCGCCGGTCGTCCCGAGCCGGGCCTGAACGTACGCGAATCCCGAGACCTGCGACATGATGGTATCGAGGCGCTCGCCCTCGGTCGTCGGCGCGATGATGAAGACCAGATCGAGTCCGTTGTCGTCGCAGGCCTCGCGCAGCGGGTCGGCCTCCTCGGCGGGGAGGTCAGGGACGATGATCCCCGAGAGGCCCGCTTCGGCGGCCCGCTCCACGAACGGCCGCACGGCAGGCTCGTCTCCGAATTGGAGGATCATATTATAGTACGTCATCACCAGCAGCGGTGCCTCCGTCTCGAGTTCGTCGACCAGTTCGAAGAAGCCAGCGGGGGTCGTGCCGGCCTCGAGCGCGCGGTTGATCGCGGCCTGGATCGTCGGCCCTTCCGCGATCGGCTCCGAAAAGGGGAGGCCGAGTTCGATCAGGTCCGACCCGCCGCGGTCGAGCGCCTCGACGGACGCCTTGGTGTCCTCGAGCGACGGATCGCCCGCGGTGATGTAGGTGATCAGTGCTGGGTGGTCCTCGCGGATGGCGGCTTCGACGTCACTGTCGTACTCAGCCGAGGTGTCAGTGTCGCTCGCGGGTCGCTGCTCACGGTTCACTTCGTTCTCCGTTCGCTTCTCGAGGTGCTCCCGCTTGTCGCACCTCGTAGCCGCTCCCCGCTCGTCGTTCCGAGGATCTCCTCCCTCCGGTTGTCGATCCTCGTCGCTCACTGGTCAAACACCTCCACGTCCGGCGCGGCCTCGAGATCGCGTTTCTCGGTCTCCTCGAGCACGGTTTCGAGATCCTTGTCGCCGCGGCCGGAGACGTTGACGACGACGATGTCGCCCAACTCGTCGGTGTGTTTCTCCAAATATCCGAGCGCGTGACTCGACTCGAGGGCCGGAATGATCCCCTCGAGCCGCGAGAGCCGGTGGAAGCCGTTGAGCGCGTCCTCGTCGTCGACGCTCGCGGGCGTCACCCGGCCCGTCTCGACGAGATGCGAGAGCTCGGGACCGACGCCGGCGTAGTCCAGTCCCGCGCTGACGCTGTGGGACTCCATGATCTGGCCGTCGCCGCTCTGGAGGAGCTTCGTCATCGCGCCGTGGAGGACGCCGTCGGTGCCCGTCGAGAGCGTCGCGGAGTTGGGCGCGACGCCGTCGTCCTCGTCGATCTCGAGGCTCGAACCGCCGGCCTCGACGGCGTAGAGGTCGACGGCGTCGTCTGGCACAAAGGCGTGGAAGACCCCCATCGTGTTCGAGCCGCCGCCGGCGCAGGCGACGACGCTGTCGGGGAGTCGCCCGGCCTTCTCCTGAATCTGTTTCCGAGCCTCGTCGCCGATCACTGCCTGAAAGTCCCGGACCATCTGCGGGAACGGGTGCGGGCCGACGACCGACCCGATCACGTAGTGGGTCCGCTCGACGGTGGTCGCCCAGTCTCGCATCGTCTCGTTGATCGCCTCCTTCAGGGTCCCGCTGCCGGCCTCGACCGGATTCACCTCGGCCCCGTTCATCCGCATCCGGTAGACGTTGGGCCGCTGGCGATTGACGTCCGTCCGACCCATGTAGATCTCGCAGGGCATGTCGAGGTGGGCCGCCGCCATCGCCGTCGCGGTGCCGTGTTGGCCCGCGCCGGTCTCGGCGATGATCCGCTCTTTGCCCATGTACTTGGCCAGCAGCACCTGTCCGAGCGCATTATTGAGTTTGTGCGCGCCGCCGTGGACGAGGTCCTCGCGTTTGAGGTAAATCTCGCGATCGTAGCGCTCGCTCAGCCGATCCGCGCGCTGGAGCGGCGTCGGCCGGCCGCCGAAATCGCGCATCCGCTCGCGGAACTCGTCCATGAAGCCGTCCTCGTTCTCGAGGACGTATCGCTCGTAGGCGTCCTCGAGTTCCT
Organism: Natrinema soli; assembly: GCF_028618695.1. Next base: position 834 of record NZ_JAQIVI010000576.1, on the reverse strand, counting down.
GGAGGGCCGGCATCAGCGCCTCGGGGACGTACTGGCCGCCGTAGTCGCCGAACGTGCCGGTGCGTCCGGGTTCACTCTCACCGTCGTGTTCGCGTTCCGTGCTCATGTGTGGGTGTCTCCGTCGTGCTCGCTCATGTCTGGTCCGTCTCCGTCCTCGAGTCCGTTGACGCCGTCGTCTCCGCTGATTCCGCCCGCGTGAGTCGTCGCGTGTTCTCCGTCACGTCGCTGTCGCCCGCGCCGTGGTCCATGATGGCGCTGCCGACCAGCAACGCGTCGGCTCCCGCCTCGCGCATCCGACGAACGTCCGCCGGCGACGACACGCCGCTCTCGTCGATCAGCGTCACGTCGTCCGGCACGTGGGGCGCGACCGACTCGAAGGTTTCGAGGTCGACCTCGAGCTTCGCCAGATCACGGTTGTTGACGCCGATGATTTCGGCCCCCGCCTCGAGTGCGGTCTCGAGTTCCGCGCGGTCGTGGACCTCCACGAGGGGTTGAAAACCGCGCTCGCGGGCTGCGGCGACGAGCCCCTCGAGATCGTCGATAAATCTGACGATCAACAACAACAGATCCGCCTCAACGACGTCCATTCCGTCCTCGTCGAGGACGAAGTCCTTGCGCAGGACGGGAACATTGACGGCCGCTCGAATACGGGTCAGCGCCTCGGGCGAGCCGCCGAAGTGAGTCGGTTCCGTGAGGACGGAGATCGCCGCCGCGCCGCCCTCGACCATCGCTTCGGCCAACTCGACGGGGTCGTCGGCTCGAGTCCCCTCGGCCGTCGGACTCGTCGGTTTCACCTCCGCGATCACCGGGACTCGCCCGTCCGCCTCCGCTCGC
>NZ_JAQIVI010000575.1 GCF_028618695.1 Natrinema soli | reverse complement strand
GCCGGTAGTGCGGCACGTCTCGAGCCGAGGTAACGGGCGCGGCGAGGACGCGGCCGTCCGCGCGATCCACGTCGACGGTCTCGGTCCCGCAGGGTACGTCCGAATCGACGTCCTCACTCCCCACGATTGCCTCCTGCAGAATCCGGCGCGCCTCGTCGACCGGCGTCCGCACCTTGAACCCGGCCTCCGTGCGCTCGCGGTCGGCACCTTCCATACGGTGACTCGAGTCGCGGGAGGCCAAAAGCGTGGGGGAACCCGCGACTCGAGCGTGCAACTCGAGGGGACGACCTGCAGTGGCGCGCGGTGAGGCGCGGTGAGCGGTGAGCGAACTGCGGCTCGAACGCACGCGAGGGATGAACGAGGGAACGCAGTGACCGAGTGAATCGGTTGGGGAGGGCGTGGCTCCTCCGTGTTGCCGCGATAGCAGCACGCGGGAAATTTGCGTCATGGACAACGGAAGCCTCCCGCTTCAACTCCTTTGATTTAGCGACCTATCCCGACGCCACCTAGTGATTCAACACAGCCGGACAGAGTGATCATCCGGAACGGCAGCGTCCTGCTATCGTGGCAACACGGGATTTCCTCATCCTCCCCAGCCGATTCGCTCGCTCCCTCGTCGCTTGCTCATCCCTCGCACAATGTCATCGGCCGCCTTCGCTAGCGCTCAGACGGCCGATAGCGCGCGCCACTGCACGTCAGTTGGTCAGTTCGGAGTGCCACGGTACTTTCCCTCTCCGTATACAGTTCACAGCGAAATCGCTAATAGATCGTTCGCAGGGTGTCCACGGCTCGCCGCGACCGCGGGGTTTTTCGTATCGGCGTTCGAACCTGTATCCATGTCTGCGCTCCGCGACGCGTTGCGGGATCTCTCCGAGGACGTCTTCTTCGATCTGCTCGAGAGCGAAGACGCCTACCTGCTCGTGCTCGATGTGCCCGGAGTGTCCGCCGAGTCGCTCGATCTCGCGATCGAGGATGGTCGGATCGCCATCGACGCCCACCGCGAAAAGGAGCCGATCGACGACTACCAGTACGTCGAGGAGAACCGCTCGCTCTTCCTCGACGTCGACCTGCCCCTGCCCGACGACGCCTCCGACACCAACGCGACGGCGACGGTCGATCGGGGCGTCCTCGAGTTGACCCTCCCGAAACGCGGCACGAGCGGCGAGACGACGATCGACATCGTCGACGAGGACGCCTAACGCGGGGTGACCGAGGCTGGCCTCCCTCCGCGCGTACAAGCGATTCGTCATCGTCGCCCGGCAGTTCCTCCCGCTGTTGCTCGCCTACGCCCGCGACCGTCGGCGCTTTCTCCTGTTCGGTCGTCCCCGGCGGGTCGGCCCCGAGACGCACCGCCACCGGGCCGAGGTGCTGCTCGAGTCGCTGTTGACCCTCGGGCCGACCTTCATCAAACTCGGCCAGTTACTGTCGACCCGCCCCGACGT
>NZ_JAQIVI010000574.1 GCF_028618695.1 Natrinema soli | reverse complement strand
GAGGGGCGCGTCGGGCTGAAAACCGGCCGCGGCGTCTACGACTGGGAGGCGACGGATCGCGACGAGGTGACCGCCGAGCGGGATCAGCGCCTTCTGGATCAGCTCGAGGTCTATCGGGCTGCAAGCGACCCGCCAGAGACGACCGGCGATTCGGAGCCGTCGACCCGCGACCCGTGACGCCGTAGCCGCCGACAGTCGGCCCCGCGAGTACGATTATATGGCTAGGGTCCCAATTTGAAGGAGAGCCATGTACCACATCGTTATCCCGATCGACGAAGACGGGACGCGAGCGGCGACCGCAGCACAGTTCGTCACGCACCTCGGTGACGAGTCGGGGCTCGGCGCGGACCTCGACGACCTCTCCGTTACGGTCGTGAACGTGTTCAAGGAGTTCAAAGCGATCGACGACGGCGGAAACGTCCGGTCCGAAGACCTCTACGACGAAGACGAGTTCCCCGAGTCGGTCGAGAGCGCCCGGGACCGGCTGGCCGAGGCGGGCGTCGAGGTCGACCTCGTTCGCCGCCACGGCGATCCCGGCACCGAGATCGTCGAGTACGCCGAGGAGGCCGACGCCGATACCATCGTGATCCCGGGTCGGAAGCGGTCGCCGGTCAGCAAAGCGGTGTTCGGCAGCGTCACTCAGGACGTCATCCTCAAGGCCGATCGTCCGGTCACGATCGTTTAACGGCGGGACCGGACCCCTCGCGCCGGCGCATCGGCGGTCCGGCGCCCGCGGTCGAGCGAGCCGGAATCAGACGACGTCGTTCTCCCGAAGCCGCTCGCGCTCGGTCTCGTCGTAACCAAGTTCGGCCAACACCTCGTCCGTGTGTTCGCCGAGGCGCGGCGGCGGGCCGCTCGTATCGGTCTCGAGCGAGGCGAAGTTGGCGGGATTGCCCGGCGACTTGAACGTCCCCAGGTCGGGGTGTTCCATCTCCGCGATCATGCCGCGCGTCTCGATGTGCGGATCGTCGACCAGCGTTTCGACGTCCCGAACGGGCGTACAGGGGACGTCCTCCGCCCAAAGGATCGCCATCCACTCGTCGGTCGTCCGCTCGGCGAAGATGTTGTCGAGCGCGGGGTCGAGTTCGTCCCTGTTCTCGACGCGATCGGTGAACGTCGCGTAGCGCTCGTCGTCGATCCACTCCTCGCGATCGATCGCCCGGCAGAGCTTCGGCCAGATGTGTTCGCTGACGACGCCGACGACGACGTGCGAGTCGGCGGTCTCGAACGCCTGGTAGGGCATGAGGCTCGGATGGCGCGTGCCCATGCGTCCGGGGTTTTCGCCCGTCGCGAAGTAGTTCGAGACGTGGTAGCCCAGAAACTGGAAGCTCGCGTCCAGCAGCGAGACCTCGATGTACTCGCCTTTTCCAGTTCGTTCGCGGTGGTACAGCGCCGTGAGGATCGAGTAGATCGCCGTCATGGCGCCCGCCAGATCGCAGATGGAGACGCCGATCCGCGCCGGCTGATCCTCGGTGCCCGTGACGCTCATCATACCGGATTCGCCCTGCAGAATGATGTCGAAGGACTTCCGATCGGCGTAGGGACTGTCCCGCCCGTAGCCGGAGATGTCGCAGTAGACGAGGTCGTCGGTGACCGCCGAGAGCGTCTCGTACTCGGCGCCGAACGCCGCCTCCTTTCCGGGCGAGAAGTTCTGGACGAAGACGTCCGCCTCCTCGACCAGGTCGAGGAGGACCGCCTGCCCCTCGGCCGTCGTGAGGTCGAGGCTGACGCTGCGCTTGTTCCGGTTCGTGCTGACGAAGTACGCGGAGAGTTTCTCGCCGTACTGCGGCGAGTAGGTCCGCGTGAGGTCGCCGTGGCCCGGCCGTTCGATCTTGATCACGTCCGCACCGAGGTCGCCGAGCGTCTGGCCCGTGAACGGACCGACCAGCGCCTGGGTCGCGTCGATGACGGTAACGCCCGCTAATGGTTGCATACTCCTGATAGCGTGCCCGGCGAAAGGATATAGTTTGTGCAGGTCAGAAGCCGATCGCCGCACCGTCCTTTCGGGGATCGGTCCCGCCGGAGAGCACGCCGTCGGCGTTGCGCGCGATCTGCCCGCCGCCGAAGTGCGGCGGCGGCATGACGCGAACGTCGTGGCCGCGCCGGGCGAGTTTCGTCAGCAGCGAGCCGTCGAACCGCCCCTCGACGGCCAGTTGGCCGTTCGTCTGGTATCGCCAGCGCGGGAAGTCGAGCGCCTCCTGAATCGACATCCCATCGTCAAGGAGATTCATCAGCACCTGGACGTGGCCCTGCGGTTGCATGTAGCCGCCCATGATGCCGAACGCGGCCCAGTCGTCCTCGTCGAGCCGAGCGACGCCGGGGATCAGCGTGTGGAACGGCCGCTTTCCGGGTTCGAAGCGGTTCGGGTGGTCGGAATCGAGCGAGAAGGAACTGCCCCGGTTCTGCAGCGCGATGCCAGTGTCGCCGGCGACGACGCCGCTGCCGAAGTCTCTGAACCGGGAGTTGATGTACGAGACGACGTTCCCCGCGTTGTCGGCGACCGTCAGCAACACGGTATCGGCGTCCTCGGCGCGGTCGTTCGGGAAGCCGACCTCGACGTCGGCCGTCGCCTCGGCGTCGATCTCCGTGGCGCGGTCGGTCGCGTAGGATTTCGACGCGAGGTCGGGAACGTCCTCGAACTCGGGATCGGTGACGTGGTGGAGGCCGTCGGTCAGCGCGCGCTTCGTCGCCTCGGCGGCGAGGTGAACCCGCTCGAGCGAGCCGGGC
>NZ_JAQIVI010000573.1 GCF_028618695.1 Natrinema soli | reverse complement strand
GCCGGATCGCCGCTGCCCGCGTTCGGAATCGGACCGAGCCGTTCGGGCTCGGCGTCGGTTTCGGCCAGCATCACGTCGAGGGGCAATCCGAGGAAGACGGGGCCGGTCGGGGGCGTCATCGCGACCCGGAACGCCCGGCGGAGCATCGTCGGCAGCGCCGAGACGTCGAGGACCTCGTCGGACCACTTGCAGAACTGGTCGGCCATGTCGACCAGATCGCCCGAGAGGATCGGCTCCTCGTGGCGGAAGTCCGTGCTGTGGTTGCCCGCCGTCACGACCAGCGGCGCGCCGGCGATCTTGGCCGCGTAGAGGTTGCCGAGCCCGTGGGCCAATCCGGGTGCGATATGGAGATTCGCCACGCCGACCGGGGTGATCGAGTCGTCGTGGTGGGCGTGGTACCGCCGCCGCTGGGCGTAGCCGCCGGCCATCCCCACCGCGATGTCCTCGTGGAGCCCGAGCCGGTACTCGAGGTCGCTTCGGCCGATCGCGTCCATGATCGGCAGTTCGGTCGTTCCCGGATTGCCGAAGACGTAGTCGACGCCGTACGACTCGAGGGCGTCGGTGAAGAGATCCGCACCCGTATAGCTATCTGCCATGCTCCCTCGTGGCACGCCATCTCACATCAAATTGTGTGTTTCGGCGGATCGGTTCCAGCTCGTGCGGCCCCGGACCGGGTATTATACTTCAGTTCGTTGTCGCTCGCATATGCCCCTCGCGAGGGACGCCGCCGGAGTCGACGCGACCGCTCGAGCGTTCTGGTCACAGGTCCATCCCGTCTTCATGACGCCGCCGCTCGCGGCCTCGCTGTTCGGCGCGATCCTCGCCGGAACCGTCGACCCGCTGACCGCGGCGGTCCACGTCGTCGCGATGTTCGCCGCGGTCTACACGGCTCACGTGAAAGACGGCTACGTCGATTTCCACGTCCGCGGCGAGGACGACGATCATCCCTTGACCGAGAGCGGCTGTCGGATCGCACTCGGGCTGTCGACCGCGGTGTTTGCGCTGTGTTGCGTGGCCCTCGGCGTTCTCGTCGGGCCGGTCGCGGTCGCGCTGGTCGTTCCGACGTGGCTGATCGCCTACCACCACGCGCCGCAACTCGACACGAACCCGGTGACGGCGACGACCGGCTACCCCCTGGGTATCGCCCTCTCCATGGTCGGCGGGTTCTACGTGCAGGCCGCGACGATCGGGGTCGTTCCGCTCGGCTTCGCCGTCGTCTTCCTCACGCTCCTCTCCGGGATCAAGGTGATCGACGACACGCAGGACTACGCGTACGATCGCTCGATCGAGAAACGGACCGTCGCGGTCGCCGTCGGTCCCGACCGCGCTCACGACGTCGCCTACGGGCTGATGATCGCTGCGGTCGTGGCCGTCGCCGCGTTGGCTCTCGTTCGCATCTTTCCCCTCACGTCGCTGCTCGCGGCGCTCGCGTTCGCCGCCGTCGCTCTCGTCGCGCGACGAGCGGACCCCGAACTCGCGACCATGCTCCTCATCCGCGGCTCCTACGTCTTCCTCGCCGTCCTCGTGGCCGCGGTTCGGTTCGATCCGCTCGGTAGTCTGGTGTGAGCGATCCGTTCGGACGATCGCGTTCTCGAGGTGACTTATACCGATCGACGGTAGCCACACCTGGGACAGTACATCGTGCCGTCCTTGACGAACGTGTGGCTCTCCTCGCAGTGCCCGCACAGACCGCCGACCGAGACGCCGACTTCCCGAGCGAGCCCGGCCAGCGTGTTCTGTAATTGCTGCTGGCGACGCTCCGTCGCCTCGAGTCGATCCGCGAGGACGGCCAACTGTGCCGTCGTTCGCTCGCGGCGGGGATCGGAAACGCTGGTTGAACGGGGTGTCATAGTCGGTGTAGGTCGCCAGTGAGCAAATACTCATCTCTACCCGACAGCCGTCGTGAGACTCCTGCCGGCTGGCTAACGGTTCTCGGTTATGATTTATGCCCGAACTCGAGTAGAGCTGTTGAACCCCACGCCGTCCATCAGGTCCTCTGCGGGAGCAATAGCAGCCGCTCACAGATATTAGAGAGACGGGGTAGGTCAGTCAACGGTGACCACACGTGGAAACCACGCGGGCTGAAAGGTGCTGCCTGACCGTGCCGCCTACCACCCACTCTCTTCTATCGCTACAAAACACCTCCGGTACTCAGATCCGAGAGCGGTGAGGCGGTACCGAACGTCGCTCCCCGAGCGCGTGATTAACGAGACGGTCGGCGGCCAGCTGCCGCGCGTACTCGGCGAGCCCGAGATCGGCCGCTCATAGTGGCCAGAAAGCACGGTCGGTGTGACGGCAGTCAGGAGGTCTTTGCGACGATCGTCGATACCGCGGGCGTCCCCCGATCCTCGAGCGATCAGTTCCGGTCGGCAAGTCCTTCGTCGAGGACTCGAGTGGGGGCTCCCAGACGGTGACGATCGACGCGTCGGAAGCGGCTGGCTTCGAATCGGGGACATATCTCATCCAGAACTGGCGGCTATCGTTCGCCGGCTCCCAGAGCGATCACTGGCATGTCGAACTTGCAGAAGAGTAGCTACCCGATTTCGGCGGGGGTTGAATGGGTCAGTAGGACGGTTCCAACACGCTTGGAATCGGAGCGGGGTTGATTATAGGACGGGACGAACGTATTCACTGTCGCGTTCCCACGGCGCGACACGATCCAATCAGCACCCAACCCCACTGGACCTCGTCCCCATTCTGCCCGGCGGCCATCCCCCTGCGCCCATCCGGGCGGCCTTTTGAGATCTTCTCGAGACAATATATTTATAATATAGCAAGATAGTCTGGTTTCATGACCAATTTAGATCTCCGCCGGCGGGACGTTCTCGTCGCAGTCTCGGGAACCTCCCTCCTGCTGGCAGGCTGTACGGAAAGTGACTCATCGGTCACCGATTATGGGACCGCATACGGGCGCGAATACGGATCCGGGAGCGAGTAACCATGGTTGAACGAACACCACGACTCGACCTCAGTACGTTCGAGGAAGGCGAGGAGTGGGACCACACCGACACGGTCGAGGCCATCGACAAGCACGCAATCGTTCGGGGACCGATTGCCGACCGTCCCGCCGAGGGCGAGTACGACGACGAACTTTACCACGCAACCGATCAGAGAATTACATGGCGCTGGGACGCCTCGGACGAGGATTGGGTATATTTCAGCGGCCAGGGAAGCTCTGATCAGCCGGTGCCGGGAACAAACCATTTTGAGGCGGCGGAGTTCGTCAACGCGCGCACCGCGGAAACACCCGTCTGGAACGTCGAAGCCCACGGGATCCAGGGTGACGGCGAGACCGAGGTCGGTCAGGATGTTCACGAACTCCTCGCAGAAGTCGAGTCGGCTAGCGGCGGAATCGTCTACTTCCCGCCCGGCCGGTACGTCTTCGAGCGGACGCCGTTGATCGGCGATGATACGCTCCTGTTGGGTGCGGGGCGCGCGACGGTCTTCGAGGGATCGCGCCCTGACGGAGAGGAGGGACGGGCCCTTCTCTCCAACCGGGGCTATGACACGGTCGAGTACGGTGGCGCGTCGAACTGGGGGATCTGTAACATCCGAATCGATTCGCCGGAAACGAACGGCATTATGCCCGCACACGCAGAAAACGTCCGGCTAGAGAACGTCTACGGCGACCGCATCTACTACCATCACATCGACGTCGTGTCGTCCAAGAACGTCGATATCGACGGCTACTGGGCGACTCGAGGCGGTGAGGCCGGATCGAACGCACCGATACAGTTCGACAACCAGACAGCGGAGATCGCGTCGAACAGCGTCTGGAACGGCACCGGCGAGTCGCTGGCCGGGAGTGATGGGGCGCCGACGCGGAATTGCACCCTCGAGAACTTCGAGATCGATCCGGAGAACGGTCCGGACTACGGCATCCACATGCACCGGAACGGCAACGAGTCGATCACGATCAGGGACGGCTATATCACCGGCTGTCTGTCTGCGGCGATTAGAGGTGACACCGGGGACGAGATCGCGGATCTGACGATCGACTGCGTCTCGTGTCTCGAGAACGCAAGGGGTATCTCGCTCGGACAGCTCAAGAGCGGTCGACGGGAGTTGACGATCACCAACGTCACGATCAGGACCGACAACCGGGGACTGTCCGCCGGATCGGGAATCTACGCGGCGGGGTTCGACGATGCCGAAATATCGAACACCATCGTCGACGGAGAATTCACGAACTCGATCCTCTTCGACGATATGGATGACCTGAAACTGAGTACCGTAACGGCCACGGGAGCGTCGAGTCAGGCGTTTCGCTTCCGGGAGAACGTCGATGCGACGCTGACGACTGCTCGAGCGGCGAACTGTGGCGACGCGGGTATCTACGCAGGGTCCGGTAGCAGTATCGCCTACGGTGGCGTCACATTCGAGGACGTCGGTAGCGAGGTCGTCGTCGATGGCGAGTTGCGGGAGTGGAACGCGTCCTCGTAGGCGGATCCCATTCGACGTGAATGGTAGCTGACTAAAATTGGGGTTGAGCGCAAAGCCAACAGTTGGCTGCTACCCTCCAATTTCAAGCCCTATATGCCTCCGTATCTTTTTCCGCCTCGGGATTCCTCGTGGTTCGAGAGACCGAAGGTCTCTCGTCACTGAGCCGAGCTTCGCTCGGCGAGGTCCAAAAGAGCGCAAAGCGCTCTTTTGAAGATCACGAACGACGCTTCACGTCTTTCGAACGACTTCGCTCGGAACCGCTCTCTGATCGCGGGCCTTCGGCCCGCTCGCACGGCTCGAGGGACGCAAAGCGTCCCTCGTTGGGCGCAAAAATCTACGCGACAACGGCCGCTCGCTCCCTGACTCACGGGCTCGCGCCCGTTCGTCCGTCCGCGGCGCGTTGCGCCGCGGTGCTGGTCGCTCGCGAGTGCACTCCGTATGACGTGACCGCAGCGGTAACTCCGTGGACAGTACTGATCGCCGTCCCTCACTAAAATCCAGAGGCCAATTTAGGAGTCTATTGTCAATTAGTACTCACGATCTTGATCACGTCGCCCTCCTCGAGTTCGTACTCCTCGCTGATCTCTCGATTCGACCTGGCGTTCACCGCGTGCAGGTAGCCGTCGCCGATGTCGGAGTGAACGGTGTACGCCAGATCGACCGGCGTCGATCCGTCGGGTAAGAGGAAGGCGTCCGGCAGGACGTTGCCGCTGCCGTCGGACCATTTCGAGGCGTCCTCGACCGGGTAGGCGGTGAGGTGGTCGAGCAGGTCGTAGACCGCGTAATCGAGCGCCGCCTGAACGCCGGTGCCGCCCCACTCGGCCATGGTGTCCGCGAGCCCCTCGAGCGCCTCGCGCTGGGCGTCGTTGACGTCGTCCCCGATCGCGATCGTCTCGTCGCCGGGATCGTACTCGATCAGTCCGTTGTCGGCGGCCCGACGGAGGGCGAGTTCGCCCTCCGCGGTGGTGGGGATCACCGGTTTGTCCAGTTCGAGCAGCCGGTCGACGTTCTCCTCGGGCGCGATATCGATCTTGTTCGCCGCGACGACGATCGGTTTGGTCCGCTGGCGGACGTCGCGCGCGAGTGCCTCGCGGTGCTCGTCCTCCCACTGGATCGGGTCGTCGGGGTACTCGAGGTCGCGGAGGACGATGGCGATCTGTTTGGGCGACGCACCGAAGCCCGAGAGCATGTCCGCCAGCACGTCGTCGATGTCGAAGTCGGGCGAGCGGGACTTGCGCTCGACGGACTCCCAGTTGTTCTCGACGATGCCCGCCAGCCAGAGGTCCATCTCCTCCTCGACGAAGTCGATGTCCTCGAGCGGATCGTGGTCGCCGATGTCGACGGGCTCGCCCTTCTCGTTGGTCCCGCCGGAGGCGTCGACGACGTTGACGATCACGTCCGCGTTCGTGAGCTCGTCCAGGAACTGGTTGCCCAGCCCCTTCCCCTCGTGAGCGCCCGGGACGAGCCCCGCCACGTCCAGGAGTTCGATCGGAACGTAGCGCTTGCTGCCCTCGCAGTTGTCGGCGGTACAGCGCTCGTCGCGCTCGAGGCAGGGGCACTCGGTCCGGACGTAGCTCACCCCGCGGTTGGCGTCGATCGTGGTAAACGGATAGTTGGCGACATCGACCTCCGCCATCGTCGCCGCGGTGTAGAACGTGGACTTGCCGGCGTTCGGTTTTCCGGCAAGCGCGATCGAAAGCATGACTCAGCGTAGCAGGGTCCGGGAAAACTACCTTTCGATTCCATCACTACGGACGAACGGGAACGAGCCGGCCGTCTCCGCTTCAGGAGCCGCGATGGTTGGCGCTCGCAGCGGAGCGGGGTTCCCGGATAACAGTTCCGCAGTACCGTGTCACCGCCCGAATACAGCAATCCTGGCTATCTCGTCCCCGGTTCGAACGTCTCGAGCAGGACCGACGCCTCGCGAACCCCCTCTTCGAAGACGGCGTGGTCCGATGCCGAGACGCGATCCGTACCGGGCTCCCACTCGATGGCTCGAATCGCCGCCAGCTCCGGGAGCGTGCCGTGCCGAAGCCCGACCCCGACGACGTCGGCGGAGTCGTCCGTGTGCGAAGCGACAACGCGAGCGAGATCGTCGACCGATCGGGTCTCGCCGTTCCACTCGTGGTAGAGCACGGCGAGTGCGACTCGAGCGCGCTCGTTCCGGAGCACGTCGAGGACCGTCTCCGCCATCGACGGGACGGCCGCGACGGCGTCGACGCCCGGATCCCGC
>NZ_JAQIVI010000572.1 GCF_028618695.1 Natrinema soli | reverse complement strand
GATGGCGCGCTCGAGCTCGTCGACGATGTGTTCGGTCCCGCCGCGGACGAAGACGGTGACCGTCTCGGCGGCCGCGCCGCCCTCGACGAACGCGAGATCGTCGTCACCGAAGCTCTCGGTGTGGATCCGGTCGGCAGAGCCGAAGTCGGCGTCTTCGAGGTCCTCGAGCGCGCCGACACGGCGAGCGCCGGTCGCGGAGGCGACCTGTCGAGCGTCGCTGTCGCCGAGACCCTCGAAGACGAGGATGCCCTCGTTGGCGAGAGAGTTGGCGACGCGGTCGTTGACGTCCTCAGTGGTGAAGACGACGTCCGCCCCGCTCTCGGCGACGGTCTGTGCGTAGCCCTCGAGTTCGCCTTCCTCGGCGTCGATGGCGGCGTTGAGCTGGTCGATCGAGTCGATGGCGTACTCGGCGTCGACGTCGCCCGTGCGGACGCCGAGTTCGACGTCCAGAATCGCGATCGACGCGTCCTCGATCTCGGTTGGCATCCCGTCGTGAACCGGTTCCTCGTCGACGACGATGCCGGGGACGAGTTCGGTCGCGTTCGAGGAGGCACCGACCTGCGTGTGGACGGTGATGTTGTCGCGTGCGACGCCCTCGTCAGTGTCCACGTGACGGATCGCGTCGACGACCGTCTCTGCCAGCGATTCGGCCGTGAGACCGCCGGTTCCTTTGCCGGTCATGCACGACTCGGCGACCTGCTGGAGGATTTCGTCGTCGACGTCGGCCTCGTTGACCTGCTCGGCGATCGCCTCGAGGGCGATCTCGCTGGCTTCGTGGTAGCCCTCGACGATGGTCGTCGCGTGGACGTCCTGCTCGATGAGGTCCTCTGCCTCGCCGAGCAGATTGCCGGCGAGCACCGCGGCGGTCGTCGTCCCGTCACCGACTTCCTCTTCCTGGGAGTCGGCGACCTCGACGATCATCTGGGCCGCGGGGTGTTCGATGTCCATCTCGTTGAGAATGGTCGCGCCGTCGTTGGTGATGACGACGTCCCCGCCGGAGTCGACGAGCATCTTGTCCATGCCGCGGGGTCCGAGTGTGGTCCGTACCGACTCGGCCACGGCCTTGCCGGCCATGATGTTGGACGACTGCGCGTCCCGACCCTGTGTTCGCTGACTATCCTCGCTCATAATGAACATGGGCTGCCCACCCATGCGTCGCTGTTGTGCCATCGTTGATCCTCACTAACCATGTCGTCAGCACTTCTATATAATTCTTTCCCTCCTACCGCCGTTCCGTCTGGCGATTGCGTGTGTGAACCGTCGACAGGCCGGTGGCGGCGGGAGCCGGTAGGGAAATATGGGTCGACTCGGAACACACCTGTGAATGCTGGAGTTGGAACACGGGTTTCGCGTCGTCGACGTCGCGACGCGGCTGCCGGCGGCCGACGGCAGCGGGGGGCCCCGGAGCCGAACGATCACGGCCGATCGACTCGAGCGGGAGATGCATCAGGCGGGAATCACCGGATCGGTCGTCTACCCCCCGTCGCGACCGGGGACGAGCTACGTCGCGCCGAACAACGGTGTCGCCAGACGCAGCGTCGACCGACCGTTCGTGGCCTTCGCCCGGATCAACGGCTCCCAGACGCCGGGCCGAAACGCGACCGGTCGACTCCGCAACGCCGTGAGTCGCCGCGAGGATCGTCACACGTCCCCGAGTGACGTCGAGAAGTACGCGTACGACGACCGCTTTCACGGGTTCGTCCTCGATCCCGTTATCGACGACTATCCCGGCGACGACGTCCTCGCGGCGCTCGAGCACGTCGACCTGCCGGTGATCGTCC
>NZ_JAQIVI010000571.1 GCF_028618695.1 Natrinema soli | reverse complement strand
CGGCCGCCGTCGCGACTGCGGCCGCGGAGCTGGTCGGCGTCGAGCGCGCACAGGTCATTAGCACGGGCGAATACGGCGGCGGAGACGGCGACGGCGAGCCGACTACCGATGCCGATACTAGTGACGCCGAGACCACCGATCCCGGGACCAGTACTACCGAAACCACCGACACTGAGACCATCGATACCGGGACCATCGATACCGACGATGGCGGCAGCGGTGGCGTCCTCTTGCATCTCTCCCGACCGGTGCTCGCGGATCGGCTCGCGGATCACGGGGCGGTGTTGCGGGGCGTCGAAGCGACACCCTCGAGCGCGCGGGTCGTGATCGACGTCCCCCGATCAGCCGACGCGAGGGAAAGCGCCGACATCGTCTCGACGGCGTTCTCGGACGTCGAGCTCAGATCGAAACGGACCGTCGAACGCACGACGCCGCGGGACCTCCGCTCGGAACTGCACGATCGGCTTACCGATCGCCAGCTCGAGGTCGTCACGCTCGCCTACTACGGCGGGTACTTCGAATCACCGCGCGAGAATTCGGGCGAAGATGTCGCCGACGCCCTCGATATCTCGCCGGCAGCGTTCTACCGGCACGTCCGGAGCGTCCAGCGGACGCTCTTCGAGGTCGTGTTCGACGAGAGCGGACTCCCGGAGCCCCGATCGACAGGGGTTGAATAGTGAACCCCATCCGTTTGTCGACGCTAGGTATCTGACGGATATACTCATCCTAATATACCTTGTATTCCTTGATGCGACGAGTGCCGTGACACATCGTCAGTCGTCTCTCCCATGAACCACAAAGACGCCGAGTTCGACCCGCAGGCGGAATCGACCTACGAATGCTTCGACTGCGGAACCGTCGTTCGTGCGACCGCACCGGACGCCTGTCCCGAGTGCGGGGCCGAAATGCGCAATCGGCGGACACCGATCGAATAAGTATGTCCTCCCAGAACCGTTCTTCGCCGCCGGCCCGAGAAGCGACGGCTGAATCGATCGGTTCCGAAACCGCACTCGAGACCGCGCGCCGACAACTGGATCGCGTCGCCGCACAACTGGATATCGACGACGCCGTCATCGAGCGTCTCTCCCACCCCACGGCGGTCCACGAGGTGACGATCCCCCTCGAGCGCGACGACGGCTCGCTCGAGGTTTTCACCGGCTACAGGGCCCACCACGACAGCGTCCGCGGCCCCTACAAGGGCGGGCTGCGCTACCACCCCGGCGTGACCCGCGACGAGTGCGTCGGGCTGTCGATGTGGATGACCTGGAAGTGCGCGGTGATGAATCTCCCCTTCGGCGGCGCGAAAGGCGGCATCGTCGTCGACCCGAAGTCGCTGAGCGAGGACGAGAAGGAACGGCTCACGCGTCGATTCGCACAGGAGATCCGCGATGTGATCGGACCGAACACGGACATCCCCGCGCCGGACATGGGCACCGACCCGCAGACGATGGCCTGGCTGATGGACGCCTACAGCATGCAGGAAGGCGAAACGATCCCCGGCGTCGTCACCGGCAAACCGCCGGTCATCGGCGGGAGTTTCGGCCGCGAGGAAGCGCCCGGTCGAAGCGTCGCCATCGTCACGCGAGAGACCTGCGAGTACTACGACTACCCCCTCGCCGAGACGACCGTCGCAGTCCAGGGCTTCGGCAGTGTCGGTGCCAACGCCGCGCGCCTGCTCGAGGAGTGGGGCGCGACGATCGTTGCCGTCTCGGACGTCAACGGCGCGGTCTACGATCCCGACGGGGTCGACGTCGATGCG
>NZ_JAQIVI010000570.1 GCF_028618695.1 Natrinema soli | reverse complement strand
GTCGACCGTCGTCGCGTCGAACGCCAGCCCGCGGTCAGTTGCGCCCTCGGGGACGACCGCTTCGGCGTTCGTCCGTTCCGCGAGGGTTCGAACGCCGCTGACGTGATCGGCGTGGACGTGCGTGTCGATCGCGTACCTGATCATCGCGTTCCGATCGTCTGCGTCGTCAACGTACCGATCGGCGAACGCTCGAAGCGGATCGATCACCGCTGCCTCGCCGTCGCTGTAGATCGCGTAGGCGAGACAGCCGCTCGAGGGACGGTCGTACTGCACGACCGTCGCGGGCGCGTCGACGTCGAGTTCGCGAGCGACGTAGAGATCCGCCCAGGCGTCCATCCCGCCGGCGAGATTGGCCGCGTCGATGCCCGCCCCCCGGAGGAGGGAGACGGCGTGGGCGCTCGCCTCGCCGCGCCCGCAGACGGCAAGGATCGGTTCCTCGAGGTCGGCCACGAGATCGTCCGCGCCGCCCGTGGCTTCGGCCTGAATGAACTTCATATGGGGTATTTGGACGGCCGTGACACCCTCTCCTTCGAGGTGCCAGCGCTCGAACTCGTCGCGGTCGCGGACGTCGAGGACGGTCAGTTCGTCGCCGGATCGCAGCCGATCGGCCAGCGCGTCGGGGGTGATCGACGGCGTCTCGTCGGCCTCGTTGGCCTCGTCGGCCAGTAGGTCGGCGGCGTCGCTCCGGTCGCTCATGGGACGCGATACGCGCTCGAGGCGGGTAAAGCCGCGCCACGTCGTACCGACACCGATCACCCGCGTCGCCACCAACGTTCAACACGCTCGACGGCGTCGTCTCGGTATGGACGCCGACGAATTCCAGCGAACGATCGAGGAATCGATGTCGGTCGAACTCGAGCGCCTCGGTTCGTCGAAGCTACTGGTCGCCCGGACCGACGCGAACCTGACGACGGAGGCGGTCCTCCGGGCGGTCGCGGACGGCGAACGCGCCGCGATGGAGACCTTCGAGTCGTGGGCCGATGATGAGGAATACACTGACGCACAGGACGCCTTCGCCGAATTTTCCGAACAAGAGAGCGACCACTACGACTGGGTCGTGGCCCTCCTTGACGGCGAACACGAACCCGACGATACGGACGCCGACCCGATGCACGACCGCCTTCGAACGCTCGAGACGACGGTGGACCACCTCGGCGGCGTCGTCGGGCGGTCCCTGGTCGCCGACCGGACCCACCTGCAAGTGGTGAACTTCTTCGTCAACGAAGGCGACGAACGGCGCGCCGACGTCTTCCGAGAGTTGCGATCCGAGACGGGAGCGCAGGGCGACCGGGCGATCGAGTTGCTGGCAGACGTCTGTGAGGGAAGCGACGACTGGGACCGCGCACGGACGGTCGCCGAGGACGTGATCGATATCGCGTACGAGGCGTACGCGGACTCGCTGGACGACCTCGGCCTCGATCCGAAGCCGATCTGTTGAACCGTTCCCGCGCGTCGGCCGACCGCTTGCCGTCCGGGGGTACGAAAGCCATACGCACTTCTATTGAAAGATGGACCGCGCGGGAACGGTGAAGAATGGACTGCCGACGTCAGTGTCGGGTATGGATCGACGAACTGCAGTAGTGGGATAGTCGGCGTACGCGGTGACGACGTTCTGAGGAGCCGTCGACTCAGTCGACGAAGTCGATGTCCTCGCCCTGCGCAGGCGCTTCGGGCTGGACGGCGTCCTCGCCGTCGGGCCGGCCGTAGATCTGCGGCGATTCGACGCCGGT
This sequence comes from Natrinema soli, assembly GCF_028618695.1. Next base: position 1,965 of record NZ_JAQIVI010000570.1, on the reverse strand, counting down.
AACGACGATCATCGTCCGCATGCTGCCCTCGAGGCTCTCGTCGATCGAGGTCCCCCAGATGATGCGGGCGTCGGGGTCGATCCGGTCGTAGATCTCCTCGACGACGCCCTCGGCCTCTTCGATGGCCATGTCGTTGCCGCCGGTGACGTTGACGAGAGCGGAACTCGCGCCCGAGATGTCGACGTCCAGCAGCGGCGAGCGGAGCGCGGTCTTGACCGAGTCCTCCGCTTTCGCCTCCGAGTCGGATTCGCCGAGCCCGATCATCGCGACCCCGCCGCGCTCCATGACGGTGCGGACGTCGGCGAAGTCCAGATTGACGAGGCCGGGTTTCGTGATGAGTTCCGTGATGCCCTTCACCGAGCGCATCAACACCTCGTCGCTGACCTTGAACGCCTGCCGGACGGGGAGTTTGCCGACGGAGTCGAGTAGGCGGTCGTTGGGAACGACGATGACGGTGTCGCTCACGTCGCGCAGGCGCTCGAGGCCCGCTTCGGCGTTCGTCCGCCGAACTTCACCCTCGGCGGTAAACGGCGTCGTCACGATCGAAATCGTCAGCGCGCCGGCCTCGCGGGCAGCCTTGGCGACGACCGGCGCGGAGCCGGTCCCGGTGCCGCCGCCGAGGCCGGCCGTGACGAAGACCATGTCGGAACCGTCGATGGCGTCGTAAATGTCCTGTTGGCTCTCGAGGGCGGCTTCCTCGCCGACCTGCGGGAGCGAACCGGCCCCGCGTCCGCCCGTTTTCTCCTCTCCCATCAGGATCTTGGTGTCGGCCTCGATCTCCACGAGGTGCTGAACGTCCGTGTTGGCGGCGACGAGCTTCGCGCCGTGGATGCCCTCCTCGTGCATGCGGTTGATGGTGTTGCCGCCGGCACCGCCGCAGCCGACGACCGTGATGTCGGTCTGGAGGTCCTGCAGGACGTCTTCCAGTTCGTCGTCGGTCATCGTTCCCGTCTGATGCCCGTCTTCCGGACCGGCGTCTGCCGATCCGCCACCCTGTGGCGCGGCGTCGTCGGGGGCCGTGGCCTCCCCGTCCTCGGCCTCGTCGATCGCGTTGTCGATTATGGAGTCCATTCTTGGCACTGTCTAAACAATGGAGCATAATTACCTTTCCCCTACACGTCAGACGGATGTCTGACACGTTAATTGATTTTTATATGTCTGAATGAATAACAGACGGATTCGGAGGGAGGGGGCTGATAACTACGTATTACTATCGTTTTCCGGATCAATCAAATCGGAAATCGTCGCGTCCGTTCGGTCGTAACTCTCTCGGGACTGATCGTTTCCCCGTCGACGGTGACCGACTCGCCGTCGGCGAGCGCGCCGAACTTCGGTCCTTCTGGAACGCCAACCTGCTGAGCCAGCGCGGGGTCGAACGCCGTCTCCTCGGCGACGACGGCATCGTCCTCGATCGTCACCGCGTCGTACTTTGCCTCGAGGACGGCAGCCAGTTCCGCGATGATCGCATTCCGGCGGTCGCTCGAGTCGTTATCGTCCCCGGTTTCGCTGTCGACAGCAGTATCGGTGACCGCCGCCCGCGAACCGACGCGACTCCCGCCGTTTTCCGTCGCGAAGGCAACGCTGTTCGTCTCGACGATCGCTCGGACGCGATCGGGGTCGATCCCCTGTGCAGTACTCACGAGATCGGCTGGCAGCTCGACGACGGTGACCGACTCCGCGAGCCGGTCGCCGAAGCGGATCCCGTCGTCGACAGCCCCCAGTTTGGACTCGACCGCGTCGACGACCTCGAGCGGGCGGTCGTCGACCTCGCGAAGCCACGTCTCGCTCACGATGCGGCAGTCGAGATCCGCGAGCGTCTCCTCGAGAACCGGCCACTCCCCATCCAGCAGCGCGATGTCGGCGTCGCTGGCCTCGAAGGCCCGCTCGAAGACCGCGCGGTGGGTCGTCGGGTGATCCATCGCCTCGAGCGCCCAGTCGGCCGCGACGTGGCCGACCGCCCACGCC
>NZ_JAQIVI010000057.1:5073-22839 GCF_028618695.1 Natrinema soli | reverse complement strand
AGCGGCCTCAAGCGTGGTCTTGGTCTGCTCGCTGAATTGGTTCCAAGCGTATGAGAGATTCTGCTGAGTCGGTACCTTATTCAAACCTAGCTGTTTCAGCAGTGCTGGACGGTTTTCAAGCCGATCTGCGACCTCGCTTTGGGCGAGGTCGTAGATCGTCTGGTAGATGTAGACTCGTGCCATTGACTCTGTTCCGAACGAGACTTTGTGCTGTTGTCGAGTGTCAGTTAGTCCATCCACGGGAATCGAGACGTCTCCAAGTACACGCCAGAGATGATCAGCTGTTTCACAGACTTTCTTGGCGTGGATGACGATCGCCCCCGCCAAAGCGGGGGCATCGTCGTCAACTGCAGGAGTGATGTTAGATGCCATTGACAGTCAGTCCAGATACTGAAACCGAAGGAGAGACCCCCCATTAGGGCACCACATTTGGACCCACGCCGAACGGTTATTTACGTGCCAAGAGCTACTTGGAGTATGGCTCAAGATGGATCCCTTGTTGAATCGCTTCCAGACCGCCCACTCAAGGATACTGAGCGTGACTCACTCGAACGACACGAGAGCATCCAGTCAATAATGCCTCAGACGACGAAATTTGATCCGGAACACGGGATGGTTATGGACACTGCGATGTTCATCGGCTACGACTGGGTGACAGCCGTGACCTACGAAGCAGGTCACGGCTGGAGGGTTGTCTACGAGAGCGGTATGGAAGATAACATCCTCTCAGATGGGTTTCTGCGAAGCGAGGAGCTCTACGAAGAGCATCCGATCCAGCAAGGAATGGACGCTATGAGCGCTGTTGCCTCGGAAGACGAAGAATAGTTTCTTTTTCAAACAGCTTCTCTGAGGACGATCGTAACGGGTGTCAGCTGTATGGTGGTTTGTAGAACTTGAGATCCCGAAGTTGTGAGAGGAACAACTCGAGATTTGATATCGTCCTTTCTGGTTTATCTATTCGGGAGCGCCACGTGGGGCCTGGTGGACACGTGCACTATCTTCATATGTGTGAGACACGTATTTGGGATACAATGGAACTTGAAGAGTTCAAGCGAGTCCTAGAAGAACAGACAGAGGGGCGTTCGCAACTCAGTAAGGATTCGCACGAGGTCGGACGAAAACTCGCCAATCTCCCGGATTAGTTGTCACTCTTCTCGGAGCCGGTCTATGAACGCTCGTTTCCCATCGTCATTTTCCTCACGTAAATGAGTAGCATCTGCCTCTTCTAAGACAGTGACCACAAACTCACGCGTCCGCTTGAGATGACGAGCGGTATAGTGGGTGTGATAGTCAGATCGACTAAAATCAAGGTCACCGAACTCAATTAGGATGCCTTCCTTTCGCTCAGCAGCCTCATAACCAAAGCCATTTGCGTGTTTGAATTTCAAGAAATGGTTCCGAAGAGTGAGTATTCGCTTCGAGTCGTAAATATAACCTTTTGCCCAGGGATACCAGACATCCTCCTCACCAGTGTCTGGCATCACAAACCCCCCATCGAATGATGAGAGGTAACGATCCAGTAGTCCAATTCCTGTTCTATGATTCGTGTTCGGCATAGGATGTGAGAGAATAAAATGAGAGAGCAATTCAGCCCCAACATCAGGGACTTGCTGCCGCCATTCAACCTGATTCAAGATATCGGGGATGGCCTCTAAATTCATCTTCTTGTATGTAGAGAAGGTCTCCCCTTGCTCTTCCTTTTCTGTGATTATTCCGTCAAAGAGGGTGATGACTTCGCGTAACACATAGTTGTCACCCTCTGTGAAGTGCTCGTTGATCCATTGAAGAGTTTCTTCCTCACTTTCGAAATTCAAATACGCTGACTCGAATGGGGTCTTTGTATAGATGAGATATATTGTGTTATCTCCAATATCATCTTGCGAAGTGGCAATTTCTAAATCTTTATCGCGATGCAATTCAGACAATTTCTTGGCTATCACCCCCTTGTCGTCTGCAAGGAAGTTCAATGAGTATCGACTATCTCCAGAATCATGTAACTTCAAGACTGTTTTGTTGTCGTTCATGAATTCTTAGCGACAGACCTCTTGGTTACTCATTGCCATCACTCCCTTCACAGACGACCTCGCGGAGTTCCTCGAGTAGATCGGGGGCGCTCTGCTTCCCCCTCATTCGTCGACCAGCTCCCACAGATAAGCGTTCCCAACCTTCCGTGATGTGATCTCACCTTCGTCCTCGAGCTCGTGAAGCTTGGCGTTCGCCGTTCGATACTTGCATCCGACCTCGTCAGCCACGTCCTGCGTGCCCGCAGCGCCGCCGAGTTCCTCGAGCGCGGTGAGAAAGTCCTCAAGCGGGTACGTCTTGGTGTAGCGGCCAGAGTCGTCGTTACGTTCTGCCATTACGTCGTCCTTTGCATGCATCTGCATTAGTCCCTTCGCGATGAATCCTAATACGCCTTTGCAGCTAACTGCTGCAGTAAGATGCAAAGGTTTGATGCAGTTGCCTGCATAGGGTGGAGTAAGCACTGATCGGTTGTAGAAACCGACGGGCGCTGGAACGCCCGCCGAAGTGCTGAAGCAAACAGCATGAACCAGAACGTTACCCGAAGCCAAGAAGTTGGCGAACAATTCGACGACCGAGACCGACGCGCCCTCGAGCAATATCTGACCGTCCTGGAGGACGTCGGCGACGTGGCCGGCCGCCGCGGTGAGTACGAGGTCGTGAGCGAATCCGGCAGTAGCTACGTCGTGAACACGCTGCTCGGGGCGTGCACCTGTCCTGACCACGAGTACCGAGACGTCAAGTGTAAGCACCGACGCCGAGTCGGGTTCGCGACGGGCGAGCGTACGGTTCCTGATAGTGGGGACGTCGCCGGCAAGCTCGGTGAACACGTCACCCGTGACGACGTCGACGGACACGAGGAGAGCGAGAGTGCGGACGATGTCGAGACGTGCAGGTGCGAGTGTGGGGAACTGAATACGGTGGATGCTGGCGACGATCTTGAGTGTTGGAGTTGCTTCCGAGACACCGACAGCATCGAGGTTACTACCGAGTCTGACTCAGGCAAGGTCGCCATGACCGACGGAGGTGTGACTGTTCGCGAGGCTGTTGAAGATGCGGAGCTCCTCGAGGACGACGCCGATCCGTGGAAGGGACCCTTCGCAGAGTACGACAAGTACGGCCAGCTGACGGACGCGAAGTTCTACCGCTGCCGTGACTGCGCTCGTGAGGTCGTGACTGGACGTAAGGAGTTCGCCACTCACAGGGAGGGGTGTCGGTTCGATGAGTGAGTACTCAGTCTCGTGACTGTTGCTCGCCGGCACTGGGCTGTATCTGATGGCTGCCTCGCTGGCCCTTTGTGCTATCCGAGGGTTCGCCTAATGGCACACTGCGATAACTGTGGCAACCATGTTACAGATCGATACAAGCGTGTGTTTTCGGCCAACGACGGGACGTTACACGCTTGCTCGAATTGTCGGGACACGGCTGAAATGCTCGGTGGCGAGGGAGCTGGCGAGTAACCACAAGACAGATACCTAGAGATTTAAATTAGAGAGACAGACATATGATCGAAACTATCGAATCCACGGACGAGACGATCAAACTCCATCGAAGGACGGAGTGAATCAGCGCATGGTCGAACTCGATGCTCGAGGCGTCCCGATTGAACACGAGTGCCACGACTGCGATGCGACGTTCCCACTTCGCACTCTGCCGGAGGTGACTGACGGGATTAACGTCTCGCTCTGACGGGACTGCATGACGGACCACCTTTAGAACTCAGCTTTGCACGTTGTATAGCTGACAGTTAGATTGGAGAAACGGGCGCGAATGGACTCACCGGCTTTGGCAGAGGTTGTGACTCCAGCGGCGAGACGACTCAGGTCCCGATGGTTCACGAATAGCCGGTAGAATCGCTCTTTTGCCCGTTTCGGCTGCTCATATGTGAGATAGTCAACGTGCAAAGCTGAGTAGCGAAACTACAGAGCCGAAAGTATTATGATCGCTATGGCCGTCCACGCCTGACGGCCAACCCCGATACCATCGCGTTCCGGCGGGATGTGTTCAGCCACAGGTATATGATTATTGCCGGGTTCGGCGGTGATTCCGAATGACCAAACCCAAACCTATTCATCGACTCGAGGAAACGCTTGGCGGCGTCCGCGTCGTCACGAAAGCCCTCTCGAATCTGTACGACTACCGCTCGGCGAACGTTCTCAAGCGCGAGTACTCGGCACTGTTCACGTCGTGCGTCCCGAAGAAAGGCGGCCCCAAACGAGTCCGAATCGCCAGCGCCGCTCGCTTTGGTGCCGCCACCGAGTGGCAGATCTACGGCGTGAACGGCATCTATGCGGAGGTGTCGCTCACCGAGCGCGAGCTGTCCGCCGCCGAGTGCGCCTACTGCGACGAGCACATAATGTACCAGGATACTGAACCGGTCGTCGAGTTTTCAATCCCACACCCGGAGGAACTCCGCGCGGCGGTCCTCAAAAACAACGCGTTTCCCACATCCTGTTTCGAGGCTATCATCGAGGATTCCGATCGGAGACACGACATGCTCACAGACCTGCAAGAACGGATCGAAACTGAAGTGTGAGCAAATCAACTGAAGCCCTAGATAGGGACTCTCACCAATCTCGCTCCCAAATGTCGTCCCGAAGTAGCCAATTTGTCCACGTTTACACGATGGGGAATGTCAAGGTTCGTCAGTTAGGAGCGGTTCAAATTCTCGTTCTTCTCGAGTCGCAACAAAGGCTTCGGCAATATCCTCGGGAGTCAACTGTTGTGCTGCAGATTTGAGTAATGCATTGTGCAGTTCACGTTTCTGTACAGCTTCATAGCCATCGCGACGGAGCATAATCTCGGCTTCGAATAGAAGGCCAGATGCACCATCAATCGTATCCCACGTCTCAGGAAGGCAGTAGATCGAATGCTGTGTCCGTGTCTTCGCAGTCGGGAATGCTGGCTCTGTTTGAGAATCGTATGCTGAGACGCTATCACGATCCTCAGACGTAGTGTCGTTTCCTGATGATTCTTCACCTGCTGTGGAGTCATCTGCAAGGGTACCGGCAAGTTCGTCCAGCGCCTCATCACCAGGATCGGACTCCTCCGAATCGTCAGCAAGATCGTCGAACGGCATTACCGTATCACCCCCCCATTCTCGACGGTTTGGGCAAGTTCCTCATAACATTTGAGTTGGTCACACTCTGGGTCATAATCGCGTAGCGGTTTGCGAGCACGATGTGCTTTATCGATACTAGCACGGTGACGGATACCAGGGAGATCACCATTGTAGTTGCCAGCGTCGATTGCTTCCCAGTCAGCCGCAGAGAGATGTGCGAAGTTTGGGACGCACGATGCAAGTTCATCACGGCTATTAATTGCGTACAGCAGGTTTCGGTCTCGGGTGTCCTGATCGAGACGTTCGCTAAGATCAGTTGGAACGAGTGCAAGTAATTGGAGGTCGAAGTACTGGCGCGCTTCTTGGATCAGACGTTTGTTCGTCTGCGTGATTCCAGATTCCCATCCACTCTCTGGACGGAGTGGAACAATGAGATTTTTTGTTGCAAACAGGGCATTGTCGTTGAGCTTTCCTCGATTAGCTGGCGTATCGACAACGATATAGGAGTATGTATCCCCAAGCAGAGGATCAACGACGTTACGGTTAAGTCGTTGACTTGAGGCCATTGCTGATTTCAGATTTGTCTCCACCTCCTCAAGAGCTTCATGGGACGGCAGAAGATCAAGATCATCGGTAACTGGAACGACGTGATCTAACGGATCAGCGCCGTCAAGTAGGACTTCTTGAACGTGGTTGTCGGATTCGTACTGGTCGCGGTAGCCAAGGTTGAATGTGGTATGCCCGTTGTCGTCGAGATCAACAAGGAGAACACGGCCATTTCTCTCTGCGAGTTCTCGTGCAAGATTGATTGCGGTAGTTGATTTCCCAAAACCACCTTTGAGGACGTTAACTGCGACAGCTCGAGGTTTTTTCGTGAGATTGGAATCGCTAGCCATAAAGGACAGATCACGTAGCCACAGTATAAAGTGTGATGGAAAGAGACCATGTATAAACATGAGAGGATCCCATCACATGACTGAAGTTCGATCCTGTTTGCAAATCCCCCACAATATAGAAATGGGTCACAGTATGTAATGTAACTACATTCTAGAATGTAGGAATAGAAGGATTAGCATGGACGGTCAGCGAATTAGTCTTGAGAATGGTGAGCCTGGGACTGGAGCTCGCCAGGCAAAGACACAGCCAGAGTACCTCAAAGATATCCAGAAGTCGAAGACGGGATAGCTTACTGAGAAAGGTTCATTGAAAGAGGTCTTAAAGGGGGCACCCCCGGGGGCGTCCAGAAAAGACGGGAGAAAGAGCGATCTTCCTCATAACAAAGAGAAACTGTAAGTATAAGTGAATAGTGTAATAAGAATGTAATATAGTTTCTAGTTCGAAATCTATAAGTGATGTACTATTGTACAGAACCGCAAAGCAGATACTAGAAAGCAAGAGAGGATGAATATCCGACCGCGCTTTCGGTTGTTTTCACTATAGTTCTTTTTTAGGAAAGAGGCTGTGGATTTTGCTGTCTCAGACACTGATAACTTAGTTTTCACCGTGGTCCTTTTCCCGCTAATTCCGGACGCCCCCGGGTGGGGGTGGTTTGACCACCCGTGTTTCTGGACATTATGGGGGGTTCTGGACACTACGGTTATTTGTACAATGAATGCGTTGCCTCCTATCATGACCGAGTACTTTCAGGACCGATCGGCGATCTTCGAAAGCGAACGCATCCTGAAAGAGAGTTACACACCAAATGATCTTCCAGAACGAGAAGAGCAACTCAAACGACTTGGGCTAGAGGTTCTTTCCCCAGTTCTCAACGATGCACCCCCTCACAACGCGTTTCTGTACGGTAAGCCTGGGCAAGGGAAAACAGCAGCTGCACGTTTTCTCCTTGAGAAACTGCAAGAGGAAGTTGATGAGCGGAGCGGAATCAACTTAACTACTATTTTTCAAACGTGTAAAGGGCATCACTCTTCATATCAGGTCGCGTGTGATCTTGTAGAACAATTAACTGGTGATAACCCGAATGGCCATCCGAAGAGGAAAGTATTCGCCCGACTGTACGATGCTCTTCAAGAGATTAGTGGAATCATCGTTATTGTCCTTGATGAAGTCGACAATATTGGAAACAAAGATATGATTCTTTATGAGCTGCCACGTGCGCGTGATAACGGCCATATTGAGGACATGGATGTTTCCGTGATTGGAATCAGCAACGACATGACGTTCTACGATGAACTTGACCCTCGAGCCAAGGATTCGCTATGCGAGGTCGAAATTCACTTCCCGCCGTATGATGCTGATCAACTGCGGAGTATTCTCGATCGTCGGTCAAAAAAAGCATTTGTCAATAGTGCCGTCACGCAGGAAGCCGTCGCACTAGCAGCGGCGCTTGCTGCTCAAGATTTAGGATCTGCGCGGCAGGCGATCCGATATTTGTACAAGGCTGGTGAGTTCGCTGCCCTGAATGATGAATCGCAGGTCGCTGAGGAACACGTCCGTAAGGCTGAGGATCATGTTGAGCAGATGAACATTGCGCAGAGCATACGTGATTTAACAACGCAGGACCAGTTGGCGTTACTAGCACTCACTTCGTTAGCGACTAGGAATGAAACGCCAGCACCAACACCAGAGGTGTACTCGCGCTACACAGATATCACATCTCATGTGGATACGAACTCAATTGCAATGCGTCGGGTTCGTAGTCATCTCCATGATCTAGATATGATTGGTGTTGTCTCGGGCGCGAAGCGCAGTGGTGGGTCGCGTGGCGGCCCAAAGTATTACTGGGAATTGAACACGGATTTCGATACTACGGTTAATGTCTTAACTGAGGAAAACCGGTTCACTGATGTTCTTGACTTGATAGACAGACCGTAACAGCTTTTCTGGACATTCAGGGGTCAACTGGACGCAATGGATTCTTTAGTTAGAATTGTATCTCATTCTCAATCCTACATGATGTACTGTGTCCACCATTTCCAGAATATTAGGCGGTATTCGCGCGTCGGTACGTCTGTTGACGCCACTGCAGGCTATATTGATTTCTTGCATTTAATCTAGAGGGAGGATAACATGATTACCTCTAAAAGATGTCTATACATCTCCGAATGTAGCAATAGAGGTGTTAGCACAGAACGGTAAAGAGATTGTGAAGGACTTGGTAACAACTCCGATCTACTGCGTTTCTTGTCTGCTTGCGCGGACTCTGACGCTCCTTGAGGACGGGGGCTTCACCTGTAAAAGTTGAATTCGTCATACCTTGAGCTGGCCGGTAGACAGGTCTTCCTCGAGGACGAATCCGGCACCGGTCAACGCTGCTTTCGCCGTGTGGAGTTCGTCGATCGACAGGTCCGGTCTGAGATCGCAGACGATGAGCGTCTCTTGTTCCTGCCGGTCGTCGTCGGTCTCACTCATCGCTATCCTCCTAACTGATTTAGAATCACTTGCTGTTCTCGACGTGCAGATCTCAGTATGGTGGAAAACACGATACGAAGACTGGGCCGCAGATCGTCCGCGTTCCGGCGGACGACCTGCTGTCCGTCTCGGCTGACAAAGCCTTCCACAATTGGCACACCAAGTACGAATTCTACGCGCTCGGTGTCGAACCGCTCATCTTACAACGTAGATCGAGATCACTCACGGTAGGGCATAATGCGCTTATCCGGGCAAAAGACCATTCACTGCGCTGAATGGCCGAAGATTCCTACTCGATGACGAAGCGCTCGCTCGGCGACGCCGTGCGAGCGCTGGACTGGTATCACAGTTTCGTGAGATCGTCCTCATGTTCCGCCATCGGAAATATAGAATCGCTCTGTAAGCCACTCTAACCGTGATTCAGCAGCTATTCAACACGGCACTTGAAAGTAAAACTCCAGGATAGAAGCGTCTATCAGTACATCGACGTGCCAGAAGAGACGTATCGCGGGTTGATGGGCACAAAATCTCTCGACCGGTATTTCAACGCCCATATCCGTGGCCACAGCTATCACCGAATCCAATGACGATGCCAGTAGTCAAGCACAGTCATCCGGGGGCAGTCACGATATCACCGTGATCACCGTCTCCGGCAGTGCGCTTCAATTGGAATCTGAAATCTCTGAAGACACGTGAACCGCATGAGCCTCTGCTACCTCTACGAGATCGTAGACGTGAATCCCGGTTTTGAACCACAGCACACGATCGCTTGCCTCACCGAACTCGTCGCGAGCACAGTCCAGATTTTCGGAGACAGCAACGATCAGGTTCCCGGCATCTGCTTGGCGAATCTTCTCGAGCTTTGACTCGAGGTACTCGGGCGTCCAGAATCCCATAATCTCGAGAATTGCTCGTCGGCCGTCGGGATGTTCGATCGCGAAATCGGGAATCAACACTTCCTCACCGATATCGAGGATATCATCCTCGCGGACTAACTTCCAATCGGTCGTCGCCCGCTCCCACTTCTGGGCCAGCGTTCGCTCGAGATCGCTGTCAAACCGTTTGCCAGCACTGTAGTGAGACTCAAGATCGTCAGTCTGATCGAGTGTGAATCGATGTGTTTCCCCTATCGTGTCGTCGACGAGAATCTCTGCGGCCATCTCCCAGCGATCACACAGCGGTAACGCCGGCAAGAAGTTCGCCATCCGGATGCCGTACTTTTGGGACTTGGAGAACAACGAGGCAGGCCCGTCCAGCACTGCTTCGTAGCCGTCGGCGAGATCAGTGCCTGTCACACGGTGCCCGTTGCTGTCGATTGGATAAATCCGGTGCATCAACCCGAACAGCTTCACGTAGCTGAATACCGTCCCGAAGTGATCCCACACGCGGATGCGCATACGCGTTGCATCGTAAAGGACCGCCTGTGCGAGTGCGAGATTGTAGCGAGTCAGCAACCACTCTACAGTGAGCGTTGTATCCTGGTAGGCTTCATCACTGCTGCCAGTCAGTTTCGTCGTTGACGGTGTCTTGTCACCAGTCTCCTGTGCTGTACTCTCATCAACGGTGCGCTCTCCCAGCCGCACGAGACGCTTGTTTTCCTCGAGGTCTGCGTACATTCCCTGGTGACACTCGGCAAGAGAGATGCCCAATTCGTCGGCGACGGTGCTATACACGTCGAGCTTCTGGGTATCCTCACCGAGTGTTGGCTGGCGAACGATTGGATACTGTTCGTTCGCGTACTCGAAGAGGTGTTGGCGGATCGTTTTAGGTTCGATCGGTGCGTGTACCTCGAATTCACACTCGTCTGTGAGGAGCTTTGCGAACCCCTGGATGATCTTGTACTCCGTATTATCGATCGTGAGTTCATTGATCGCTGCCTCGAGGTCGCCCTTGGGCTCGCCCAGGTGGGCTTCGAACAGCTCAATGAGCTCTCGAGCGGTCTCCCGGTAGCGTTCTTCAGTGGGATCGATGAACAGAGGAACGACTTCTCCGCCAGTTGTTCGTGAGCGAGCGAGATCAGCTGTCAGCACTGGAATTCACCCCCTGCCGGCGTTGCTGAGAGACGTACCGTTCCTTCGTGTTCGCGGCGATGATCTCGTACAGTCGTGCGGGCTGTCGATCGTCTGTTGGGCGGAGAATTCGGCCAAGGCGTTGAGCGTACTGGCGTTTTGAGGCACTTCCGGAGAGGATGATTCCCACATTGGCCGCGGGGACGTCGATTCCTTCGTCGAGGACCTGCGATGTCACGAGCATCGAGTACTCGCCAGTCTGGAAGCGCTCGAGAAGGTCGGTTCGCTCGTCAGTCGGTGTCTGATGGGTGATGCAGGGAACGATGAATTCCTGGGAGATATCGTAGGCAAAGTCGTTGTTGGCGGTAAAGATGATGACACGGTCGTCGTGATGCTGTTTGATGAGCGTATCGAGGGTATCGAGCTTTTTGTGGGCTGTTCGGGCAATCTCCTCGGCGCGCTGTTTGGCGATCAGTGCCCGTCGCCCCTGTGAATCGTAGGACGAGCGTCTGAGAAACTCCTGATACCCTCGTTCCTTCCAGATGTCGAACTCGTGGCTATCGACGTACTCACGATAGATCTCGTACTCCGTGTCGTACTGCTGGCGTTCCTCGGGTGTGAGTTCGACCTCGAGGTGGATAGTTTCGTACTCACTGAGGAACTCGCCGGCGAGCGCATCCACATTCTCTTCGTAGACGACTGGACCGAGCAGCTCTTCGAGCGTCTCGTGTTTGTTGTCGGCCCGTTCGTAGGTGGCGGTGAGTCCGAGTCGGTACGGAGCGATCATCATCTCAGGGATCTGGCGGTAGGTCGGAGCCGGTAGGTGATGCACCTCGTCGACGATGAGGAGACCGAACTGATCACCGTACTCGTTGACGTAGCGATAGGCGCTGTCGTAGGTCGTGACAGTCACGGCAGTGATGTCGTGAGACCCACCGCCGAGGACACCGACGCCATTCGGCAGTTGGTCACCAAAGGCATTGGTCAGTGTGGCGTGCCACTGGTTCATGAGATCGATTGTCGGAACAACAACGAGTGTCGCGACGCCAGCGTCCATGATCGCTTGCAGTCCGAGAAAGGTCTTCCCACTGCCGGTCGGCAGCACGACACTGCCCCGGCGTTCGTGCTCGCGCCAGGCCTCGAGAGCGGCCTGCTGGTAGTGACGAGGGTCAACTTGAATGGTCGGTGTGAGTGCGAGATCGGGATAGGAACAGGCGCTGTCCTCGAGATCGAGAGGCTGGGATTGACGAGCGCTCTGCCGGAGAGTCGATTGGCCATCGTCACTGGAGTCGGTCTGCCACTTGTCTGCCCAGTCAAGAAGCGACCGATAGCGATAGGCCTGAGCTCGAAATTCGTCGACGCGGTCATCCCACTCTGCGTAGGGAACTCCCTCAGGTGCGTCGCGGAGCAGGAGCGTTCCGTCGTCGAACTCGAGGTTCATCCGTGACCAGTATCGTCGATCAGTGCGGTTAGCTGTGTTGGAAAAGGCGTGATAGAGCTGCCGCGAACGGTTTTACTGTACCAAGTGCGTATGTCACCCCATGACCTTCGCGTCCACGTGGAATAATTTGCTCTCCGAGTGTGAGGCGCTCGAGGATGGCGCAACACTCATCACGCCGTTATCCGAGCAGCGGATTCGAATTACGGACGTCCAAGAGCATCGCATCATCGTAAGGTTCGTCGACTCAGAAAAATCTCGCCCGCTCCAGCGAGAGCAGTTCGAAACCCTCATCGACCGGGTTCGGAGCGGTATAGCTGCATTCGAACTCGATCGCCTTCCGCCAGAAGCTGATCCGTATCCAGCGGTATTGAGTCTCCACCCGCGTTTCGAGATCGACAAGCAGGCCGGAACGCTTCGTGAAACCGATGACCCAACGCCGTCTCAGTTCGTTCGAGGTGGCTCTTCTAATAGTGACGAGGAACGGACGGAGCCCGATCTCGCGGTCTACTCGGACACGCTGTTACTGATCGATGCGCTCGAGCGCTACGACGTTTCCGAACTCGAGGATCTGGAAACCGCCTCACTGGTCAACCTCTATACGCTGCTTTCGGACGTGCAACGAGATGCCGACAATCTCCGTGGAGACGTTACCAACGTCCTCCTCGATCGCATTCATCACGACCAGCCCGTTTACGGGCAATTCGGCTCCATCCAGCGGACCGGTCGAACGTATCGGTCGCTCCGGGACGAGGAGGAGGTCCTCGAGACGCTCGATGAAGCCGGCATTCCTCGTGAGCGGGTCACCAGTGTCGACTCGACGAAAGTCGACGAGGCGCTCGAGGTAACCGAGGTAGCACCGACGGACGTCTACGAGATCGAAGAGCGCGAGTACGTCCGTAAGGCCGAGGTCGACGAAGAGGAGAAGGAGACGCGGCTCCAGGGCCTCAAGGACCGCCTGTCTGCGACAAAGGGGACTGAAGCCGAGGAGCTACGAGACGAGATCGAAGAGTTGGAAGAACGGATCAACGACCTCACGAGCTTTCGATCCGGTGTGGAGGTGTAAGATGACGGCCTATCGCTTTCGCGTCAAACTCGAGTGGGATCCGACCGCGCTGTGGCGTGATATCATCGTCGGCGAGGACCGAACGTTAGCGGAATTCCAGGCCGTCATCAACGAGTCGATGGGACTCAATCAGGCCCATCTCTGGTTTTTCGGCGTGGGTCAAGACTACTGGCAAAGCAGTGTAAAGTACCAGCGTCCGGAAGAGTACGAAGATCTTCCGAGTGGTGAGGCGATGCGATGGGACGAGACGGTCTATAACGCAGGTGAGACGACGATTACTGAGTTGGCGAGGCAGTTGGATCTCAAGGTTGGTGACCGGATTTGCTATCTCTTCGATTACGGTGACGAGTGGCGGTTCTATGGGATTCTGAAGGAGAGTACTGACGATGAACCGGGCGGCAGGCGTCCCGAAGTGGTCAACGAGAAGGGCGATCCAGTCGACCAGTATTCACTTGACGATCATCCCCAATATCAGTGATTCGAAAAGGAACTAGTCAACCACTCTTCGGAAGCACATCGATAGTGGAGAGCCCTCCGATGATTTTGCTGTCATACTGAACCAACTATGGTACGCGGAGAAAGCGGTCATCATCGGCTACGATGGTGCTATAGTTGGTCCAGTGCGGGATGAGCTATCGCTACCAACAATCTCCTCCACAAGAGCATAGGATTATACTTTCTGCCACAACGGGTGTGACTACAAGGGCCTGCGTTGGGAGTATGTGCATACGTCATCCCAGAACAAACACCGTTGTTCAGGACGTGGACGAACTCATCTCCTGCAGAAGGTCCCATGTTTCTCCAGCTTGGAACTTTCCGATCTCCCCCTCATCTAACGCAGCTGCGCCTTGTGTGACTGCTGTCTGAAACTCTGCCGATGTTGGATTTACCCCAAGCTCGAGCAGATCACCAGCAATCGCTACAAGGATACCGCACACGATCGGTGCTGCAAAACTTGTTCCAGACTGCAGCAACGGTGTACCCTGCGAGTCCACGGGATGGTGTACGGGGGCAAGCACATCTGGAATCGCATTCCTGAAAGCGACGTTGCCGGACCACGGTTTTTCGTATCGGTGTTCGGCACACGAACGATCGGGGCTACAGCCCTGTTGTCCACAGAACGGGCCTTGCAGACCTTCATTCCGAACCCAGTATTGCCCAGATGCGTCGCTCTCAATGAGGTCCGAACGACAATGTGAGACAAACCCACCGACACCGATTGCATTGTCTACTCGAGCCGGACAGTTGACGGCCAGCGGATCATCTTGACGTCGATTACCTGCTGCGCTGACCAGGATCAATCCGTCCTCGATAGCAAGACGCGCCTCATCAGCAACACGACAGTGGCCACCACAGTCGTAGTCGTCTTCCTCGTGGTGAGCAATTCCGACTGACACGTTCAGAAAGTCGAGGCCGTGGCGACTCGCATCTGCGATTGCCTGAACGAGGTCTCCTCGCCGTGTTCGGCCGTTCTCTGCAATCACGCGGTACAGATTGAATTCTGCGTCCGGAGCGAAATAGCCGAGTGTTTCGAATACATCCCCACCGTGGCCAGTCGTATCGCTCACCGCCGAATGGACGTAATTTTCGCGGCGATTGACAGAGAACGCGTCTGCCAACTCCGGTCCTAATTGATAGAGCGAATCAACGATGCCGACTCGGATGAACTGGCCCTTGTTTTTCGAGTCACGGGCATCAAGCGTCTGAAGATATGACTCGAAAACACGTTGTCGAAGATCGACTACCGAGTCACACGTGGGCGGGAGTGCGGATTTCCCTCGGCAAGCACCTGCACATCATCTCGCTCGAGTTCGATCGATTTGACCCCGTCAAGCGTACAGAGCGATTCGATTGCTGTTTCTGGTGCAACTACTCTGAGCGTTGCACGTCCGATTTCGGCGTCGACAGTTGCACCAACCTGCTCAATTAGCTCACAGACGGTGTCATTGTCGTACTCACCAGAGACTCCGATGAGGAGCGTTACCTCTATTGGGCTCTTGCTCCCGCGCAGATCCTCGACCTGTGGATCGATGTACTCTGGCATTCTATCCGTGGCTTCGACTGCAAGGGATTTGATTCTTTCTTCTATAGCTGGGCACGTGACGTCTCCCTCAGTGCCGGTGATCTTCAGGCCGGATTTATTAACCAACAACTTTGGCCTTTTCAGGCAGTAATGAGACAAGCACGACGGAACGACCGTCCACACCGAAGTTTCGATCTTTTTCGAGATGGTGACGGTCATTGTGGGGTAACATCCTTGCCTTTTGCCTAGGTAACTATATCTGATCGGATACAAACTGTCGGATAATATGCGGCTGGTCCTTGCTGGGTCAAGCGCCACTTTCGTTGGAATCAGGGCGGCTGGGTGTCCCGAATTGGGCACTGACGAAAGTGTGACCGATGAGACGCAACTACTCGAGGTCGACATCGAATGAGCGCACTCGAGAGACAGATCAACTCACGCTACGACGATCCCGACACGTATTCGGGGGATCGTCCGCCAGACTGGGAAGCCCGTCGAAAGACGGTTTACCGACACGACGACTGGACATGTCAAGCGTGCGGTCGACAAAGCGGTCCGCATGCTGGTGACGAGGGGGTTCGGCTCCACGCCCACCATATCACTCCGCTGGCGGAGGGTGGCTCAAACCGGCTGTCAAATCTGGAAACACTGTGTGAATCATGCCACCAGGGGCATCACGACCACGATATCTTTACCGGTGACTGGGTCGGTGACGGCCCGCACGTGTATACGGTTGGGCCACTGCGAGCGACTGCACGCGGGATTTTTGCTGCGCTGGCAATCGCTCTGTGGGCCGTCCTCGTGGGTCGGGGAATTGCTCTCTCCGCAGGATATGCTCCGATGGCAATGGAGATCGAGGCTGCCCTCCTGGTGGGAGCGACACTGCTGGGTAGTCTGGTGGTCGTCTCGAAACCACTCCTCGTCACGAGTGTACTGGGAATCGTGGCCGCTGTGATGACGGCGGTTGCCTGGACCGACTTTGAATTGAGCCCCGAATTCGGACTCATTGGGGCGATCGTGTGGCCGCCAGTCCTCCTCGGTGCATGGGCTATTGCCTGTGACTACATTCAGTGATCGTTCTACTTGTGTCCACACCCACATCTAGGATTAAATATATATGCTAGTAGCTAAGAGACCCGAGCATGGCATACAGAACGAAAGGAGCCACAGTCCTGACCGGCCTGTTTGCATTCATCGCAACAACCGGAGTTGCTGCTGCCCAGGAGAGCGAGATCAACAACTCGCTGTCGGAGATTGAAGCCTTCGTCGCAACAACACTCGGCCAGCTCGGCATCATCGTCTTTCTCGTTGGTGCCGCTGCCTGGTTCGTCTCCGGCAAACATGCCGACCGTGCCCAGTGGGGCTGGCGAGGTATGTGGGGCGGCGCTGGGATGATCGTCCTCTCGGTCAGCTACAACGTGTTCGTGACGCTCTTCGAAAACCTCGCCCCGGGGATGGTCATCCCCTGGATCGCCTTCTAAGTAGCACAGCCAACAGAATCACGACTTCCCCCCTCAATCGACCCCCTTCACCCCCACACCCACGAATGGATGGCCACCGATTGTCGCTTGTACTGCTGCTCGTTGTCACTCTGACACTGTCAATTAGCGGTGCAGCGACGATGTCCACCGCGGAGACGACGGCCAACGACACAGACGTCTTCATCTCCGATAAACCGGATCCCGAGGCTGGCTCAGTCCCACCGTTCGTGCTCCCAGAGCTCGAGGAAGTCGATGAAGAAGCGAATATCTCGGTAACAGAGCTGAGTCAAATACGCGATTTCCACCATTCGACAACCCAACCCCCGTATCAGGTCGGCCCGGATCAGCAGACACTACAAGAGTATCATCTCGAGCAACTCGAGTCGATCGAGCGCAACGAGTCGACGAGTCTCTGGTTCCCAGACTCGAAACGCTCGAACGGCACGCTCGTCACGGACGCTCACGTAACGATCCTTGGGACAGCAGAGGGGACACAAACCCGTCTGGAGTCGGACGCAGGCACCCAAGACGACAACTCGAGTGAGTTATTGTTGGTACCGCGTGACGGGACGGTCTACACCCACGTCGATTATGCGACTCGCATCCCGGAGGGGACCTGCACCACGACCGACCAGACCCGGACCTGCCTCAATGTCACACTCACCGATCAGGAGGTCGACCGGACACTCGAGATCGGGTCCCAGTCATGGAGTGGTGATCCAGAGGCGCCCCACCAGCTCGACTACGCGGACGCGAACGCGAGCGGGGCGACAACGATGGAGGTGGAAGCGACGATCACCTCGAGGCTTGCAGTCCAGGAGACCACCTACGTCCGTGAGGGGACTGACTGGGTGCTGTCGAATACAACCGACAATGAGACGCTCGGACTCTCCCACACGGTCCAAGACGAGGCCCCCGTTGTCGTCACGACGAACCAAGAACTGTCGATCGAGCAGACGATCATCGAATCAGACGACGGTATCGACCGGCTCATCCTCGAGTTCGATGGCCCGGAGACGCTCCATGACCGTCGGCTCTGGAGTACTGCGACGTTCGAAGAAGGCGCTGGCAAGATCGAGAATATCTGGGGCGTCTACTCACAGCGCCAGTACGAGACCGCCACGCGGGGTCATCGGCCAGGTGATGAGCTACCGATCTCGCCGGATCAACCCGAGTCCAATACGACGGTACCAGTGCTCAACGACGCATCGTCGGGAGTGTCGACAGGGAATGAGACGCTCGAGCAACAACTTCCAGCGCCAGCGACCCACCAGGAGACCGTTCCGTTCCCGAACGTCCT
>NZ_JAQIVI010000057.1:0-5060 GCF_028618695.1 Natrinema soli | reverse complement strand
AATCTCTCCTCGGTCGAACCGCGTGGACAGACGACGCTCACCATTACAAATGCAGAACAGCCGATCACAGAGATTCGCGATATCCACGGCGATCCAATCCCGGTGTCGACACAGACTGTCCAAGAGCGCGACGCCCAGCTCGAGACGGCGATCCTCAACGACACGTACGCAGAGCTCCACCTGTTCGAGGGGGAGACCGGCGAAGCGCTTAGCAACGAGACACTCTGGCTCCATGGGGCTGCCCAGGGACAAGTGACGACTGACTCGGACGGAACCGCAGTCGTCGAACGGCGTGACCTCTACGTGACGGCTTCGTTTACGGGTGAGACTGATCCAGCGGAAGAGGTGTACTACAGTCCAGCTGAGGCCCAGATCACGTTCCAGCCAGAGGCGTTCAACATCTACCAGCTACTGATGAGCTTCACTGGGGCGTTCGTCTCGATCATTGCATTTGTGATCTTGTACATTCCGTTCGCGTATATGAGAGGTGCAAACAAATGACTGTTCGAACCCGACCCAGCACAGTGAGACTGAACAGCCCCTCTACGGCAGCCACGCCCATAACAGAGATCCCATCCAACCCATGACCGGATTCAGATTGCCCGTTTCGATCACAAGCATCACAGAAAGCGTTGACCCCACGATACTGGTGTTAGCCCAGAAGAGCAGTGCCTTCCTTCCAGTTGACGGCGTCCCCCTCACCGTCGCGTTTATCTCCGGCTGGGTCTCGGACTTTTTCACCTACATCCTGTCCGGAATCATTGGGTTCATCAGTAGCCTCATTGCGAACGGCATTCGTTCGTTCATCATCTTTGACAGCCCCTATACTGATCCGACGATGCAGGGTGCCTTCCAGCACAATCTGGATATCTTCCCTCAACTGCTGGTGATCGTCTTCATGGCTGGGATTGCCTCCAAGCCGTTCGCCGATCGACGTGAGGTGACGAATTTCATGCTGGTCTGGAAAACGTTGAAGGTGATCATCTTCGTGGCCGTTGCCCGCCAGATCATGCACTTTAGTCTCCTTTTGACGAATGCGATCATTCTGCATGTCTATGCCGATGATTATGGCGCTGCGTTCGGCCCAAAGATTCTCGAGGCTGGATTCGGCGGGACAGCCGCGCTGGGCGCTGGTGCCATCATCGGTGGGATCATCATCAGCTTGGTCTCCGTCGCGGGTATCTTGCTCGCCCTCGGGGTCTTTGTGTTTCGCGAGTTCTTGTTCCACGCGACGTTCATTTTGCTCCCAATTCTGGGGGCCATGTTGTACCTGGATTTCGGTCCACTTCGCCACAGCTCGTCGATCGCGAAAACGCTCTTGCGGGCGACAGCGTACATGCTGCTTGCAGGAATCGTGATGGCCGGGCTGTTGCAGACAGGTGCGGCAGCCGTCGGGGCGTATTCGGATGTCGCTGTCCAGGGCGAGCAAGCAACTGAGGCAGAGTTTGGCGAACTTATCGAAGCAATGCTCTTCTGGCTGATCGGGCTGGTCGCCCCCGCGGCCGTCGGGCTGAAAGCAGCCATGATGGCTGGAATGTCGCCGAGAGGCCTCGGTCGGAGTGCAAAGAGCAGCTCGAGTTCTCAAACGCAACCCTCTTCATCGACCCAATCGGGTGGGAAGTCGCGACGCACTAAACTGATGGAGCAAGCGAGGTATGGGGGGTCGAGAGGGGCCAGATGGGGCGACAGAAAGACAGGTGGAAGGGCGAGCAGTGCTGCCAGCAGCGTGGGATCACGCATAGGCCAAACGAAAGCAGCAGTTGGGAGTACAGCTGCGTCGAAAGTCCCGGATAGATATGTGAGCGGAGGTAAGAAAATAGGATCTGGTGCAAAAAAAGGTGGAAAGCGCGCAGCTTCGGACATGAAAGCTGGTGCTACCTATGGACCTCGAAATCTTCACGAATCCCCGACCGAGTGGGCGGCGGCCGGGTTGGAACGCTATCGGGAAAACCCCGTTATCGACACGTCGACTCAACAATCGACCAGTGGTGTGGAAGCCGAAGCCAGCACCAACACCGCCGACACATCGCCAGACCCAGAATCGAGTCAACAGACACTGGACGAATACGACAACAACAACTAACGGAAGATGGACAGAACATCCCAACCCAAGAGTATCCTGAAGAAAGTCGTTGTCGGCATCATTTCTTTCAGTCTTTTCACTGCGAATTATGTCATTGTTCCACTCGGAATCGTTTGGATTGTAGCGTATTTTTCCGATCCAATTATAGCGCTAATTGCAATTCCTGTGATTTGGATGGCAACCCCATTTACTGCACTTCTGCTGACTGGTGGTCTCTACCCACTCCATGGTGACAAGCCCGAACAAGCAGATCGTATCTGGCTGATTGGAACTTTCATTGGAACATCGATATTGACAGCGGTGTGGTTTCTCCCTGCATGGGAGAATAACTGGCCCGCTTTCGCAAGCATCCTTGCTCCGCTCCGAGTCTCTTCTATGTTTGATAACTTTTGGTACATGGGAGCCAGTTGGCTCGCTTGTGTTCCACTGATGCTATCTGTGAGTATTGGAACCACCGTAGAACTTCTCGATGAGAAAATCGCGACGGGAGAAGAGAAGCAGACAGATACAGTGGACGCGACTGCCCAAAGAGAGAAAGCCGAGACCAAACACAAGAAGACGCCTCACTCCAGCAATGGAGCGACTCAAGAGCAACCCATGCCCTCCCAACTCCAATACGGCTGGCAGTCTGCGCCCGACACAGGGTTTGCGGATGTTGGTGGGATGGAGCCACTCAAAACAGAGATCGAGCGCACGGCGATCCGGCCGCTGACCCGGCTCGATGCCGCCTACGAACGCTTCAATATCTCCCCACCGAACGGTATTCTCTTCTACGGTCCTCCAGGGACAGGCAAGACGCTATTCGCTCGAGCCATTGCTGGCGAACTCGGACACCCGTATCTCGAGCTCTCTGCGGGCGATATCAAATCGCGCTGGGTCAATAAGTCCACCGAGCAGGTCAACCGACTGTTTGAGGAGGCCGCACAGTTCGATCGGTGTGTGATCTTCATCGACGAGATCGACGCGCTGCTCGCTTCCCGTGAAAGCGACGTCAATCGCGAGCACACCCAGGTTGTCAACGAGTTCCTCGCTCATCTGGATGCCGACGATCCGAATTACCTCGTGATCGCAGCGACGAACCGTGCTGAACTTCTTGATGAGGCGGCTACTCGCCGGGGTCGCTTTGACCAGCAGTACGAACTCGGACTTCCAGATCGCGACGCTCGAGAGGCCATTTTCCGCGTCCGGCTCGACGAACTGCCGACGGACCTTGACAACAACGCATACGGGAAGATGGCCGACCTGACAGAAGGGGTCAGTAGCGCAGATATCGCTGGGGTTGTCGACGACGCCGCGATGCGTGCCGCCGAACGCGACGCTGACGAACTCACGCTCGAGGATCTCCACATGTCGCTTCCAGACCAACCGGACCACCAGTCTTGAGGCCGTGCCCAGCAAGAGGCAGGTTGGGACCGCAAGATCGTTCAAAATCGACACCTAGTTGAAATATCAAAATTGGGAGTAACTTTTAACTAGATACCCCTAAGACGTGCAGATTGTATATGGAAACATTCCCAATCGCAGGGCGTGTTGTTAATACGAAGTTGGTTTTCGGGTTGACCGCCCGAGAAGCTGGCGAGGTTCTCGTGGTTCCGTTCCTAGCCATGGGTATTGCCCAAAGCCTCGGCTTCACCGGGACACTGTTCTTGGGTGCCGGCGGGATTGGACTCGCCATCGGCATCCTCGTTTTGCTGGTTTCCCCCGCCGGGCAGCGACCCATCAGCTACGCCCGTGCCGCCGCCGAGTACCATCTCGGCTCGAACGAGTATCACAACCGGAGAACGCGACCCGAACCAGAGACACCTGTCGCCCAGGACATCGTCTACGTTCGGCAGGCTGGCCTCGATATCGAGACGATCGAAGCCGAGCAGGAAGCGGAAGCCGACGGACGGTGATCGACGATGGGAACTGTACCTACCGACGAGACAGCCATTGAAACAGCCTCAGAAACGTCCCAAGAGGATGAAAAGCCCGTTGTTCAGCCGACTGCCACCAGTGACCACACGCCGCCCACACCCGAATCCGACCTCGAGGTCCTGCAAGCACTCGACAAATTCCTTGACGACATCGACACGGACCTTCCAACCGCTCGAGAGCGCTCCCGAGCGCGCGATCACTTCGACCTCAAGGATCGCCTTGGTGGATCGACAACGGCCCAGGAGACACTCAGCTTCGACTACGTTCGGGAGGATGGCATCGCCGTCGACGGTGACAGCTACATCGGCCTCTTGAAAGTCCATCCGCAGAACTGGCTCTCGCTGAGTGAGGAGGCCAGACACGACACGATGAGCGCGTACATGTCCTTCCTCATGTCGCTCGAGTTCAGCGTGGCCGTCCCGTGCTATCCGAAAACGTTCGACCTCACGGGACACCTCGAGCGCTTCTACGCAGCATCGTCGAGTACGACTGCCCGAGAAGAGACGCCGATCCTCCAGTACGGACGGAAGTTCTACATCCAGTGGGCGAGCGACCGGATCACAGACGCCGACCTCAAACAACGCGATTTCTACATCGTCACCCGTGTCGACGCCGATCAGGTCCACAAGAATCTCGACACGGGAAGCGTTCTGAGCCAGCTTGGCGATCTCCCGCTTATCGGCGCTGCCTGCTCGCGAGTGCTCGCTCACACGCCGTTCGGCGAGTCACACGAGGACGCACGAACTGAGCTCTGCATTCGGGAGGTGAGACAGCGACAGCGCCGGATTACGAACAAACTCGGCCGGACAGAGGTCTCGATCGACCAGGTAACCGACCGTCAGGAAACCATGGAAATTCTGTACCACTACTACAACCACGTCGACCCGCAATTCGAGAAGTTCAACCAAGCGACCAAAACGGAGGGTGAGTACTGATGGGGCTCCTCTCAGGGCTTCGTTCTCGTCTTACCCCGGGAAGTAAGCACACGCTCAAAGAGATCGATGACGAGACGTTCGACCGGGCAGCAGCGATCGTCGAGGCCAACGGCGACGACCTCACC
>NZ_JAQIVI010000569.1 GCF_028618695.1 Natrinema soli | reverse complement strand
CGCAGCCCCATGCCGAGCGTCGCGGTCGTCTTCCCCTTCCCGTCGCCCCACCAGACCTGGACGAGGCCGAACTCCTCGGGCGCGGCCGGCTCGATCCGCTCGGGTTCCGGCGTCCGTCCCTGCCCCGGCGTGTTCTCGATCGCTGAGTCCTGTGTCCGGTCGTCGCTCATACGCGAGCGGTCGACCCGAGCGTACATGTAGTTGGTCCACTCGAGTCGTCACAGCGAACCCACACTCCTAACCAAACGTGTCTTTAGGCCCCACTTCTAACGTGGGTTCAGCCAATGTCTCTCGAGTTCTCCTCGTCCGACGACACTCCCGAGTTCGAGCGCGTGATCGCCGCGCTCGATGACGAGGCGTGTTGGGAGATAATTACCGTACTCGAGGAGCCGATGACGGTCCACGACATCGCCGAGGCGACGGACCACCCGCTCTCGACGACGTATCGCAACCTCGATCGCCTGACGGAAGCCGGACTGGTCGAAGAGACCGTCGGCGTGCATCACGGTAGCCACCGGACGGCGCGCTACGTCGCCAATCTCGATCGGATCTCGATCGGACTCGACGACGACAACGAACTGTGTGCCGAAATCGATCGATCGAGTGAGCTGGGCATCTGGTCCAACACGCAACGGGAGTACTGAGCGCGCCGTTTCGCGCTCTCCGGTTGTCGAACTCCTCGAGACCGACTACCCGTCCGCGAGAGCGATCACTCTCGGCCGACGAGGTCCGCATCCGTCGGCCCCTGGCCGTCGAACTGCCGGACGAATTCGTCGAGCCGTGACGGGTCCGATGCGCCCGGGAGCCGGCGCTCCGCAGTCTCACAGTCGGCGTCGACCCCGAGCCGGTCACAGACGAGATCGGCTGTCGCCTCGGCCATCCGGCGGTACGTCGTCAACTTTCCGCCGACGATGCTACAGCAGTTTTCGACGCCCTCGTCGGCGTGCTCGAGCAGGTGAAACCCCCTCGAGATGCCGCGACCGCCGCGAGCTGCCTCGTCGGGTTCGTACAGCGGGCGGACGCCCCACCACGTTCGAACGCGCTCGCTCTCGGCGACCGACGGGAGCATCGTCGCGCACTCCTCGATCGTCCGTTCGATCTCCCAGTCGGACTGCTCGTAGGCGTCGGGATCGTCGACCGGGACGCTCGTCGTCCCGAGCACGACCTCGCCGTCGTGTGGGACGACGATGTCGCCGTCGTCGGGCTCGCGACAGCGGTTCAGCACCGGCTCGAGGCCGTCGTATGCGACCGAGACCATGACGCCGCGGGTGGGTCGCATCGAGACGGAGACGCCGGCCATGTCGGCGACGCGGCCAGCGTGGGGACCGGTCGCGTTCACGACGTAGCGCGGCCGGAGCGTGTCGTCGACGTCACCACCCAGTGTGACGGCCGTGACTCGCCCGTTTTCGACGGTCATCGACGTGACCGGTGCGTGCGTGCGGACTCGAGCGCCGTTCTCGCTGGCG
>NZ_JAQIVI010000568.1 GCF_028618695.1 Natrinema soli | reverse complement strand
GCTGCTCGCGGCGGCCGCGCTCGGCGGGATCGGGTGGACGGTCGTCGCGACCGTCCGCCAGTCCCTCGAGCGCGACTGAGCCGGGACGTGCGAGCGGGAGAAAACCGTAACGCTCGAGCGTCTCTCGGACGCAACTCGAGGTATGAGCAAGTGGCTCCGGAGCGGTCGCCGTCGGGACGTCTGTTTCCTGCTCGCCGCGGCCGAGGAAGGCGAGCTACGCGGCCAGCAGCTGAAATCGCGCCTCGAGTCCCACTACGACGACCGGCTCGAGCCGAAGTCGTTCTACGGCTCGCTGTCGGCGCTGGTCGACGCGGGCTTCGTCGAGAAACGAACCGAGGGGCTGCACGACGTCTACGCGCTGACCGACGGCGGAGAGCGGCGGGTCAGAGAGCACTTCGAGTGGGTTCGAGGGTGTCTCGAGGACGGCGACGAGACCGTCGGGTAGGTCGTGGAGCACCGTAGCCGTCACTCGAGGGACGGGTTTCTGATGAGGCGGACGGCCACGTACAGCGGGATGGCGAACAACAGCCCGAAAAGTGGGACCATCGCGAAATCGACGTACTCGCCCTCAATTACGAACGTCATCACGATCAGCGTGTACGCGATGATCGCGAGGAACAGCTCAGTTCGGTCCATGCGCCCACTGCACGCTGGAATACTGTAAGCGTACTTTAATAGTGACGCCGGAACAAACGCTGCCGGCGACGGATCGCGGCGGCCGGCGCTCGAGAGGCTATTCCTCGAGCAACTGGTCGCCGATCGTGTTGCGCAGCACTTCGCTGGTGCCCTCGTAGATCTCGTTGAGCTTGGCGTCGCGGTAGAATCGCTGGGCGGCGAAGTCCTTGGTGTAGCCGTAGCCGCCGTGGATCTGGATTCCTTCGTTCGCGACCTCGCGGCTCACTTCGGAGGCGTAGAGCTTGGCCTGGGAGGCGTCCTTGATGTAGTCCTCGCCGCGAATCTTCTTGTCCGCGGCCTTGTGCATGAGCATCTTGGCGGCCTGGATCTTCGTGTCCATGTCCGCCAGCTTGTGCTTGATCGACTGGAACTCGCCGATGGGCTGGCCGAACTGCTCGCGCTCGGTGGCGTAGTCGCGGGCCTCCTCGAAGGCCGCACGGGCGATGCCGACCCCCCGGGCGGAGATCGTAATTCTGCCGCCGTTCAGGGTCTTCAGCGCGTGGACGAAGCCCTCGCCCTCCTCGCCGAGCCGGCGCGATTCCGGGATCCGAAGGTCGTCGAACCGGAGTTCTGCCGTCGGACAGCCCTTGTCGCCGAGCTTGTCCTCCGTCCCCTCGACGATGAAGCCGTCGTCCTCCTCCGGACGGACGATGAAGGAGGAGATGCCCTTGTTGCCCGCGTCGGGATCGGTTTTCGCGAAGAGCGTGACCGTATCGGCCACGGAGCCGTTCGAGATCCAGAGCTTGCCCCCGTTGATGACGTACTCGTCACCGTCCCGTTCGGCGACCGTATCCATCGCCGGCACGTCGCTGCCCGCGCCCGCCTCCGAGAGCGCGAACGCGCCGATGTCCTCACCGGCAGCCAGCGGCGTCAGGTACTCCTCCTTCTGGGCGTCGTCGCCGAACTCGTAGACCATGTTCCCCGCTAGCGAGGTGTGAGCGGCGACGATGGTTCCGATGCCGCCCGATCCTCGAGAGATTTCCTCGAGGCCGATCGCGTAGGAGTGATAGTCTAGTCCGGCACCGCCGTACTCCTCGGGGAACGGCATCCCCATCAGGCCGAGGTCGGCCATCTCGCCGACGAGGTCGGCGGGGAACTCGTCCTCGTGGTCGATCTCGTCGGCGACGGGGACGATCTCCTCGTCGACGAACTCCGAGACCATCTCTCGAATCTGTTGCTGCTCGGCCGAGAGCGCAAAGTCCATACCACGGGATTCGGGACCTCGCTCCTTTATTGTTCTCTCTCGGGTGAATTCGTCTCGAGACGGTGTCACGACGGCTGGAACGGAGTACGGACTCGAGCGGCTCGTCCCGCAGGTAACTCACCGGTTACGTCTTCTCAGGACGAGCCGACCGCTTCGAGCGCCGCCTCGATCGACTCCTCGCCCGAGAGGATCTCGAACGTCTCGCCGGAGACGGGCTCGAAGTCGATCGCGGTCACGAGCGTTCGGGCGACGTCTTCGCGAGGGATATCACCGTCACCCAACTCGAGCCCCTCTCCGGCTCGAATTTCGCCGGTTCCGGGTTCGTTGGTTAGCTCGCCCGGCCGAACGATCGTATAGTCGATACCGCTGTTGCGGAGGTATTCGTCGGCCTCGGCCTTGGCAATCAGGTAGTCCCGAAGCGCCTCGGGTCCCGATTCCGGGTCGTCGGCACCCATCGAACTGAGCATGACGAACCGGTTGACGCCGGCGTCGCTCGCCGCATCGATCAGATTGATCGCGCCGTCGCGGTCGACGCCGTAGACGTCCTTGCCCCCGGAGCCGGCCGCGAAGACGATGGCGTCACAGCCCTCGACCGCGTGGTCGACGTCTTCGGTCAGGTCCGCGACGACCGGCTCGCCGCCCAGTTCCGCCATCTCGTCTGTCTGAGACTCGTTGCGGACCATCGCTCGAGCGGTGCGATCGCTCGCGCCGAGCAGTTCCGTCACGTGCTGTCCGACCTGCCCGTGCGCGCCGGCGATGAGTACGGATTCGGTCACGATCCCGGCTTCGCGTCGCTCCGTGATACCGGTTTTGTCGGGAGTCGCCGGGTCGCAGTGGATCGCGTCCGCGGTCGCTGGCTCCTTCGTTTGGCCATCGATCGGAAGAGCACGCCGCGACCGCGGTGTTTTTCCCCGATGGTCACCAAACTAACTCGAGTAGATGACCACGGGCCAGCCCGAATCCCCCACTGACGCCGACCTCGAGTGGTGTTACGACGCGGTTCACGGCGTTTCGCGGACCTTCTCGATTACGATCGACCGGCTCGAAGAGCCGATGTCGAGACACATCTGTGTCGGCTATCTCCTCTGTCGAATCGCCGACACGATCGAAGATGCGGGCCACATTCCGCCGGACGCACAGACCGAACTGCTCGCGACGTACGATCGGCTGCTCGATCCGAACGCGGGCGGCTCCGTCTCGGCGTTCATGGACGACGTCGAGCCGTGGATTCCCG
Source organism: Natrinema soli (assembly GCF_028618695.1). Next base: position 1,711 of record NZ_JAQIVI010000568.1, on the reverse strand, counting down.
AGGAGCGAACCGACGACTGGGACGTCGTCGCCGAGACGCCCCGGGTCCTGCGGACGTTCGAATCGCTCGAGGAGGAGCCCCGCGAGATCATGCGCGAACCGGTCCGCGAACTCGTCGACGGAATGGCGATGTTCACCGACCGTTACGCGAGCGAGGGCGGGTTGCGCCTCCAGACGATCGAGGAACTCGAGGAGTACTGCTGGTACGCCGCCGGCACCGTCGGCACCCTGATCACCGGACTGGTCGCCCGCGGCACGTCGCAGGAACGGGCCGACGAGATGCGGGGGAACGCGCGCTCGTTCGCGCTCCTCCTTCAGCTGGTCAACATCGCGAAGGACGTCGAGTCCGATTACCACGACGAGAACAACGTCTACCTCCCCGCCGAGTGGCTCGCGGCGGAGGATGTCGACATCGAATCGGTGACCGACGAGGACCACCACGGCGGCGTCACGAACGTCATCAAGCGGGTGACGAGCCGCGCCGAACGCTACCTCGACGACGCCCACCGCTACCTCGAGGTCGTGCCCGAACACCACGGCAACCGACTCTCGGCGTGGGCGATTCCCTACCTGCTCGCGGTCGGTACCCTCCGCGAACTGCGCGAACGCCCCGAGGACGTCGTCCGCGAGGGCGACGTGAAGGTGTCTCGAGCGGAGGTGTTCGCCCTCCTCCAGCAGTTCGAGAACGGCGTCCCCCGCTCGCGATTGGACGAACTTCGCGCCACGATGGCCGAGCAGCCACTCCACCAGTAGCAACGACCGATGAGACGCGAGCAGCCGGGGATCGACATGTTGACTTTGGACCAGTTCTAACGATCGAACAGCAATGAGTTCGGATATCCCGGACGGGCCGATCGTTCTTTTCGACGGCGTCTGCAACCTCTGTAACGGGTTCGTCCAGTTCATCCTGCCCCGGGATACCGACGGAACGTTTCACTTCGCCTCGCTCCAGTCCGATATCGGCACGGCGTTGCTCGCCGAACACGGGTTGGCGACCGACGAACTCGAGTCGATCGTCCTGATCGAGGGCGAGGACTGTTACGTGAAATCCGACGCGGTCATCCGCATCGCGCGGCTCCTCGGCGGCGTCTACGCCCTGTTGGGCCCGTTCCGATTCCTCCCGCGTCGGCTCCGGAACTGGGCCTACGACTTCGTCGCCGCGCGGCGATATCGCTGGTTCGGCGAGAAAGAGCAGTGTGCCATGCCGCCAGCGGACGTGGACGTGAACGCTCGGTTCCTCGAGTGACACATCAGAACGCAGAATGGCCCGAGAGTATCGTTCTCGAGGCTACAACTGTTCATTCGCGGTTGCCGGCGAGATATCGACCAACCAGCACGAGTGGATATCCGAACAGTCCCACGACGGTGATCCACGGGATGAACAGGAGGAACACGAACGCGATCGACCAGACGCTCACGGCGGTCATGGGATACACGAACGCGATCACGGAGCTGGGGACGAGCGCGACGACCGCCAGGATAGCTGTCGGTGTCCGGCCGCGCTCGAACGCGTAGCCGATCGGCAGAAACAGCGCGGTGGCGAACCCGAAGAGAAGCGGCAACGGGTACGCCACCGCGCCGGCGAGCAGCCGGGTGTAGCCGATAGCGGCGACCGTTGCGAGCACCGCGAGGCCGACCAGTCCGCGCGTCTCGAGTCGCTCACCGAGTCGGACGGCGACGGTCCCCAGCAGTGCGTATCCGAACCCCAGCGA
>NZ_JAQIVI010000567.1 GCF_028618695.1 Natrinema soli | reverse complement strand
AGGGCGCGTCGCTGGCGGAATCGGAGACGAGCGAGAGCGCGGACCGGCCGGTCGAGCCGGCCGCGGCGTCCGAACCGGGCTCGTTTCGTTCGCTCGAATCGATTACTGCAGTGCTCGAGGGGGCCGACGTGGGCGTTTTCGTCCTCGACGAAGGGTTCGACGTCGCGTGGGTCAACGACGCGATCGAGCGATACTTCGGTCTCGACTCGACGGCGGTGGTCGGCCGGGACAAACGCGAGCTAATCGACGAGATCATCGCCGAGCGGGTCAGCGATCCGGATCGGTTCGTCGACACGGTCAGTGCGACCTACGATGACAACAGCGACACCGAGCGATTCGACTGTCACGTGACGCCGAGCGAGGACCGCGAGGAACGCTGGCTCGAGCACCGGAGTAAACCGATCGAATCCGGCCCGTACGCGGGCGGACGCGTCGAACTCTACTACGACGTCACCGAACAGCACCGACGCACCTACCAGCTCCGCCGGCTGAACGAGGCCGTTCGCGAGTGGCTCGAGACCGGGACGCGCGAAGCGGTCGCCGAGCAGGCCTGTCAGCACCTGTTCGACATCCTTGACCTCGAGATCAACGGCGTCTACCTCTACGAACCGGAGCGAGCGGCGCTCGAGCCAGTCGCCTGGTCCCATCCGGCAGCGTCCCTGTTCGAGGAAATGCCGACGTTCGCGGCCGGTGAGGGGATCGCCTGGCGCGTCTACGATACCGGCGAGCCGGCGATCTACGACGACGTGACGAGCGATTCGAACGTCTACAATCCCGAGACGCCGATCCGGAGCGAGATCTGCCTCCCCATCGGGGCCCACGGCATCGTCATCATCGGCTCCGAGGAGCGGGCCGCGTTCGACGAGGCCGACCTCTCGCTCGCGAAGATCGTCGCCTCGAGTCTCGAGGCGACCCTCGACCGGATCGGACGCGAACGAACGCTCGAACGCGAGCGGAGCCAGACCGAAACGCTCCTCCAGACCGCGCCGGTCGCGATATCGGTCGAAGATGCTGACGGCGAAACGGTGCTGGCGAACCGTCACGTGCAGACCGAACTCGGACTCGGCGACCGCGACCCCCTCGGCGAGACCGAGTTGCTCGCCGCGCTGGACGTCTTCGATGCGGACGGCGAGCCGATCGATCCCGAGAACGGCCCCTCGGCGCGCGTCAGAGCGAGCGGCGAGCCGGTACGCGACGAGGAATTCGTCGTCGAGGATCCGACCGGTGACCGAACGTGGTTCTCCGTCACCGCCGTTCCCGTCTTCGGGCCGGACGGCTCGCTCGAGCGAGTCATCTCCGCCGGCGAAGAGATCACGACACTCAAAGAACAGGAACGCCGCCTCGAACGGCGCAAGCACGAACTCGAGACCGAACTGAGCGAGATCCTCGGGCGCGTCTCGGACGCGTTCTACGCGCTCGACGACGAGTGGCGCTTCACCCACGTCAACGATCGCGCCGCGGAACTGCTGGGCCACGCGGAGGCGGAGCTTCTCGGTGAGACCATCTGGGAGGCGTTCCCCAGTGCGACGAGTTCCGATCTCGGCGACCGGTATCGCGAGGCGATGGAGACCCAGCGACCGGTCTCGTGGGAGCGGTACTCCGACTCGCTCGACATCTGGATGGGGATTCAGGCGTATCCTTCCGAGACGGGGCTGTCGGTGTACTTCCGAGACGTTACCGATCGGAAACGTCGCGAGCACCAACTCGAGCAGTACGAACGGATCATCGAAACCGTCGAGGACGGGATCTACGTCCTCGACGGGGACGGCCGGTTTACCATGGTTAACGACGCGTACGTCGCGCTCACCGGCTACGATCGAGACGAGTTGATCGGAAGCCACGCCTCGCTCGTCGTCGACGAGCAGGTGATGGACCACGCCCGGGAGGTCGCGGAAGACGAGAGCGACGTGTCGACCGTCGCGACGAATCTCGAGACCGAGTCCGGCGATCGACGGCCGGTCGAGGCGACGGTCACGTCGATCACCACCGCCGAGTCCGGTTCCGAACGGATCGGCGTCGTCCGGGACGTCACCGAACGGGAGGAACGCCAGCGCAGGCTCGAGGAGAGCGAGCAGCGCTACCGCACACTCGCCGAGAACTTCCCGGACGGCGTCGTCGCCCTGTTCGACGAGGAGCTACGGTACACGGCCGCGGGCGGACGGCTCCTCGACGACCTCGACATCAGTCGAGCGGCCGAACTCGAGCAGACGATCTACGAGCGATATCCCGACGAGCTAGTGACGGAGATCGAGCCCCACTTTCGGGCCGCTCTCGACGGCGACGAGCGCACCTTCGAGGTGCGCTATCGGAATCGGACCCTCCGTGCGACGACGTTGCCGGTTCAGACCGGCGGCGAGGTCTCGAGCGGCATGCTCGTCGTACAGGACATCACCGAGCGAACGGAGTACCGGCGCAAGCTCGAGGAGTCGAACGAGCGACTCGAACAGTTCGCCTACGCCGCCTCCCACGACCTCCAGGAGCCCCTCCGGATGGTCACGAGTTACCTCCGGTTGATCGACCACCGCTACGCCGACGAACTCGACGCGGAGGGCCGGGAGTTCATCGACTACGCGGTCGACGGTGCCGAGCGGATGGCCGAGATGATCGACGGACTCCTGGAGTACTCCCGCGTCGAATCGAAGGGCGACCCCCTCGAGCCGGTCGATCTCGACGACGTTCTCGCTGACGTCCGCGAAGATCTGACAGTCAGTATCGAGGAGCGAGACGCCGAGATCACGACGGAGCGGCTTCCCGTCGTCACGGGCGATGCGAGCCAGCTCCGGCAGGTGTTCCAGAACCTCCTGTCGAACGCGATCGAGTACAGCGGGGACGAGCCCCCGCGGATCCACGTCAGCGCCGAACGGAGCGGCAGCGAGTGGGAGATTTCGGTCCGCGACGAGGGGATCGGCATCGATCCGTCGGCCCAGGATCGGATCTTTCAGGTGTTCCAGCGTCTCCACAGCCACGAGGAACACGAGGGAACCGGGATCGGTCTCGCGCTCTGTCACCGGATCGTGGAGCGCCACGGCGGCGAGATTCGCGTCGACTCCGAACCCGGCAAGGGGTCGACGTTCTCACTGACTCTGCCCGCCGGCGACGAGACCGACCCGTCGTCGCCAGCGTCGGAATAGCCGTACCAGCGATTCGAGCGATCGATTTGAGTCAACTGCAGCTAGTCAACAGCTATATATTCGAGCACCTACTCGACCCGGCAAAGCGGTGCACGACGTGATTCCGACAACACGCGGTTCGGATGGATCCCTGCTCGCCGCCTCGCTCGCCTGTTTCGCCGACGCCGGCGTCGCGACCGCCGACGCCGCTATCGACGGGCTCGGACTAACGCTCGGAGCGACCGGGTTCGCCGTCGTCGGCGTCTATTGCGTCGCTCGCTACGCCCAGTCCGTCTCCCGACAGACGCTCGCCGTCACGGCGCTGGCGCTGTGGGTCTCGTTCCTCGGGGTAGCCGGCAGTCACGCCGTCGGCCTCGA
>NZ_JAQIVI010000566.1 GCF_028618695.1 Natrinema soli | reverse complement strand
GACATCGGCCTGCTGTCGGCGCTGGGAATCGACGAGGTGCCGGTCCGCGCGAAGCCGCGCGTCGGCATCGTTTCGACGGGCGACGAACTCGTCCGGCCGGGCGAGGAACTGCACAGCGAGCGCGGGGAGATCTACGACGTCAACAGCTACACCATCGCCGCGGGGGTCGAGGACGCGGGCGGTGAGGCGGTCCTCTACCCCCACGCCGGCGACGAGCAGGACGAAATGGAGCGGATTCTGCGGACCGCGGCCGACGAGTGCGACCTCGTCCTCTCCTCGGGGTCGACCAGCGCGAGCGCGGTCGACGTCATCTACCGGGTCATCGAGGAACAGGGGGAGTTGCTGCTCCACGGCGTGAGCGTCAAGCCGGGAAAGCCGATGCTGATCGGCCGGTTAGACGACTCCGCGTATGTCGGCCTCCCGGGCTACCCCGTCTCCGCGATGATGGTCTTCCGGACCTTCGTCGCGCCGGCGATCCGCGAGGCGGCCGGTATCCCGGAGCCAGCGTCCGCGACCGTCACCGGCCGGCTGGCACGACAGGAGCGGTACGAGGAGGGGCGCCATCGGCTCATGCCGGTCGGTTTGGTCGAGGATAGCGACGGCGAGACGCTCGTCTACCCCGTCGACAAGGGAAGCGGCGCGACGACCAGCCTCGCCGACGCCGACGGCGTCGTGGAGGTCGGCCCCGAGACCGACTACCTCGAGGAAGGCGAACCCGTCACGGCCACCCTCTTTTCGCCGGACGTCCGGCCGCCAACGCTGTTCGGCGTCGGCGAGGACGATCCGATATTTTCGCGCGTCCTTGACGGCCTCGAGCGCCCGCGATATCTCTCGGTCGGAACCCGGCCCGGTCTCCG
>NZ_JAQIVI010000565.1 GCF_028618695.1 Natrinema soli | reverse complement strand
GCGGATCCGCGTTCCGTCCGCCGCGATTCGGGCCGCCGGGCCGGTCGCCGAGGTTGTCGACGCCGTCGCCGACCGCCGGATGTTCCCCTTCGACCGCCAGATGGCGACGCTCGCGACCCAGCGGTTGTTTTACAGCTCGCGGAAGGCGAGCGAGGAGTTGGGCTACGAGTACCGGCCGCTCGAGGCGCACGTGCCCGAAGCGATGGAGTGGTACGAGGCGGAAGTCCAGTAGTTATTGGACTGTATCCGATCGGCTGCGGGCGAACCGGTGATGGAACGTTTTCCGCGTAGCTCGACTCGCTGGAACGGCTGAACGATCGTAATTTGCGGTTCGCACTTGAGAGCGGAAAGTCGGAGTAGAATTATTCTTCGCCCGCCCGTCGACACAAAGCCGACGACTGGCTCGCTGATCGAGCGGAGTCGGCGTTGCGCTCGAACCTGACACCGAAGACTATCGTAGTCACTGAAAGGCAATGCACATCTGATCGTATGACAGCGATGCGATCAGCGTGTAACTCGTTTCAGTGACTACTATAGAACGACTCTTCGGCCGTCACTCGACCCGTGCCGCTCCTTGCACGCGCCGTTTCTCCCTGTCGTCTTCGGTCTCGATGACCTTCCCCGCGACCTCCTCGTAGATCGCCAGCATCCGATCGGCCGTTCGATCGATGCTCACCTCGCGGGCGGCCTCGCGGCCGTTCGATCGCTCGCCGGATTCGAGAACGTCGATGAGCCCCCGGACGAGTTCCTCGTCGCTCGAGGCGACGCGGGAGGGCTCGACCCCAGTCAGTCGCTCTCGGACGTCGCCCACGTCGACGGCGACGACGGGGAGGTTGCAGGCCAGGGCCTCCTTCACCGAGTTGGGCGACCCCTCGCTATGAGAGGTCAACAGGAGCGCGTCGGCGGCGTTCATGTAGTCCGGCACCGCATCGTGATCGACGCCGGAGACGGTCCGGAGTCGCACGGGTCGCTCGAGGAGGTTGTCGGCCACGGTTACCACGCGCTCGGCCCGCGGATAGTTTTTCACTCCGCGCGCGGGCGAGTAGGGAAAGAGTACCTCGTACGCCGCATCGTCGTCGTCCCAGCCGACCCGCGCTCTGGCCCTGTCCTGGGTCGCCGGCCGAAACGTCTCGAGGTCGACGCCGTCGGGGATCACCCGACAGTCGCGACCGAGTTCCGCGCGCATCTCCTCGGACATGACGACGACCTCGTCGCAAAACGGCGCGGACGCCCGGCTGACGGGTGCGACCGGCCCGTGGACGTCCGATCCCCACAGCGAGAGAACGACCGGCTTGCGGAGCTGCGCGAGCGCTATCGGCCCTGTCAATCCGTAGTGGGCGTGGATCAGATCGTAGCCGTTTCCCGCTTCCCGAATGAGTTCCGGAACCGTCCGAATGTAATCCACCGGACTCCGGTCAGTGTCGGCGTCGATCTCACCGGCCACCGACATGGTCGAAAACGAGACGCCGCGCTCCTCGAGCGCGTCCATCTGCTGGACCATGAACGGGGCGTCGGCGTACGCAGTGAGCGTGAGGACGTCCATCGAGTACCGGACGAAACGGGCCGAAACCGTTTTGTTAACCGCTCGACCCACGCGAGTTTTTCTTCACGTACATCTAGATGTGGGAGTGGTATACGGTGGCTTCCGGTCGGAGTCCCCCGTAGTGATGGTATTACAAAGGGTCGAGATGGGGTAGCTACCATCGATGCGGATCCTCGTCTTGGCGAATACGCCAGCTCACGTCCATCTGTATCGACACGCCGTCGACCGCCTCGAGCGAGCGGGCCACGACGTGCTCGTGCTCACTCGGCAGTACGCCTGTACGACCGACCTACTCGACTATTTCGACATGCCGTACCGGGTGTACGGCAATCACGAAACGGAGCGGTACTCGAAACTGGGGTTCGCCCGCGAGTTAGGTGGCCAGTTCCTCACGATCGCGACCGAATCGATCCGGTTCGGTCCCGACGTGATCTTCGGCAGGGGACCCTACGCCGCCGCTGCCGGCACGCTGACGAGAACCCCGGTCGTGCTCGTCCTCGACGACGAGCCAGGTGACTTCAACCACACCGTTTCCCGGCCGTTCGCCGATTGCATTCTCTCCCCGGCGGTGACGCGCCGCGATCTCGGCGACGCCCACTACACCTTCGACGGCTTCAAGGAGTGCGCCTATCTCCACCCCGACGTCTTCGAGCCGAACGCCGACGTTCGAGAGTTCCTCGGCGTGGCTCCGGACGAACCGTACGTACTCGTCCGGTTCAACGCTCTCGACGCCCTTCACGACGCCGATCTCGAGGGATTCCGTCCCGAACAGCGACGCGACCTGATCGAACGCCTCAGCGAGGAGGTGACCGTTTTCGTCTCCGACGAGGGCGACGAGATGGACCTCCGGGACCTCCCCGCGCGGGCGTACGACCTCCACCCCGCGCTGATCCACGACGCGATGGCCGAGGCCTCGCTCCTGGTCGCCGACACCGGGACGATGGTCAACGAGGCCGCACTGCTCGGCACGCCCGCCTTTCGTTACCGCGGCACCGACCGTCACGAGTACGGCGAGTTCCAGGAACTCGAGCGCGCCGGCCTCGCCGAGCAGTTCGACACGTACGACGCGGTCTGCGAGCGGTCTCTCGAGATCCTCGCCGACGACGAGGCCGACGAGCGCTGGCAGCGGCGGCGACGGGAGTATGTCGGCGATCTCGTGAACCTCACCGATCTGCTCGTCGACGTCGCTCGGTCTCGGGGGACGGTCGACCGTCTCGATCGGTCGTCGAAACGAGTGTTACAGCCGCGATCGCAGACGATGTGACGTTGATGGCGATCCTGTATGATGTGACGCTGATAGCGATCCGATCCTGTATGATTCATACGTCAACTTATAACGTAATCACTGCTACCGCGGCGGGTACTCGGCGAAGATAGTATCGTCCAGTTCACGAAACGCTTATACCTATCTCTGGAATAGAGCCGACAACCCTGTTCTATGAGTCTCTCCACACTCCTTAGTGAACTGTTCTCCGAGTCCGAGACTACCACGGACACTCCAGATACTGCTGCGCAAAGCGGTGATGGCGTCCGATCGGTTACGGTCGTTCACGAATGTCGTGACTGCGGAACGAACGTCTCGGCCGGAACCACTGAGTGTCCGACCTGCGAGAGCGATGCGATCGTGACTCACTCGATCGATTGAGCCGGCGGTCGATCGTCGCGATCGGCCGCCGGCTCGGTCGTCGCGTCGCGTTCGTCACACGGAACCTCGAGTTCCTCGTTCGCCTCGGCGTCGAGCTGGATGGCGCTGCCGAGCGAGACGAGTCCGAGCAGGATCGCGGCGAACGAGGTGAGACCGGCCGTCGCGGCCTCGTTACCGCGTGCGACGCGAACGAGCGATCCACCGACTCCCGCCAGTCCGCCGGCCAGCCCCACGGAGCCGACGGCGTAGTGGACGACGGCCGGGTTGAACGATCGGACCACGTACCGCGTTTTCAGCCGCCAGCAGAAGCTTCGGAGTAACAGCAGGGAGACGTACCGGATGAAGGGGACGTACCGAATGCTGCTCTCCTCGTCGCCGTAGACCGCCGTCATGGGTACGTCCGCGACCCGACAGCCCGCGACGTTGAGGTGTGTCAGGAGGTGGTTCAGAAAGCCGTACTGGTCGGTGACTGCCTCGAGATCGAGTCGCTCGATCGCGTCCCGCGAGATGGCGGTGTACCCGTTTTGCGGGTCGCCGATCGACCAGTAGCCCGACGCGAACTTCGAAAGTCCGGTGAGGATCGCGTTCCCGACGAACCGGAACGTCGACATGTCCTCGCGGTCTTCGGGTCGAAGCAGCCGATTCCCCTTGGCGTAATCGGCCTCGCCGGTCACGACGGGATCGATGATTCGATCGAGGATCGCGGGGTCCATCTGGCCGTCGCCGTTCATGACGGCGACGACGTCCATTCCCTCCTCCGTCGCGCGGCGGTAGCCGGTCTTGACCGCCGCGCCGTAGCCGCTGTTTTCCTCGTGACGGATCGGCACGACGCGTCGGTCGTCGCCGCCGTCGGCCACCGTGACCGCCGGTTCGGTC
>NZ_JAQIVI010000564.1 GCF_028618695.1 Natrinema soli | reverse complement strand
GCTCGAGTCAGGAGACGACGCCGTTCGCTCGCTCGACTCGAGATCGCCCTCGTCGTCGGGCTCCGCGGTCGTCGGTGACGCGGTCGACAGCTCGGACGGCGGCGGTGCGGGCGTCGTACTCCCGTCGGTCGCGGCGATCGCGTCCCGGGGCTCGTTCAGCTCCGAGACGGTCTCGTAGGGCACCTTGTTCCGGAGGGCGGCGAACAGTTCGTGGTGGTTCAGGTCCTCGACGGAGCTATCGGCGGGCGCGAAGGCGACGTAGTCGAGGTCGCCGACCTGAGCGAGTTCCTCGAGGATGAGGTCGCCGCCGCGGTCGCCGTCGAGGAAGGCCGTGACGGTGCGGTGACGGGTGAGTTCGGCCACGGCGTCGGGAACGCTCGTCCCCTCGACCGCGATGGCGTTTTTGATGCCGTACTTGAGCAGGGAGAGGACGTCGGCCCGCCCCTCGACGACGATGATCGCGTCGCTGTCCGTCACTCGGGGGCCGGCGGGGAGCCCCTCGTACTCGGTGATGTCTTCGACGCGAACCTGCTGGCGCACCTCCGCGAGGATCTCGTCGGAGGACATGATCGTGTCGTCGAACCCCGTCCGGAGGAGTTCCTTCGCGCGGTCGACGACTTCCTTTCGCTTCGCCGCCCGCACGTCCTCGATTTCGCGCACCTCGAGGTCGGCACGACAGGGGCCGACCCGGGTAATCGTCTCGAGAGAGGCGGCGAGGGTGGCGGTTTCGACCTTGTCCAGGCTGGTCGCGATCGTCACTTGCCCGTGAGACTGACCGGCGGTGCTCGTGATTTCGACGTCGATACGGCCGACTTTGCTCGACTGGCGGAGGTCGCGGAGGTCGAGCTCGTCGCCGAGCAGTCCTTCGGTCTGGCCGAAGATCGCGCCGACGACGTCGCTTCGCTCGACGATCCCGTCAGCCGTCACGTCCGCGTGGATGAGATATTTCGAGGTGTCTTCCATTGGAGATCTGTCCCCGGGAGGGGCGGTGACGCGGGTATCGCGTACAGAGACCGATTTATATGCAATTTCGATCGTGGGGGGCAAATAGCTGTTGACCTCCGCAGGCGTTGGCTTGCCTCGGTTCGCCGGTGACCATCCGATCGCGATTCGGCGTCTTCGAACGTGTCAAAGTGTAAGTTTGCATTCGAACGACACGATTTGAACGGCCGTTCACTACGGACAGTGAATGGAGCAGTCGTTTTTGATGGGATTGGAGGAGATGAAGCGTCCTGCTATCGTGGCAACAGGGGATCGCCACGCCCTCCCCAGCCGATTCGGTCGCGCCTCGCGGCGCTCACTCATCCCTCGCGCAGTGTCATCGATCGCTCTCACTCTCGTTCGGCCGGTCGACAGCGCGCGCCACCGCACGTGGGTTGGCCAGCCCGGAGTGAAACGTAGTTCCCCTGTACAGACCGTTCTACCCGTCTATCGCTTCGTTCAGTGGGATGCGCCTCGTCACCGCTGCTTCGAGAACGATTGCTCCGCACTCTCGCGAATTCGTCTACGACTTTCGTCACCGGTATCACCCGTATCAGTATTCGAAACGAGTCTCGTGGTCAGTATCTGTATACGTTCTGCATGAATACTGTGGACAAGTTATTTATAACTGTTTCACCTGCCCCTACGTATGACGGCAGGACCGCCGATAGACGAACTCCACTTCGAGGATGCACCAGACGTCGACACCGTCCCCGGCCCGAACACCCGGGCGCTGCTCGAGAAACAGCGCGAAATCGACAGTAGCGCGGTCGCCTATCCGGACGACATTCCGATCGCCTTCGAGGAGGGGAAGGGTGCGACGGTCCGTGATACCGACGGCAACACCTACATCGATCTCTTCGCGGGCATCGGCGTGCTCAACGTCGGTCATTCGAACCCCTACGTGCTCGAAGCGGTCCACGAGCAGGCCGACAAGTTCGTCCACACGGTCGACTTCCCGACCGAGGCGCGCCTCGAGTTGATCGAAAAGCTAGACGAGATCGTTCCCGAGGGCCTGCGGGGCCAGAACAAGGTCGTCTTCGGCGGGCCGACCGGCAGCGACGCCATCGAGGCGTCCATCAAACTCGCCAAGTACAACACCGGCGGCGACGGCCTGATCGCGTTCCGCGGTGGCTACCACGGCGCGACGACGGGCGCGATGAGCGTCACGTCGAACAAGAAGTTCAAGGGCCACTACACGCCGTTGCTCCCGGACGTCGTCCACGCGCCGTACCCCCATCCGTTCCGGCAGGACAAGACGCCCGAGGAAGCGGTCGATCACGCGCTCGAGGAGGTCCGGGCCATCGTCGAGGATCCCTACGGCGGGCTGGCCAATCCGGCCGGCATGATCGTCGAACCGATCCAGGGCGAGGGCGGCATCGTCACGCCGCCGGAGGGCTTCCTGCAGGGGCTGCGTGACATCGCCGACGACAACGACGTCGTCCTCGTGTTCGACGAAATTCAGAGCGGTCTGGGCCGCACCGGGCAGTGGTGGGCCAGCGACTGGGAGGGCGTGACTCCCGACGTGATGACCTCCGCGAAGGCCCTCGGTGGCGTTGGCTTCCCGCTCTCGGCGACCATCTACCACGAGGAGTTGGACACGTGGGGCCCGGGCGACCACGCCGGCACCTACCGCGGCCACGTCGTCGGGATGCGAGCCGGGACCCGCGCCATCGAGTACATTCAGGAGCACGACCTCCTCGCGCACGCTCGCGACCTCGGCGAGTACATTCGGAGCCGGCTCCGCGAGGCGGCGGACGGCAACGAGCGACTCGCCGACATCCGCGGCAAGGGGCTGTTCGTCGGCGCGGAGTTCGTCGATAGCGACGGTAACCCGGACGGCGACCTCGTCGACGCCATTCAGCAGTACTGCTTCGAGCGAGGGGTCCTGATCTGGACGGCCGGTCGCCACGGTAACGTCCTCCGATTCCTGCCGCCGCTGGTGCTCACACACGACCTGGCCGAGACGGCGCTCGACGTCGTCGTCGAGGCGATCGACGACGTGACCGCCGAAGCGACGCAGACCGCCTGACTCGAGCGGCGAGACCGACTGTCCCCACGTTCGACACTGATCACATCACGCCCGATACCGATTCTATGTCCGACACTGATCCCATCGAAACCGACGACGCACCGAGCAACGATAACCCCTACTCGCAGGGGGTTCGCGCCGGCGACACGCTGTACGTCTCCGGCTACGGCCCCGTCGACCCCGAGACCGGCGAGGTCGTGAAAGGCGACGTCCAAACCCAGACCGACCGAGTACTCGACAACATCGCCGCCGTCGTCGACGAAGCCGGCGGCGACGGACTCGCGGACGTCGTCAAAGTCACCGTCTACCTGACGGACCTGGCGGACTACGAGCGGGTCAACGAGGCCTACGGCGCGCGATTCGGCGAGGACCCGCCGGCTCGAGTCTGCGTCGAAGTCTCGCGGCTGCCCGAGGACGTCCGCGTCGAACTGGACGCGACCGCATACCTCGGGTAGCCGGGGAGATCGAGAACCGCGGTTCGATCCCACGAGTTCGGGAGCCAGTACCGCGTACAGACCGTTTTTTGGGTCGTCGAGCGGGTGTCCGTCCCCTTCCAACGTTCCCACACCGGTGGTTGTCGTGGCTATCGTCTCGGACGATTGGGGAATCGGACGGAATCCGCTTCGATCCCTGACTATCTACATCGATCGTGCGTAATCGGTATACGATTAAGTATCTCCCGCGCGTAGAACCGGCAAGAATGTCCTACGAGGCGCGACACAGACTGCGCGAATTACGGCGGGAGTTCCACCGTCATCCCGAACCGGGCTGGCGCGAGTTTCGGACGACCGGCCGGGTCGTCGAGGAACTCGAGCGGATCGGCGTCGACGAGATCGCCGTCGGCCGCGACGCGCTGGCGACGGACGAGCGCATGGCCGTGCCGCCGGC
>NZ_JAQIVI010000563.1 GCF_028618695.1 Natrinema soli | reverse complement strand
TCGGCGACGGTATCGGGGAGACGGAGCGTCGGGCCGCCGCCTCGCTCAGTTCGATCCCCGTCGGTGACGGCACCCCACATGATCAGCGAGAGCCCCGGCACTCCCTCGAGCCGAGCGACGCCGCCCTCGAGGCCGACCCCGTAGTCGGCGTCGGTCGCCGCGAGCGCCCGTCGGGCGCGATTCTCGGCTCCCCTGACGGTTTCCTCGATCGATCGCGGCTGCTCGCTCACCCCGGAGTCGACGGCGACGGCGGTCACGGTCGGTTCGTATCGCTCGAGCGTTCGTTCGACGGCGTCGACCTTGACCGGATTCGTGCTGCCGACTGCGAGTTCCATACCGCCCGTTCGAACGGGGCGAAGTTGGAGGCTCCGTTTCGGCGTCGCGCTCCGTTTTACTGGTACGATCTCACATGATCAGTCGTCGAATTATCCAGTTTGACGGGATTTCCGGCCGGGATTTCGAAACTATTAAACCTCGAGTGTCTGAACGTGGGAGGTAACGGATCCGTCCGGGCTTTTGCGATCGGTTCGGCCGGCCAGCAATCGCCATCGTATGACTAACGCACCATCGAACACGAGAGTACGACGTAGCGAACCCGAAACGAACGAACAAGAGACCGAAAGCGAGCAAGAGGATCTGGTCTGCCCCGAGTGTGCGGGCAACCTCGTCGTCGACGACGAGCACGGCGAGACGGTCTGTGAGGATTGCGGGCTGGTCGTCGAGGAGGACTCGGTCGACCGCGGCCCCGAGTGGCGGGCCTTCGACGCCGCCGAGAAGAACGAGAAGTCCCGCGTGGGCGCGCCCACGACGAACACGATGCACGACAAGGGGCTCTCGACGAACATCGACTGGCGGAACAAGGACGCCTACGGGAACTCGCTGGGCTCCCGCCAGCGCGAGAAGATGCAGCGCCTGCGCAAGTGGAACGAACGCTTTCGCACCCGCGACTCGAAGGAGCGCAACCTGAAGCAGGCCCTCGGCGAAATCGACCGGATGGCAAGCGCGCTCGGCCTCCCGACGAACGTCCGCGAGACCGCCAGCGTCATCTACCGGCGCGCGCTCGACGAGGACCTGCTGCCGGGCCGATCGATCGAAGGCGTCTCGACGA
>NZ_JAQIVI010000562.1 GCF_028618695.1 Natrinema soli | reverse complement strand
CGGGGCTCGGCGTCCTCGTCACGTTCACCGCCCTGCTCGGGGCGACGTTCTGGGTCGGTCAGTCGACGCTGTCGTCGATCAAGTGGTTCGAAGCCATCGCCGGTTTCGTCCTGATCGGGTTCGGCGCGTTGATCGTCCTCGGGCGCGCGCCGTCGCTCTCGATCCCGCTCCCGAAGCGTCGCTCGAGCACGCTCGGCTTCGGTGTCTTCGGCGTCGGCTACGCGCTGGCGTCGGCCGGCTGCGTCGCGCCGCTGTTCATCAGCGTCGTCACCCGTGCCTTATCGCTGTCGACGACCGACGCGGTGGTCCTCCTGGGGACGTACGTCGGTACCGTCGTCGTGCTCATGGTCGCGTTGACCGTCGCAACGGGGATGGGACTCGTCGCCGGTGCCGGCCGGCTCGCGGCCTACTCCGGCCTGCTCAAGCGGATCGCGGGCGTCGTGATGATCGCCGCCGGGATCGGGCAACTGTATCTCGCGATCGTCGTTTTCGATCTGCATCGCGTGTTCCTCGTGTTGTTCTGATGCCGACGCCTGCGTCGCGGCGGTTTGCTCTGACACCGACGCTCAGGGCGCGATGGTTCGGTCCGGAATTCAGCGGTCCGATCGACCGATCGGATTCCGTGTGAAACGGTCCGAATTGGTAGCAATCCTCCCGAAGCGAGTCGGCTCTTTATATCGGACTGGGTGATGCGAGACGAGCATGAGCCGATATCGTTGCCCGAACTGTCTCGAGGAGTCGGGAGAAGAAGCGGATCGAGCGGTGACTGATGCGGGGTTGAAACGTCGCTTCGAGTGTCACAGCTGCGGACACGAGTGGGAGGTGGTGTTTTGATGCGTTCGATCGACGGATAGCCGGCAGGCAACGGCAGGTCAGGGATGTATCCGGCCGTCGCTTGAACGGATAGGTGACCGATGTATCAGGGTATACTCCTCGCGACGGACGGGAGCGACGCGGCCCGTCGGGCGACCGATCACGGGATCGAACTCGCGAATCACCTCGACGCGACCCTGCACGTCCTCTCGGTGTCGGAGGACGGCCCGCACGCGGAGGATCAACAGGATCGCCTCCGGAACGATCCGGAG
Organism: Natrinema soli; assembly: GCF_028618695.1. The sequence goes on along the minus strand of NZ_JAQIVI010000562.1, from coordinate 1,057 downwards.
GAGGCGGCCGCCGCGGCCGCTGAGGAGGCCGAGGAGTCGGCGACTCGAGAGGGTGTCGACGTGACTACGGACATCCGTCACGGCGTCCCCCAAGAGCAGATCGTCGACTTCGCGGAGACGAACCCGGTCGATATGATTATCGTCGGGACGGCCGGCCGATCCGGGCTCGATCACCTCATCTCGGGCAGCGTCGCCGAGGAGATCGTCCGGAACGCACCGGTCCCGGTCCTCACGGTTCGAGAACGATCATAACAGTGTACTCATAACGGCCTACGAATCCGGTGGTTAGTCCGCCTACTCCCCCGCGACGCGCGGGTACGAGATCCATAGTTATCTTGCGTGAGAGCGATCCGGCCGGTATCGTGGCCGCTTTCGTGGCTGCTTGCTCGGTTAGTGCTCTCGGTCGTCCGGTACCCGATCGTCCGGCGATTCATCGATCAGGGGTCGATCAGACCGGACGGTACCGACCCGGGGCGCAAGACCTGAAGCGGGCCAGACTGGAGGTGACCGCTGAGTGAGCAACGGCACCGCAACCGTCGTCGGTGACGCCCGCTGCGTCCTGGTCGTCGGCGATTCCGCTGCCGCCGACGATGCGACGGAGGCGCTCGCCTCCCGGTTCGAGGGCGGTTCGCTCCTCAGGGAGCGAACGCTCGAGGGGGCCCGCGAGCGACTCGCCGAGCGCGAGGTACACTGTCTCGTCTGCCCGTTCGTCCCGGCCGACGACGGCGAACGATCGGAACCGAGAGGAACACTACTCGAGCGCCTCGCCGCCGGAGCCGACGACCGGCCGATCGTGGCTGTACTCGATAGTGACGACGACCGCACGGACCGTGCTGACTCCGCCGACGGTACAGACCCAGACCACGCCGACTGCGCCGACCGCGCGCTCGCGGCGGGAGCGAGCGACGTCGTCGCTCGTGACGAATCCCCGACGGTGCTGACCGCTCGAGTGAGAAACGAGGCCGAGCGAGCCCGATTCCGTCTGGCCGCGGCGGAATCCGATCGGCGCTACCGATCGATCCTCGAGAGCGCCGGCGCGGTCGTCTGGGTGCTCGAC
>NZ_JAQIVI010000561.1 GCF_028618695.1 Natrinema soli | reverse complement strand
CCGCCGAGTCCTGCGAGTCCGCTCGAGCGTCGTTCGACGGGGCGTTGGCCGCACTCGCGTCGACCGGGTTCGACGACTGCTCCGACGAGGAGCGGTCCGGCGACGATCGATCCGGTTTCGCCTCGCGTCCGCCCGCGCTCGAGTCGGAAACCGCCTCGCTGTTCTCCGGATCGATCGATGGAATGCGTCGCGTCTCGCGCCACTCCTCCTCCCGTTCGAACTGTTCCTCGAGGCCGTCCTCCGCGCTCGCCTCCTCGGCTCCGGTTGCGGGATCGTCGTCAGACGACCCGATCGTCGTCTCGTCGTCCTCGCCCGCCTCACTGTCCTCGTTCACGTCGTCCGCGTTGTCCTCGTCGACCCAGGAAATATCGTTCTGATCGAGTTCCTCGGCCGCCGCCTCGACCTCCGCGAGGTCGGGACTCGGAGCGGATCCCTCGTCCGTCGATGGCCGGGACTCGCCAGTGTCGGCTTCGTCGGTGCCGGCGGGATCCTCAGTGTCGGTTGGATCTACGGCCGTCTCGGTGGCCGCTGCAGCCGTCTCAGTGGCCGCCGACGGCTCGCTCTCACCGCTGGCCGCTGCTGTCGAATCGGTCACGGTGGGCTCGTCGCCCGACGCTTCGATTCCCGGCACCGCCGATGTCGGCTCCGACTCCGATTCGGGGTCGGTCGACCCGACGGATGTGGCGTCGGGATCCGCGTTCTCGATCGCCTCGGTCTCCGCGGCCGCGTCCCGCTCCGATAGCCCGCCGTCGTCCTCGGAGGTTGCATTTGGGCTATACTCGGAATCGGGATCGGCGGACAGCCCCTAGTCGGTAATGCCCGCAGTGGCAGACTCCGCCTCTGCCTCGCTCTCGTCGGTCGTCGTGATACCCGTAACCTCCCCCGTCAGGTCGATCTCCGACGACAGGGTCGACTCGTCGTCGACGGTGACGTCTTCGGTCGGGTCGCTCCCGGCCGCATCGTCCGCGTCGACGGGGTCGGCGCTCGAGACGTCGATCGGGTCGATCGACTGGGTCGTCGAATCGGCGGTTTGATCGGACGCCGAGTCGGCAGCCGTAGACGGGTCAGCCGCCGTCGAATCCTGCGAGTCCGCTCGATCGGCCGCCTCGGAGCCCGTCGTCGATTCCGGCTCCGAATCGGGTTCGACGTCGGCCGTCCCCGGAACGTCGACGACATCGATCTCGACGTCGGTGACCTCGTAGATACCGACCTCGTCGGCCGCTCGCTCGAAGGCATCGTCCCCGGTGTGCAGCCGTTCGGCGTTGCCGATGTAGGCCGCGGCCATGCGGCGACCGCCGTAGTAGACGGCGTAGTAGTCGCCGCTGAGCACGTTCTCGCTCAGTTCGATGTAGCCGGTGAACGAGCCGCTCTGCAGCGTGCCGTCGACCTCGCGAAGCGGCGTCTCGTTAGTATAGTATTTCGCCCGCGGCTCGCCGCCCCGTTCCTCCATCGTACAGAGTAAGGGGAGCGACGGGTGGGGGGCCTCGTACCGCGTGCCCGAGGCGGTCTCGAAGTCCTCGATGTCGCCATCGAGGACGCCGACGATGCGGCCGTTGAGCATAAAGAGCCACGTGCCCGCCGTCGATACGGCACCCGAGAAATCACCATCAGCGAGATCGGAGAGACCGTCGAAACCGCCGTTGAAGGGGCGAGAGTCCCACTCCTCGACGCGCTCTTGCGTGCGCGAGTCCATACGTCAACAAGCGGGAACCACACCAAATACGTTTCGCCTATCGCAGCTACTGAAACGATCATCCGCTGAACGCACTCCCGTCGTCGACCAGGTACTCACTGGCTTTCAGCAGCTTCGATAGAAATCGCCTATATCTTCGATTCCGCGTCCTCGGCGAGTTCCTTCATTCGCTTGCCGATCCGACCGGCGCTCGAGAACTCGTCCTCGCTCATCGCGCTCGCGAGCGCGTTGCCGAGGACGAAGACCGCGTGTTTGTGTTCGCTCTTCGACTTGTGGACGTGCGAGGGATCGACATCGAGTTGGCGGTACGGATCGAACAGCGTTTCGTCGACCTCCTCGCGCTCGGAGAAGTACTCCATGATGACGACGAGTTCTTCGTGGAGCTCGAGGAGTTCGTCTTTATGCATATCCGCGTTTAGGGTCGGTTTCGATTTAAGCGTTGTGTGGCCGAGCGTCCCAACAGCGGGCGCGAGCGATCAGCGGCTCGGTCCGCCCGTTTCGCGGTCGGTCCGGCGGGAGATGGCGACCGCGAGCAGGAGGATCCAGCCGCCGAAGGCGACGGCAGCGACGAATTCGGGGACGGCGAACCACGTTGCGATCTCGATTGCGCTGCCGAGGGACGCCAGCCAG
>NZ_JAQIVI010000560.1 GCF_028618695.1 Natrinema soli | reverse complement strand
CTCGCGAGGTCCTCGAGCCCGCTCGTCGCCGTCACGTCGCCGCCGTAGACGTCCTCGAGCAGCGCCACGAGATCGACCGGCTGTCGCCACGAGGACCGCTCGTCGCTACGGTCGGCGCTCGCGAGGGGGTCGATCAGACTCGCCAACGTCTCGTCCGCGTCGTCCCAGCCGACGCGCTCGAGGCACTCGAAGGCCGTGTTGGCGAAGTCGAGGACGTGCCCGCTCGAGAGGTAGGGGTGGTCGGTCGCGGCGGCGAAGAACAGTTCGGCCACCTCGGCCTCGGACCGGCCCGTCGCGACGGCCGTGCGGAGGCAGCGCTCCGCACCGTCGGCGTCGCGAACCTCGATGCAGTCCCGGAACCAGGATTTCAGTCTGTCGAAGGCCACCTCGTCGGTCGAGAACGACGGCTGATCGAAGTTCGGCGGCTGGTCCGCGCAGTCGTCCGCGACGTGGCGAACGCCGGTGTACAGCGCCCGCTTTCGGTCCGCCGGGTCGAGGTCGTCGATCACGTTCGTCATGCAGCCCAGGATGGTCAGTCCCGGTCCCCAGCCCGACTCCCGATATCGAGTTCCGAACTCGAGAGCGGTCCCCATCGGCTTTCGATAGTCGACGCCGGCATCCAATAGCCCGATCGTCGACTTCGCAACGACGAGTCGGAGGTTCTCCTCCAGTCCGGTCTCGAGGCGGTCCGCCCAGTGCTCATCGGGCGGTAACTCTCGAGGCGGGTTCGGGTTAACGAACACGGTACCGTCCCGGATTTCGGTCGGATACGTTCGGACGTCGTCGGCCCAGGGGTCGAACGTGTCGCCACAGGAGAGTTCGAACCGCGCGTGGTGCCAGTGACAGGTGAGGATGCCGTCCGCGACGCTCCCTTCGGAGAGGGGAAACCCCATGTGCGGACAGCGGTTGTCGACCGCTCGAACCTCCCCTTCGTGGTGGAAGAGCGCGATCGCCGCCCCGTCGATTGATACCAGCTCGCGGCCCGCCGCCTCGAGATCGTCCAGCGAAACTGTCGCCTGGAAGTCGTCTACCGTCGCCATATGTGAACAACCACCGTGCAGCTGTGTAAGGGTTCCCCGAACCCGACGTTCGAGTCGGTTCCTGGACCAGTCAGGAGAGTCGCACGCTTTTGTCGGTCGCGACGAAACGTCGGATATGGATTCGGCCGCTCTCGTCAGGCGATACTACGCAGCCCTCGACGAACACGACTACGACGCACTCGAGGACGTCCTCTCACCGGCGTTCGTCCAGCACCGTCCGGATCGGACCTTCGAGAATCGCGACGAGTTCATCGAATTCATGCGCGAGAAGCGGCCGAACCCGGACACCAGTCACGACCTCGAGTCGGTGATCGCCGGAGACGGTCGGATCGCGGTGCGCGGCCGCGTCATCGAGGAGGGCACGACGCTCTTCGAGTTCGCTGACTTCTTCGAAACCGACGGCAAACGGCTGGCCCGACTCGAGACATACTCGCGGTGACAGCGGGTATGGTATCGTGCGTTTCGTGTGCGAGTTCTCGAGCGGGTTCGGATGGCCTCCGTCTCGAATACGGACGCCGGAGAGTGACCTGCGCAAAGACTTTCAGGGTAACCAACCGTTCTGCGAACATGGTTCACTGCCCCGAATGCGAGGCGACCCTCGCGGAGCGCTCGGACATCGAGTTCGTGGAAACCGACGCGACGACCGGTTTTCTCGCCGCATCGAAACGGTTCTACGTGACGACCTGCGCCGCCTGCGGCGCGACGATCGGGAGCGGCATCGCAGGCGCGAAAGCCGGCGGTGGCGGCGGTGCAGTGTGAGAAGGGAACTGCCGTGTACAAGGAAGCGCTCTGTGTGCCGTGTAAGCGTGTAACGCATAAGTCGTGTGAGATGGTAAGAAATATAGTGCGTCTATCATATATTGCGCTATGGTCCACTGCCCTGAATGCGAAGCGACCCTTTCGGAGAAGACCGACGTCGAGTTCGTCGAAATGGATGCCACGACCGGGTTCTTCGCGGCGTCGAAGCGGTTCTATCTCGTCGCGTGCACCGAGTGCGGCGCGGCGATCGGAAGCGGTGTCGCCGGCGCGAAACACTAGCCTTCCCCACGACGAATCGGACCCTGCGGCCGGACGGGTTCCACCGGAGCGTTCGACTCACGCCGAGCAGTTGTTCGGCCCTAACTCGAGTTCGACTCGCTCCTCGGGCGACATGTCGGCCGCGCCGCGGTTGTACTCGATGATTTCTTCGTAGTTCGACGGCTTTTCACCGGCGTCGGCCATTCGTTCGATGAACGCGTCTTCCTCGAGGTCGAGCAGGTCGATCCCCGTCCGCGCGGCGCGGATGGTTGTCCGAATCGGCTCGCCTGGCGCGCCGTGTTCGAACTCGCCGTCTGCGGTGACCGTCACGTGCCCCGGAAGGACGACGAGGCTCTCGGGCTCGGCCAGAATCGTTCGGTGGAGCGTCTCGTAGAGCAGTCGAGCCCCTCTCTCCCCTTCATCCTCGCTCGCGGCTTCACCGCTCGCATCTTCCGAGTCGCGTAGCGCCTCGCTCTCTCCGAACTCGAGTTCCGTCCGGCCCGTCGAGTCGACGTGCAGCGTGTCCGCGGTCAGCAGCGCGTCGTCGTCCACCAGCAGATTGATCATCTCGCTGGTGTGGCCCGGCGCGGACACCGCCTTGATCTCGCGCTCGCCGACCGCGAGTACCTCGTTGCGCTCGAGCGGCGTGTACTCCCGTTCGACGTCGCGCTCGCTCGCGCGCTCGCCGAGATAGTACGGCACCTCGAGGTCGTCCGCCAGATCGCGACCGCCGGAAATGTGGTCGGCGTGCACGTGCGTGTCGATCACGCCGATAACGGTCAGGCCGGCTTCCTCGGCCGCGACCGCGTACTCGTCGGTGTCCGCGGTCGGATCGACGACGAGGGCCTCGCCCGTCTCCGCACAGCCGACGACGTAGCCCAGACACCCCTTCGCGCGCCGCTGGATCTGTACGATCGTCAGCCCGTCGTCCACGTCCATCTCCACTCGGTCGTAGACCCCGCTCCAGCCCTTCATGCCGCCGTCGACGGCAGCCACATCGTACTCGTCGGTCGCCGACTCGAGGCGCGTCGCGAGGTTGCCCGAGGAGAGCCCCTTCGCGCAGACGGTGATGACGCGGTCGGCGTCACCGACGACGGCCTGGAGGTCCTCGAGTCGGCCGTCCAGTTCCTCCTCGGGACCGAACGGGAAGTGGAGCGCGCCCGCGATGTGCCAGGACTCGTAGCTGTCTTCGGGTCGGGTATCGACGAGCGCGAAATCGGCGTTCTCGTCTTGCAGCTCGGCGAGCCGTTCGGGCGAGATTGTGGTGACCATACATTACCGTACGACGACGAGGGATGTAAATAGTGAGGCGTCAGTCTCCGGGGTCGCTATCGATATCACGGCATCGAATCATCCGCTCTATCGACCGATCACATCTCCCGGTCGCTGAGAGCGTTCATTTAACTGATACGCCGTCTAACGGTCGAGTATGTCCCTCTCCGATTTCGTCGCCGCCGTCGTCGCCGTCCTCCGTCGTCGTCCGGCCGATCTCCTCCCGCTGTACCTGCTCGGCGTCGCGATCCCCGCGATCGTCCGCGTCGTTCCGTTTCTCGCGATCGGCATCGCCTATCTCTACCTCTCGAGGTCCGGACGCCTCGAGTCGATCCAGGCCCTCGCGGCCGAACTCGACTCGCCGCCGAGTCCCGACGCCGATCCCGAGGCGTTCGACGCGTGGGCGAGCGGCCTCGAGCCGATCGTCGACCAGTTGCTGACGCTCCC
>NZ_JAQIVI010000056.1 GCF_028618695.1 Natrinema soli | reverse complement strand
AGAGCGGTCACCGAGCGCGCCGCCCGCGAGTCGATGACGCTCCTGAAAAACGAGGACGACCTGCTTCCCCTCGTCGGCGAGGAGACCGACTCCGTCGCGGTCGTCGGTCCGAAAGCCGACGACGCGCAGGAGCTCATGGGTGACTACGCCTACCCCGCTCACTACCCCGAGGAGGAAGTCGAACTCGAGGCGACGACGCCGCTCGGTGCCGTCCACGACCGAAGCGACGAGTACGGGTTCGAGGTTCTCTACGAGCAGGGCTGTACGACGACCGGTCCCGAGACGGACGAGTTCGACGCGGCCGCGGACACCGCCGCGGACGCGGACGTCGCCCTCGCGTTCGTCGGCGCGCGCTCCGCCGTCGACTTCTCGGACTCGGATAAAGAGCGGGTCAACAAACCCAGCGTTGCCACCAGCGGCGAGGGCTGTGACGTGGTCGATCTGGGACTTCCCGGCGTCCAGCGCGATCTCGTCAAACGAATTCACGAGACGGGGACGCCGGTCGTGGTCGTCGTCGTGAGCGGCAAGCCCCACTCCCTCGAGTGGATCGCAGAAGCGGTCCCGGCCGTCGTGCAGGCGTGGCTCCCCGGCGAACGCGGCGGCGAGGGCGTCGCCGCCGCTCTGTTCGGCGAACACAACCCCTGTGGCCACCTGCCGGTCTCCATCCCGCGCACGGTCGGACAGCTCCCGGTTCACTACAACCGGAAGCCCAACACCGCGAACGAGGAGTACGTCTACACGGAGAGCGCTCCGCTCTACCCCTTCGGTCACGGGCTGAGCTACACCGACTTCGAGTACGGCGACCTCTCGCTGTCGACCGACGAGCTCCCGCCGGCCGGGACGATCACCGCGGACGTGACCGTCGAAAACGCCGGCGACACCGCGGGTGACGACGTCGTTCAACTGTACGCGAACGCCGAGAATCCCGACCAGGCCCGTCCGGTGCAGGAACTCGTCGGATTCGAACGCGTCTCCCTCAAGCCGGGCGAGACGAAACGAGTCAGTTTCGAGGTCGACGCCTCGCAACTCGCCTACCACGACCGGGACTTCGACCTGACTGTCGAAGAGGGACCCTACGAGTTCCGCGTCGGCTACTCGGCCGCCGAGGTGGCCGCGACCGCCTCCTTCGAGGTAACCGGGACGAAGGAAGTACCGCGGTCCGGCCGGACGTACTTCACCGAGACTGACGTCGCGGACGTCGAGTAACGACGCGAACGGTCGAGACACCTGTCGGGACGTCTGGTAACACAACCCGCACGTATTTATCGGCCGATGCGTATCACACGGGTATGACGATGGACTCGTCAGTGCCGATCGACGGAATCGATTCCGAGTCGATAACCCGGGATGACATCGACGACGCGGAGTTGCGCGCCGCGCTCTCGTCATCGGACCCGCTAGTTCGACAGCGAGGCGTCGACGTCTGTGAAACGCTCGCCGCGGAGAGAGTCGACGCCGTGCGACCGGTCCTCGACGAGGTCGCGTCGCTCGCCAACGACGATAACTCCCCGGTCGCACTGCGTGCGATCACCGTCCTCAGGACCGTCGCCGAACGCGATCCGGGGGCGCTCGAGGAGCGGCTGACCGACCTCGTCGACACCGCTGGCGCAGATATCGTGGACGTACAGCTGACCGGTTCGAGGGTCCTCGCTACGCTCGTCGTCGGGCGCCCCGATCTCGTCGCGCCGTTCGTTCGGCAGTTGCTCGAGGGAATTCGAGTCACCGAGCCCGATCCGCAGGGCGAAGACCTCAGCGACGTGGTAACCGACGAGGTGACCCGGCGCACGATACAGGATCACGAGGACGAAGAGCGCAAGCGGCGAATATCCGCCCGTCAAACGCTGAGTAACGTCGTCGTTGCCGCCATCGAATCGGAGCCCCAGTCGGCGTTCGACGACGTCGATGCGCTCCTCGCGCTGCTGGACGACGTGCATCCGGCCATCTCCGGCGGCGCGATCGACGCGCTCGCCCAACTGGCGGCGGCAAAGCCGGCGGTCATCGCTCCGGTGAGCGACCGCCTGATCGACCGTCTCGACGACGACAGCGTCGTCGTGCGTGCGCGTACCGTTCGAGCGCTCGGCCACCTCGGCGATGACGCCGCCGTGTCGAAACTCCGGGACGTGGCTGCGGCGGACGCCAACCGGGACGTTCGAGAACTCGCAGACGAGACCGCGAACTTCCTCGCTGACGCGTCGTAATCACGATTTCTCAGGAACGGCACGAACGCGTCGTCGCTCGGACTCGGGTCGAGAACTGGCACCGAGCGAGCGGGCTCAGTCGTTCATCTCGCGTTTCGTGCAGTACCAGTACGCGCCGCTGAAGAAAACGAACGCGCCGGCCACGAGAACGATATCGATGATGAGGATGGGATACGCCTGGTCGCCGGGCCGGACGAACGCGGCCGAGAGCGCGAGGAGGAGCCCCGATATGATCAGCAGGGCGAGGATGACCTTCATCTGCTCGCGCTGAGCGGCGATGAGGTCGAGCAGCGTCGACGTTTTCGACATGGTGTGTGAGTTGAGAACACGCGTAAAAAATGTATCGGTGATCGCAGCGCGGACTCGAACTACTCGTCTCGAGCGCGCCCTCGCTCGTCGGGGATGTCCGAGTACTCCCGAAAGGTCGACGTGAATACGTCCCGCCACCGCTCGGCCTGTGCGACCTGTTCGTCGAACCGCTCGGCGACGTGGCGGTATCGCCGCTCGTCGACGCGTCCCTCGATCGAGCGCCACAGGTCCCGGAGTCGTTCGACCTCCTCGACGCCCGCGAAGCAGTTGTCGTAGAGTCGCTGGACGACGGTCGTTCCGTCCGCGAGTTCGTGGTCCCAGGGAAGGTGGTGGAAGAAGAGGAGCAACTCCTCGGGGCAGGTCTCGACGGAGCCGTAGCGCTCGGCGACCGGATCGCGGTACTGCGTGACGTAGCCGCTTCCGCTCTCGGTTCGGTCGACGCCGATCCCGTCCTCGCTCGCGCCGTGGTAGCCGGGCCACTCCTCGGGCGACGGGTAGTAATGGTTCTCGAGGTACTCCTCGCCGTTGTGCATCATGTGCATGAGTCCGAGGCCGCCGGTTTCGTAATTAATGCATGCCTCCCACGAGCCGTGGAGGATCTCGGTGACGGTGTCGACGACGTCCTCGTCGGTGCCGAACGTCAGCCGGACCCACTCGCGGGTGATCGCCTCAGCGGAGCGGTCGGGATTCCAGGCTGCCCGACCGAACGCGTAGAGATTCGCCTGGGCGAGGTAGTGACCCGTCCAGTTGTAGTCCTCCCCGACGTTGCCGACGCCGACGGCGCCCTCGCCGTCGCCGCGGAAGAGCGAACGCACCGGCGTCCCCTCGCCGTCCGCGTGCGTGTCGAACTCGAAGATCTCCTTCCACATCGGGAGATGATAGGTCGCGTGGACGCCCTGCCCGGTGTACTCCTGGGTTATCTGCAACTCGAGCCCGAGGTCCGTCTCCGGCATCGCGCCGAACAGCGTCGATACGGGCTCGCGAGGCTGGAAGTCGATCGGTCCGTTCTTGATCTGGACGGTGACGTTCTCAGCGAACTCGCCGTCCAGCGGTTCGAATGTGTCGTAGGCCTGTACCGCCCGGTCCTCGTGCGAGCCGTAGACGAAGGCGCGCCACCAGACGCGCCCGCCGTGTGGCTCGAGCGCTTGTGCGATCGCGTTCGCGCCGTCCACGTGATCGCGGTCGTAGTCGTAGGGGCCGGGCTGCCCCTCCGAGTCGGCCTTGACGAGAAAGCCGCCGAAATCCGGCACGAGGTCGTATATCTCGTCAGCTTTCCTCCGCCACCACTCCCGGACGTCTTCCTCGAGCGGGTCGGCGGTGTCGAGGTCGCCGACGAGCATCGGCGCCGCGAAGTTGACCGAGAGGTACGGCCGGATGCCGTACCGGCGGAACAGCGACGCGAGCCCGGTGAGGTCCTCGAGTCGGTGCGACTCGAGCAATTGCCATCCCTCGAACTCGTCGAACGCGGCGTTCGCGCTCGCTCGCTGCGGCTTCGTCGTGTTGACGTTGTTGAGGACGATACCGTTGATCCCGACGGAGGCCAGCAGGCGGGCGTAATCTTCGTATCGCGACCGGAGGTCGGGCAGTCGTTCCCAGTCGAAGATCGACTCGCCGGCGTATCCGCGTTCGACCGAGCGATGGAAGGGCGTGTCCCACTGATTGAGCAACCGGTTCGCGTACGCCGGCTCCTCGCGCACGTCGAGGTCGTCGATCGGTTCGCCGGTGCCGAGCAGCCGAAGGAGGTGGAACGTTCCGTACACTAACCCCCGATCGGTGGACGCTGTGACGACGAGGCAGTCCGCGCCGTTCCACGTGACCGACCGAATGAGGTATCCGCCGTCCTCGAGGTCGGCGACGTCGTCGATCGGAACCGACTCGGCGATCATCGCCATGTCGTCCGGGGTGCCGATGGCGAGAAAACCGTCGACCGTGGTCGGCGGATGGTGCCAGAGGTGCGGGTCCGCCTCGAGAAGTCCGGGCAGCGCTCGTCGGAGTTCGTCCCGGATCGCGCCGCACTCGGGGGACTTTTCGGCGACGTACGCGTGTCTACACCGGCGGTGGTAGGAGTCGAGTCGGTTCTCACCAGCCGCGCGATCGTACCGAAGCCAGCAATCGTCGTACTGATTCATCGAGAGACGGTCAAATCGTCGTCGGCGACCGGTAAAACGATAGTGGTCGATCGCTCGTCCGGTCGTGGATCGTCCGCTTCAGGTTCCCAGCATCCGCCCGAGAGAACGAAAACGCGCATCAACGCAGGTCGCTCTCAGAGCCGAATCGTGACAACTACAAATCACAATGTTTATTACTGACTGTGGTTATCGTTCACAGGTATGGGAACAGATAGCAGTCCCGGTGACTATAGCGATGCGATCAGTCGCCGGAAAATGTTAACGGTGGCAGGTGCGTCAGGGGCGGCCGCGCTCGCTGGCTGCGTGGGTGGTGGATCGGAGGATGGCACGTTCGTCAACGCGTACACTGGCAACCCGGCCGATCTTCACTTCAACACGTCGGGCGTACAGAACTACCGCTGGCCCGCGGGGCGATCGGTATTCGCTCCGTTTCTGAAGTACTCGTTCGGCGAGGACGAGTTTATCCTCGGGGCGCTCGACGACTTACAGGTTGAAGAGCAGGAAGTGACGCTGACGTTCCGCGACGATCTGAAGTGGGACGACGGAGACGACTGGACGACCGACGATCTCGACGTCCAGCTCGAGTTGGCAGAGATGTCCGGCAGTTCGCTCTGGGGGTATCTCGAGGACTACGAGATCGTCGACGACAGGACCGCGCGTCTGATACTCTCCGGGCCGACGAACCCGCGGATCCTCAAGTTCGAACTCACGAACTTCTTCGTCGATACGAAAGCGGATGTCCACGAACAGTTCCTGGACCAGGACGTGTCGGAATTCCTCCAGTGGGCGTGGGAGGACCCCGTTGCCAGTGGGCCGTTCTCGTTCGTGAGCAAGGACGAGCAGGCGTTCGAGTTCGAACAGAATCCCGAGTTCTACAACGCCGACAACGTCAACATCGAGACGTTCATGATCGAGAGATACGGTGGGAACACCGCTCAGCATCAGGCACTCATATCGGGGACGGACGCCGACGCCGCTCCGAGCCTGTTTGCGCCGCCGGATATCGTCGACCAGTTCCCGGACCACGTCGTCGAGGTCCAGATTCCGGCCAAGTGGGGCTACGGTATCGTGTTCAATCACGACGATCCTCACTTCGGACAGCGAGCGGTTCGACAGGCGGTCGCACACGTCATCAACCGACAGAGTCTCGTCGACAACGCCGGTCCGCGGTCGAAGTTCGTGACGCCGTCGCCCTGCGGTATCGCACCCAAGGACCAAGAGTACTGGCTCGACGACTGGCAGGGTGACTTCGAGACCTACGGCGCTGATGAGAGTCAGACCGACGAGGCGACCCAGTTGCTCGAGGACGCCGGATACACGCTTGACGGCGGAACCTGGCAGGACTCCAGCGGGGATTCCATCGGCGGGGACTACTACTCTCCCGGGGGATGGACGGACTGGACGAGCATGTCCGAGACCGTCGTCCACCAGCTGAACGACTTCGGCTTCGACTTCTCGGTCAGCACGAGACCGACGAACGACTGGTTCAATCAGTACTCCAACAGCAACTTCGCGATGGGGAGCCTCTACTGGCTGCCCGGCGGATCGCGATCGTCGTTCCCGTACTTCCCGCTGCGCTACCAGCTGTGGGAAGAGGAGATCGGCGGCGGTCATAACTACCGGGAGAAGGCGCAATCCGAGCAGACGATTCCCGGCAGAGACGGCGGAGAGATGTCGCTCACCCCGCTCGATGTGGTCGACCAGATCGCACGGCAACCGACCGACGAGGAGGCAAGGCCGTACGTCCAGGAGGCGGCGTGGCACAACCACATCGAACTCCCCTTCCTCGGGCTCGTGTCCAAGCACGAGCAATCCTGGGTGACTGACGACGAGTGGTCGATCGCCGACGAGGACAGCCCCAATCGGCAGGTCAAGTGGCCACAGTTCTGGTGGCCCCACGAGGGTGAACTCCAGTACGACGGTTGAGTCAGCCACACGATTCCATTTTTATCATTAGTTACAATGAACTATTACCTTAAACGGACGTTACAAATTCCGTTGACTATCCTCGCAGTGGCGACGCTCAGCTTTGGCCTGATCCGGCTGCTTCCCGGCGGTCCGTTCTCGCAGTTACGGCTAGAACTCCTCCAGCAGGGGGTCCCCGCTGATCAGGTCGACGCGCGTATCGAGGCACTGCAGAACATCAGACCTGACGCACCGCTCTGGCAACAGTACATCGACTACATGATCGGTGTCGTCCAGTTGGATCTGGGCCAGTCGATCTCGCTCAACAAGCCCGTCATAGACGTGATCGCCGAAGCGCTCCCCTGGACCGTCTTCCTCGTCGTGACGTCCACGATACTCATGTTCGTCATCGGCGTGTTGCTCGGCGCGATCCAGGCGTACTGGGAAGGCTCGCGGTTCGATCAGATCGCATCGGGCGGATCGATTCTCCTGATGTCGATCCCCTACTACATCTTCGCCGTGATCCTCCTGTTCTTCCTGGCGTTCCAGCTCCGGTGGTTCCCGACCGGGAACGCCGTCGAGCGAGGCCTCGACGCCTCGCTCCCCCTCCAGTACTTCTCGAGCGTGCTCTACCACGCTGCGCTCCCGATTCTGGCGTTTACGATCGGCGGGGTCGGATCGACGGCCCTCAACATGCGCGGGAACGGCATTCAGGTGCTCGGCGAGGAGTACGTCGAAGTCGCCAGACTGCGTGGTCTCTCCGACGGCCGGATCGCCACTCGGTACGTCGCCAAGAACGCCATCCTCCCGATGTATACGGGGTTCATCCTGATAATCGGGTTCCGGCTCGGGGGGACCGTCGTGCTCGAGGAAATTTTCTCGTACCCCGGTCTCGGCTACCGCATGATTGAGGCGGTCAATGCGAACGATTACCCACTGATGATGGGATGCTTCCTGATCATCACGGTCACGCTCGTCGTCGGGGTCTACATCGCCGATCTGACGTACGGGCTGATCGATCCGCGTATCAGTGCAGGTGAGTCAGATGAGTACTGAACCCGATACCGCCGCCGACGGCATCGACTGGCGCTCGGAAACGTCAGACGTCGAGATGAGTCGCCGCGACCGACTGAACGAGTTCTACGAGCAGAAGATCTACGTGCCCGCCGCCGTCGCATGGTCTGACAGACGGACTCGGATCGGGGTTGTCATCCTGAGCGTCTACCTCCTCATGGCGGTCGTCGACCTGCTCGGGCTCTGGCGCGATGCCAGTCCGAATCAGGCCGGGCCGTTACTCACTCCGTTCGAGAACATGGCGTATCCGCTCGGGACGACCCGCTCGGGGGTCGATATGCTGGCCCTGATCATCGACTCGACGCCGTTCATCCTCCTGATGGTGCTCGCGGGCGGGGTGTGGGCGACCACTCTCGCAGTCGTAGTGGGCACCGTCTCGGGGTACAAGGGCGGCGCGATAGACACCGTCATCACGGCCATCTCCGACTTCTTCATGGCGATTCCGGGGCTCCCGCTCGTCATCGTCCTGGCGATCGCGCTGAGCCCGGAGAACCCGCTTCTCCTCGGGGTCGTCCTGACGGTCAACTACTGGGCCGGGCTGGGTCGTTCGATCCGGTCACAGGTCCTCTCGATCCGAGAGGAGAGCTACATCGAAGCGTCCCGTACGATGGGGACGAGTTCGATACGCATCATCATCAAGGACGTGCTGCCGAACATCATGCCGTACGTAATGGTCAACTTCGTGTTCGCCGCACGCTACACGATCTTCGCGTCCGTCGGTCTGTACTTCATCGGCGTGTTGCCCTACACGGGACAGAACTGGGGCGTTACATTGAATAACGGGTACCGTCAAGGCGGCCTGTTCTCGATGGACGCCTTTCACTGGCTCCTCGTCCCGATCGTCGCCATCGTCGGGCTGGCGTTCGGGCTCGTCCTGCTGAGTCAGGGGATGGACCGGATCTTCAACCCACGCGTCCGGACCCGTCTCACCGGAGAATCCGAGTCTATCGAGGAGGAGGAAACCGACACGACGACGGAGATGATATAATGGCTATCGACAGCACATCTAGCGATCGAGTCGTATCACAGGAGACCGTCGAAGATCCGATCTTCGAGGTCCGAAACACGAGCGTTACCTACAACGAGGGCAACACGCGCGTCCTCGAGAACGTCAACGTCAGTATCGAGCGGAACGAAGTCCTCGGTATCGTCGGCGAGAGCGGGAGCGGCAAGTCGATGTTCGCCTCCGCACTGCTCGATGCCATTCCCGATCCCGGCGTCCTCTCCGGGCAGATCACGTACAACCGGCGGGACGGTTCGTCGGTCGACCTCCTCGAGTTGAACGACGAGGAACTCCGACAGTTCCGCTGGGAAGAGGTGTCGATGGTGTTCCAGGGCGCGATGAGTTCGTTCAATCCGACGATGAAGGTCGGGGCTCACTTTACGGAGACGCTCAAGGCCCACGACAAGAACGTCTCGGAGGGGCTCGAGTTCGCCCGCGAACTCCTCGAGAACCTCTATCTCGAGCCGGAGCGGGTCCTCGACGCGTACCCCCACGAACTCTCGGGTGGGATGCAACAGCGGGCCCTGATCGCGTTGAGTATGGTCCTGGACCCGGAAGTGCTGGTGATGGACGAGCCGACGGCCGCGCTCGACTTGCTGATGCAGCGGTCGATTCTGACGTTACTCGACGACTTGCAGAGCGAGTACGACCTGACGATCGTCTTCATCACCCACGACCTGCCGCTGGTCGCGTCGCTTGCCGACCGGATGGCGATCATTTACGCGTTCCAGTTCGCCGAGATCGGGCCGCGCGACGAGATTATCGGTAACTCGGCGCACCCGTACACGCGAAAGCTGTTGAACGCGACGCCGAACATCGATGCACCGCTGGCGGAGATGCAGCCGATTCCGGGCGAAGGCCCCGCTCCGGTGAACCTCCCGTCCGGCTGCCGGTTCGAACCGCGGTGTCCGCTCGCGACGGAAAAGTGTCGGACGGACGATCCGCCGTTAGCCTCGGTCGACGGGGACGACACCGCTCACCGGTCGGCGTGTCACCACTGGGAGCAAGCCCGCGAAGAGATCGAGCTCAACTTCGGTAAGACGAGCGACGACTTCGAGAACACCGCTTCCGCCGAGACGGCGGAACCGATCGCGAAAACACGTCACGAGGAGCCGGTCGAGACGCCGCTCCTCTCGCTCAACGACGTCGAGGTCCACTTCGAGGAGGAACAAGGGCTGTTCGAGCGGTTCACCGAAGACCCCCGCGTCGTCCGAGCGGTCGACGGCGTCTCGCTCGATATCGAAGAACAGGATCTCGTCTGTCTCCTCGGCGAGAGCGGCTGCGGGAAGACGACGCTCGGGAAGACGATGATCGGCCTCCAAGAGCCGACCGGCGGCTCGATCGAGTACCGCGGCCAAGATATCTGGGAGGCGAAAAAGGGCGGCGGCGAGATTCCGTACGACGATATCCGGTCGGCGCTCCAGATCATCCACCAGGATCCGGGGAGTGCGCTCAACCCCAACCGACGCATCGTCGACATTCTCTCGGAACCGCTCAGGCACACCCATCCGAACATCAACCGGACCGAGCGCCGGAGTCGGATGCACTCTCTGCTCGAGCGCATCGGCATGGCTCCGGCCGACGAGTTCCTCGATCGGTACCCCCACCAGCTTTCGGGCGGCGAGAAGCAACGCGTCGCACTCGCTCGCGCACTGCTGATGAATCCGGACGCGATCCTCGCCGACGAGGCCATCAGCGCGGTCGACGTCTCGTTGCGCATCGAGATCATGGACCTGATGTTGGAACTGCAGGAGGAGTTCGAAACCTCGTTCCTCTTCATCTCCCACGACCTCTCGAACGCGCGGTACTTCGCCGAGCACGGCGACGGCCGAATCGCCGTCATGTACCTGGGAGAGATCGTGGAGATCGGCACCGCCGAGCGCCTCATCCACGATCCGCGCCATCCGTACACCGAAGTGCTCCGGTGGGCGACGCCGGATCTCGATCTCGATTCGATGGAGGCCAGCGAGCCACCGCTCAGAGAGGTCGACGTTCCGAACCCGGTCGATCCGCCCTCGGGCTGTCGGTTCCACACGCGGTGTCCCGTCGCTCGCGAGGCCTGTCGCGAGGAGCACCCGGACCTCCAGGAGGTTTCTGATGGGGACGGGAAAGCCGCCTGCTTCCGCGAGGATCCGAATCACGAGTACTGGGACAGCGAACCCCTCGAAGGGGCCGTCGAGACGCGCGAAGAGCTCGCGGAGCACTGAGACGCGCCGTTCCCCTCGCGTTCGGTCGCGATCGATCGACTCCTCTCGGATCTCGAGGGTACCCCGACCGGCGACACCACTATTATTATGCGAGCGGCTGTACGTTCCGCTGATGACACGCTACGAGCCCGATTCCGTCGACGGGACGCTCTTCCTCACTGCCGAGGACGACCGGATCGAAATCGGTGCGATCGACGACGTCGTCGACGCGATCGGTGACGAGACGCACTCGATCGAGTACGACCAGAAACAGCGGACGCAGCCGTGGCTGGAAACCGACGACGGCGTGCTCGAGATAGACGTTCGCGAGACGGTGACGACGATGCCCCACACCGAAGAAACGGTGTCCGAGCTCCGCGAGTACGATATGGGAACCGAACGATACGGGCTTCCCAGACGAACCGTCGAGTTCGCGGACCGACTCGTCGAGATCCTCGAGCAACAGGGGAAGAACGAGCCGGCTACCGGCGGACGGTAGCGACTACGACTGTGGTCGGATAGATCGCCGAGTCCGATTCGATCCGTTCCATTTACCGAACCGACACTTCACTCCCGGTCTCGGCCGCCTCGTAGATCGCCGCGAGCACCCGCATATCGACGAGCGCGTGGTCGCCGTCGGGCGAGATCGGTTCCACTCGGAGGACGCGGTCCGCGAAGTAGTCGAACTCCTCGGTCATCTCGTCGCCGAACACGTCGCGCCGACCGTCGTCGAGTTGCAGTTCTCGGCCGTCCATCCGGAGGGTCACCGTCTGGGGCGACTCGCCGAGGAACGTCGGCTCGAGTAGCAACTCGCCGTCGGTGCCAACGATCCGGAGGTGTCCCGAGAGGGAGGCATGCTGGCTCGCCGTGCAGGCGGCGTACGTCCCGTCGTCGAACTCGATCGTGAAGGTGGCGTGCTGGTCGGGCACCTCTCGGAACGCCTCGTCGTCGGAGCGCATCTGTGCGGTCACGCTCACGGGGTCGGCATCGAGGACGAATCGGGCGGTGTTGAGCGGGTAGATACCGAGGTCCATCACCGTCGCGCCGTACCCCGCGAGGTCGGGGTCGAGCCGCCACTGGTCGGGGTCGCCGGAGACGACGTCGAGCATCTGCTGGCCCATGTGCCCGTGGACGGCCACCGGATCGCCGATTGCCCCGTCGGCGACGAGTTCGCGCATCCGTCGAACCCCCGGATCGGTCTGCATTCGGTAGGCGACCATCAGGGGGACGTCTTCGGTGGCCGCGACGAGTTCCTCGGCGCGCTCGGCCGTCGCCTCGAGCGGTTTCTCACAGAGGATCGGTTTTCCGTGCTCGGCGGCCGCCTCTGCGTACGGCAGGTGGAGCGCGTTCGGGGTACAGACGTAGACGGCGTCGTACTCGTCAACCGATTCTCCCTCCGCGAACTCCTCGTACGTGAGCGAGACCTCGACGCTCGGCGTCGTCGCGACGACGTCCGCGGCTTTCTCGTGGGTCCTGCTAACGACGACGGTCGTCTCGCAGAACTCCGACCTTTCGACGGCGGGGATCGCCTGTTCGCGCGTCCACCAGCCGAGTCCGACCATGGCGAGACGGAGCGTTCCCGAGTCCAGTTCCTCCCAGTCGCGCTCTCGCACGCCTCGTACGTAGTCACTCACTGACATAGTAAGTAGTTCGACGCAATCAGCAAAAGTCTAGTGAACGACCCGTAACGGAGAACGGCGGAGCCGGCTAACGGGCGTCCCCCGCTGACCGTCAGACGAGCCTTAGTATTATACGGAACGAGGACGTGAGACGCTCCATGGAAGACACATTAGTCGTCCTCAACGACCGCGATGGCGGTAGTGACTTGCTCCGCGAAGCCGCAGCGTACGCGACCGGCGCGGACGCCGACCTGATCCTCTACTCGCCGCTCAGCGAGGAGCAGTTCGAGGAGTCGGTCTCGAGTCTGGATCAGATCGGTCGCATCGAGAACAAGGATTACAGTGACGAGGAAGCAATCGGCATCGCCGAACAGATCGCCGATTCGCTCGCCGCCGAGGCCCTCGACGACGTCGATGTGGAGTGGTCCGTCGTGACTGACGTCACCGACGAGCCCGATGCCGATCGCATCATCGACCTCGCCGAGAAACGCGGCTGCGACCATCTCTTCACCATCGGACAGCAGCGGTCCCCGACCGGGAAGGCCGTGTTCGGCGACACGACCCAGAAGCTCATTCTGAACTTCCCGGGCTACGTGACGGTATCGATGAACTGACCAGGCTGCCTCGCCTCACCAGCGGTGCTTGATGCCGACTCGCACAGTGATGGTCCGACGTGACAGCGCGCCTCGAGAGACCCTTCGTTCGGGGGACAGGCGGCGAAGTTACGGCGAGCGACGAAACGCGTTTGGGGGACGCATCCGTCGTAATACGACAGTCGGTGTCGACTGCCGGAGAAGGCCGCGGAGCGGTCGATCAGTTTCGAATCTCCGTTCGCCTCTAGGGAGGGTCCAGTGATCGAACGTCAGGCGGTGATCAGTTGCTACCCGTCGAGCCCTTCCCCTTCGAACCCTTGTCGCCCTTCCCCGGCGGGGTGAGCTCGACCGTCACCGATTCCGTCTCGTCGTCGGTGACGGTCGTCTCGCCGGACAGGGCCCCCTTCTCGGCGGTGACCGTGTAGCTTCCCTTGAAGCCGCGTGTGGTGTAGATGCCGTCGTCGTCGGTTTCGCCGGTCTCGTCGGTCCACCACTCCTCGAAGACGAGTTCCCGGAACTGCTCGCCGTGGGCTCGCAGGCTCCAGTTGGAATCGTAGTAGGCACCCGTCGGCCGCCAGTGGTCGTCCGCCCAGAAGCCCCACGAGAGGACGCCTTCCACGGCTTCCTTGCTGAACGCCACCGTGAGGAAGTCCCGGAGGTAGTCCGCCTGGACCGCGACGTCCTGTGCGTTTCGCCGGTCGAAAATCTCGATGTCGAACTCGGTGACGAGGAGCGGGAGCCCGAACTCCGCGAACTGATCGAAGCCGGCGATCATGTCCGCGACGTCGAGCAGCTGGTTGTACTGCTGCTGGTGGTGACCCATGAGTCCGATCCCGTCGATCGGGTAGTCGTTCTCGACCAGGGAGGAGATGTAATCGTAGTACTGACTCCGCTGCCACTGGCCGCCGATGGCACCCATCTCGTTGGTGTAGAGTCCGGCGTCCGTGGCCTCGTCGGCGACCGACCACCAGCGGTCGACGGCGTCCCATCCCAACTCGTCGTCGTCGCGGAAATTGGACTGCCAGATCGGGTGGTTGTGCATGTCCCAGTCGGAGACCTGGCCCTCGAACTCGGTGGCGTGGTTTTCGATTTTTTCTGAAATCTCCGCCTCGATCTCCGCGGCGGACTGGTCGGGGTCGACGTTCATGCCCCCGCCGCCGGCGTTGTTGTACTCCTCCCACAGGAGGTAGTGGCCGCGCGTCGGGATGTCGCGCTCGTTGAGCCACTCGAGCGTCGCTCTGGTCGCGTCGTTGTCGATGTCCCAGTCGCCCTCCCAGGCGGGATACTTCAGCCCGTTCTCGACGACGGCCCTGTTGAAGTTCTCGAGGAACGTCTCCCGGTAGCGCTCGTCGTCCTCGCTCTCGCCGGTGACGTGCTCGACGGAGACGGCGCTGCCGAAGTCGAACTCGTGGTCGGTCATCTCGAGGTCGACCGTCGCCCCGTCCATCGGCTGGCCGCCGGGATCGAGCACCGCCACCTCGATGTCCGTCTTCCGGATCTCCTCGATTCGGTCGCGGGCGGCCTCGCGCCACTCGGCGTCCTCGGCCCGCCCCTCGTAGTCGTACGGCGGGAGCGTCTCGAGCGAGACGTCCGACTCACCGTAATCGAACAGCGCGATCCCTCCGAACTCGATCGTCTGCTCGGCGTAGCCGGTGTGGAACTCGAGCGTCGGGATCTGGTCCGTTCCAGCCGGTTTCGAGTCGACCTCGATGGGGAAGAAGTATCGCATCCACTCGCCGCTCGGCTCGATAGCCGCGCCGCGCTGGACGAAGTTGTCGCCGGACGCGATCCCGTCTGACTCCGCGTCTCGATACCCGAACGCTGCGTTCGCTTCGGAATCGTCGGACTCGCTTCGCACGTACGCGACGGCCAAGAGCAGCTCCCCCTCGTCGAAGGAGCGGTCGGTGATCTCCCCGCGATACGCGTACTCCGCCGGGTCGTCGCTGGCGTCGGGAATTTCGAGCCGTTCGGCTTTCGTGATCGAGACGGCGTCCGTGTCGACTTGGATCTCCGTCTCCGTCCCGCCTCCCTCGAGCGAGAACGCATCGATCGCCGCCTCCTCCGTCGTTCCGTAAACGTACGACCCCGCCGGGAGTTGTTTCTGTTGGCGGCTCGAGGCGGTGAGTTCGTCCCGAAGCGCCTGATGGTAGTCCGCGGTTGAGCCGGCCGATTCCTGCGCCGTCACGGCGGGGCCGGCGGCCGCCGCCGTAACGCCGAGGACGCCGAGCGATTTCAGGACGGTTCGTCGTCTCCTCTCGCCGCTGGGAAAATTCTCTGTCATGGGTATTGTTATCGTAACTGAACCGTTTCACAGCTTGTTATTTAACAGTGAGGGACAGGTACCGGTGTGTTCCGCTCGTGCAGTCCTCTCCCCGGATCGTTACTCGGTTTACCAGTGGTAATCGTGCCACCCGATCAGCGATGCGTCGCACAACATCTATTATCGGGCTTACCGAAGGGGACGTGTGAACACGACGCTGATGCTCCCGCCGTCTCCCGACCGGCGGTGGACGCTCGCCAGACAGCTCGGATTGTCGACGGCCGTCGTCCGCTTCTGGGGCGAAGAGGAGTGGTGGACGTTCGACTCGCTACTCCGGACTCGGAACCGGTTCGCGGACCACGGTCTGTCGCTCGAGGTCGTCGAGGACCGCCCGCCGATGACGAACACTGTACTAGGCCGATCCGGCCGCGACGAGGAGATCGAGACGGTCAAGCAGTTGCTTCGAAACATGGGACGGGTCGGTATCGACGTCTACTCCTGGGTGTGGACGGAGAACCCGGTCGGCGTGATCCGCACGTCCGACGCCGTCCCGCTGCGGGGTGACTCCCGAACCACGGCCTACGACCACGAACAGTCCGAACGCGCGCCGGAGTGCCCGGTCGACGTCACCGAGGCGGAACTGTGGGAGAACCTCGAGTACTTCCTCGACGAGATCGTTCCCGTCGCCGAGGAGGCCGGCGTCGACCTCGCGCTCCACCCCGACGATCCGCCGGTGGCGTCCGTTCGCGGTGTCCCTCGACTCGTCAATTCCGTCGAGAACGTCCAGCGGATTCTGGACCTTCACGAGAGTCCGAATCACGGGCTGACGTTCTGTCAGGGGAACTTCTCGGCGATGGGCGCGGATGTCCCCGAGACGGTCCGGCGCTTTGGCGACCGGATCCACTTCGTCCACTTCCGCGACGTGGAAGGGACCGCCGAGGAGTTCGTCGAAACGTGGCACGAGGAGGGACAGACCGACATGCTCGCGGCGATGGACGCCTACCGCGAAGTCGGATTCGACGGCCCGATTCGTCCCGATCACGTCCCGAAGATGCTCGGCGAGGGCGACCGCGAGGAGACCCAGGCCGGCTACACCGACATGGGCCGGCTGTTCGCCGTCGGGTACATGAAGGGACTGCTGGAGCAGACGCGCTCCTGAACGCGCCGGCGGCGGTTCCGTTCCGAGGTTTTATTGCCGCCCTCGAAACAGAGTCGCCCATGGGATTCATGGACGAGCGGTATCTGCTCGACACGGAGGCCGCCGCGGAGCTCTACGAGGCCATCGCCGATCTCCCGATCGTCGACCCGCACAACCACATCGACCTCGAGGAGGTCGTCGAAAACGAGCCCTGGAGCGACGTCTGGGAGGTCGAGGGTGCGACCGATCACTACGTCTGGCAGCTCATGCGCAAGCGCGGCGTCCCCGAGGAAAAGATCACCGGCGACGCCGACAATCGCGAGAAGTGGAATGCGCTCGCGGCGGTCTTTCCGGACTTCGCGGGAAACCCCACCTACGACTGGGTCCACCTCGACCTCCAGCGGCGCTTCGGCATCGAGAAACCCCTGAACGCGGACACCGCCGACGAGATCTGGGCGGAGACGAAGACGCAACTCGCCGAACCGGAAATGCGGCCGCAGGCGGTGCTCCGCGAGATGAACGTCGAGGTCCTCTGCAGCAGCGACGACCCGACGTCGCGACTCGAGTACCACGAGCGGGCCGAGGACGAGATCGACGACGTCGACATCCGCCCTACCTGGCGGCCGGATCGGGCGCTGAAGATCGAGACCGCCGAGTGGTCGGCGTTCGTTTCGGAGCTCGACGCGGTGACCGACGCCGACGTCGACGGTTTCGAGGGATTCCTCGACGCTCTCGCGGAGAGCCACGACTACTTCGTCGATCACGATTGCGTCGCGTGCGACATCGGGATGGGGACCGAGCCGATATCGCGGCCGGTCAGCGAGGAGCGCGCCGGCGAAATTTACGCGAAAGCGCGGCGCGGCGCGAGCCTCGAGGAAGCCGAGATCCGCGACTACAGGGCCTACCTGCTGGAGTTCGTCGGCGAGTTGAACAGCGAGGCCGGCTGGGTGACCCAGCTCCACATTGGGGCGGTCCGCGACTACCGCGATACCCTCTCCGAGGACGTCGGGCCGAACGCGGGCGGTGACGTCTCGACGCAGGACATCGACCTAGTCTCAGGACTCGATCACTTTTTCGACGCCTTCGACGGGGAGATGGAGATCGTCCTCTACACCCTCGACCCGACCCACTACCCGAGCGCGACGGTCGTCGCCCGCACCTACCCCACCGTGAGCATCGGGCCGGCGTGGTGGTTCAACGACAGTCCGCTCGGGATCGAGAACCAGCTCGAGCGGGTCGCGGCCGTCGACCTGCTCGCCAACTACGCCGGGATGGTTAGCGACTCCCGGAAGGTCGTCTCCTACGGCGCCCGGTTCGAGATGTTCCGCCGAACGCTCGCGACCGTCGTCGGCGAGATGGTCGAGCGGGGACGGATCCCCTCCGACAACGCCGAGCGGCTCGTCGAGCACGTGGCGTACGACCGGCCGACGGAACTCTACGGGCTGTAGGGACTACTGTGCGCTGTCGTCGTAGCCGCCGTCGACCGTGACGATCTCGCCCGTCGTGAACGACGCGGCGTCGCTCGCGAGGTAGATGGCCGTGCCGACCATCTCGTCGGGCGTGGCGACGCGGCTCATCGGCGTCCGTTCGTCGACGGTCTCGCGGAACGCCGACCCCGCTTCTAGTTTCGGCCCGGCCATCTCCGTCTTGACGAACCCGGGAGCGATGGCGTTCACGCGGACGTCCGGCGCGAGGTCCGCGGACACCGCGCGGGTCAGCCCGTTGACGCCGCTCTTCGCGGCGCAGTAGGCCGCTCGTTCCTCGCGGGCCTGATCGGCTGACATCGAGGAGATGTTGATGATGCTGCCGTCGTCCATGGCCCGCCCGAACGCCCGGCACGCCCGAAAGACCCCGGTGAGGCAGACGTCGATGTCCCGCTGCCACTCCTCGTCGCTCATCTCCGTCACGGCGGACTGAGCGACCGTCCCCGCCGAGTTGACGAGGATATCGACGTCCCCGACCTCCTCGATCGTGGCGTCTCGGAGCGCCTCGATCGACTCGGTGTCGGTTACGTCGCACGTGACCGCCGTCGTCGTCGCGCCGCGCTCGCGGAGTTCCGCCGTCACGTCCTCGACGGCGTCCTGTGACCGGCTCGTCGCCACGACGTCCGCGCCGTTCTCGGCGAATCCGAGCGCGATCGCTCGGCCGATCCCTCGCGTCCCGCCGATGACGACCGCCGTCTTTCCGTCGACGCTCACGGGCGCACCCGTTTCAGTACCCATGCCGCCGTGTTCCGCCGCCGGTGGTTTATGCGTTTCTATGGATACCCCCGCGAGCGGGAGAACTCTCTGAACAGTGGCTCACGTCGACCGGCCGAAGCCCCGCTCTCCGTGGGTTTCATTAGTGCACCCGCCAACTGTCCGCCCGTGACCACAGACTCCTCGAGCATCGTCGTCACCGGTGCGCTCGGTGGCGCCGGACGGTGGATCGTAGAGCGACTGCTCGCCGACGGCTACGACGTAATCGGCCTCGACCGGCGGCTCCCCGCCGACGGCGGGCCCGCGGGGGCGGAGTTCTTCCAGGTCGACCTCACCGACTCGGGCGAGACCGCCGAACTCGTC
>NZ_JAQIVI010000559.1 GCF_028618695.1 Natrinema soli | reverse complement strand
CCAAGTCCTGGATCGACCAGTTCCTCAGTCCATATTTGCAAAAGTTATCTTGATCATTACGCTCTCTCGAACGACAGCGTAAAAGGTCGTTAGTCGTCCGCGGGCAACTGCGTCCCGCCGACGTCGGGACGGCTCACGTCGCGGTCGGTCTCCTCGCCCTCGATGTCGTAGGGGTACTCGCCGGTCACGCAGCCCAGACAGAGGTCGAGTCGATCCTTCTCGAGCACGTCGGCGACGGCGTCGGTCGAGAGGTAGGCGAGACTGTCGGCGTCGATCTCGTCGCGGATTTCGGCGGTCGATTTGTCGGATGCGATGAGTTCCTCGCGGGTGGCCATGTCGATGCCCATGTAACAGGGGGCGACGATCGCCGGTGCGCCGATGCGAACGTGGACTTCCTCGGCCCCGCAGTCCTTGAGGAGCTGGACAAGCTGTGTCGAGGTGGTCCCGCGGACGATGCTGTCGTCGATGACGGTGACGGTCTTTCCCTCGATCGTGGATTTGATCGGGTTGAGCTTGAGCCGCACCGCGCGCTCGCGCTCGTCCTGGGTCGGCATGATGAACGTCCGGCCGACGTAGCGGTTCTTCATCAACCCCTCGGCGAACTCGACGCCGTTGTCGTCCGCGGCTCGCGGCTCGCCGTCGGGAGTCGTCTCGCTTGCAGCGTCGGCGTAGCCCGAGGCGAACGCCCGTCCGGAGTCGGGGACGGGCATCACGACGTCGGTCTCGACGCCGCTTTCCGACCAGAGCTTGCGGCCGAGATTCCGGCGGGCCTCGTAGACCAGCGTGTCGTCGATGACGCTATCGGGTCGCGCGAAGTAGACGTGTTCGAAGAAGCAATGGGCGGTGTTCTCCTGTTCGACGAGCTGGTAGGAGTCGAAACCATCGCCGTCCTCCTGTAGGACGACGAGTTCACCCGGCCGGACGTCGCGGACGAGGTCCCCGTCTAACGTGTCGATGGCCGCCGACTCGGAGGCCAGAATGTAGCCGTCCTCGAGTTCCCCGATGCACAGCGGGCGGTTCCCCTGCGGGTCGCGGACGCCGAGAACGGTGTCGTCGTGGGTGATAGTCAGCGAGTACGAGCCGTGGATCCGCCCCATCGTACGCTTGACGGCGCGGACGAGGTCCTCCTCGAGGAGGTTGCGCGCGAGGTCGTGGGCGATGACCTCGGTGTCGCCGTCGCTGGTGAAGGCGTGGCCCGCGGCGGCGAGTTCGTCGCGGATCTCGTCGGCGTTGACGAGGTTGCCGTTGTGCGAGAGGCCGAGCGAACCGCTCTTGAACGAGACGGAGAACGGCTGTGCACAGGAGGAGTCGACCGAACCGGCGGTCGGATATCGAACGTGCCCGATTCCCGCAGAGCCGTTGAGCGCGTCGAGGTCATCCTCGCCGAACGCGTCGCCCACGAGCCCCATCTCGACGTGGCTGTGCTGCTGGAAGCCGTCGTGGGTGACGATCCCCGCGGACTCCTGGCCGCGGTGCTGGAGCGCGTAGAGCGCGTAGTACAACGGTCGCGCCGCGTCCCGACCGTCGAGTGAGACGCCGACGACGCCGCACTTTTCGGTCATTCCTGTTCGCCGGGGAGTTTCGCCCCGCCCATCAGTCATGGGAGTCAGTAGGGCGTCGAGCCGATAAAAATCCCCGTGTTTGTGCTTCTTCGACTCCCTACAAATGTGAATTGTATCCACAATCGTGCATATAGGTTGGGGAACTGTGTGACGGCGGCTATGACAGCCGACGGACATCGCTCGAGACACAGCGTTCAAGAGAGTTGCCCCGAGTCCACAGCGTATGCGACTCGAGGAGTACTGGGGGGTCGGCCCGAAGACGCGGGAGACGTTGATCGAGGAGCTGGGTCACGAGTGGGCGATCCAGGCGATCGAAAGCGGAGACGTGCGGGCGCTCGCCGACGCCGGGCTCGCCCGCGGGCGAGCGACGCGGATCTTGCGCCGA
>NZ_JAQIVI010000558.1 GCF_028618695.1 Natrinema soli | reverse complement strand
GGCCGCTTCGGCGACCGCCACCGAGGGACCGATTCCCGGCCCGCCGGCGACCGCGACGACGTCGCCCGCACCGTCGTACGTAATCCTGCCGAACGGCCCCTCGATGTGGACGGTTTCACCGGCCTCGAGGTCGGCGAGCCACGGCGAGAGGTCGCCGTCGGGATCGATGCCGACCGTGAGCTCGAACGTCGCTCCGACGTCCGGTGACGAGAGCGTGTAGTGACGCGAAAGCACCTCCTCGTCGGGGCTGGCCCGGAGCAAGACGAACTGGCCCGGCAGGGCGTCGAACCCGTCAGGCGTTTCGAGCTCGAGTGCGACGGTGTCCGGACCGACTTCGGTGACCGATGCGACGGTGACTGGCGTCCCTTCCATGTCGACTCCGTTCGGAGGCGGGTCGAAAAGTCGTTCCGTTCCATCGACGCCGCAGGTTCGACTCGATTACGGTCGCGATCCGGGATCGTGTCACGGCCACGGACCGTGGAACTGACCGTGCGCCTCGATACCACATTCGCCGCGTTACCCGTTTTTTCCGTCGGTAACCGTCACTGCCGTTATTTGTAACGATTAATGAAAACTGTCCCCGCCTACCGAACATATCACCCACCGTCGCGGTTGTCCGGTTGGGGTTTCAGAAGCCTTTTCATTTATGGGGGGCAAGGCTCAGCATAACATGGCTGAGGATCTCAACTGGGCGGTCGGAGGCGAGGCCGGCGACGGTATCGACTCCACGGGTAAAATCTTCGCTCAGGCCCTTTCCCGAGCCGGACGGCACGTATTCACGTCGAAAGACTTCGCGTCGCGGATCCGCGGCGGCTACACTGCCTACAAGATTCGCACCTCCGTCGAGGACATCCAGAGCGTCGTCGATCGGCTGGACATCCTCGTCGCGCTGACACAGCGGACGATCGACGAGAACTTAGACGAACTCCACGAGGGCAGCGCTATCATCTACGACGGCGAGCGCTCGTGGGAGGCCGAGATTCCCGACGAGATGACCGCGGTCGACGTTCCGCTGAAGACGCTGGCCGAGGAGGCCGGCGGCGCGATCATGCGCAACATCGTCGCGCTCGGTGCGGCGTGCGAAATCACCGGTTTCGACGTCGCGTACCTGGACGAAGCCCTCGAAAAGCGCTTCGGCGGCAAGGGTTCGAAGATCGTCGAGAACAACAAGGCGGCCGCCCGAGCGGGTCAGGAGTACGTCCAGGAGAACTACGATCTGGACCACCTCGGCTACAACATCGACACGACCGACAACGACTACGTCTTACTCAACGGCAACGAGGCGATTGGCATGGGTGCCATCGCCGCCGGGTGCCGGTTCTACGCCGGCTATCCGATCACGCCCGCGACGTCGATCATGGAGTATCTGACGGAACGCATCGAAGACTACGGCGGTCACGTCGTTCAGGCGGAAGACGAGTTATCGGCGATCAACATGTCTCTCGGGGCCGCGCGTGCCGGTGCTCGATCGATGACCGCGACGTCGGGGGCCGGGATCGACCTCATGACCGAGACCTTCGGCCTGGTCGCGACCAGCGAGACGCCGCTGGTCATCGCCGACGTGCAGCGGTCCGGTCCCTCGACGGGGATGCCGACCAAACAGGAACAGGGCGACCTCGACATGGCGCTGTACGCCGGCCACGGTGAAGTCCCGCGGTTCGTCGTCGCTCCCACGTCGATCACCGAGTGTTTCTGGAAGACCGTCGAGGCGTTCAATCTCGCAGAGAAGTACCAGACGCCGGTCTTCCTGGTCTCCGATCTGGCGATGTCGGTCACCGAACAGACGTTCCCGCCGGAGGCCTTCGACATGGACGACGTCGAGATCGATCGCGGCAAGCTCGTCGACGAGGACGAGGTCGACGAGTGGCTCGACGCACAGGGTCGCTTCCGCGCTCACGCCGTCACCGAAGATGGCGTCAGTCCGCGCGCCATCCCCGGCACGACCGACGCCGCACACATGTCCACCGGCCTCGAACACGACGAACTCGGCCGCCGGACGGAGGAAGAAGACGAGCGCGTCCACCAGGTCGACAAGCGATATCGGAAGGTCGAGACCGCCCGTAACGAGGAGGAGTGGGACTATCGCGAGTTCGGGAACCCGGACGCCGACAACCTCGTCATCTCGTGGGGGTCCAACGAGGGCGCGCTCATCGAAGCGCTCGACTACCTCGAGGCGGACGGGATCGACGTCCGCGTCATCTCGGTGCCGTACATCTTCCCGCGGCCGGACCTGACCGAGGAGATCGAAGCCGCCGACGAGACGATCGTCGTCGAGTGTAACGCGACCGGGCAGTTCGCCGACGTGATCGAACACGACGTGCTTACCCGCGTGAAGCGCATCAACAAGTACACGGGCGTTCGATTCAAGGCGGACGAACTCGCGGACGATATCACCGACAAACTCACCGAGGAGGTACCAGCACAATGAGCTCCGACGTACGATTCACCGACTTCAAATCCGACAAGCAGCCGACGTGGTGTCCCGGATGCGGCGACTTCGGGACGATGAACGGCATGATGAAAGCCCTCGCGAACACCGGCAACGACCCCGACAACACCTTCGTGGTGGCGGGGATCGGCTGTTCCGGCAAGATCGGGACCTACATGCACAGCTACGCCCTGCACGGCGTTCACGGCCGTGCGCTCCCGGTCGGGACCGGCGTCAAGATGGCCCGTCCCGACATCGAGGTCATGGTCGCCGGTGGCGACGGTGACGGCTACTCGATCGGTGCCGGTCACTTCGTCCACGCCGTCCGCCGGAACGTCGACATGACCTACGTGGTCATGGACAACCGCATCTACGGGCTGACGAAGGGGCAGGCCTCGCCGACCTCGCGGTCGGACTTCGAGACCAGCACGACCCCCGAAGGGCCGAAGCAGCCGCCGGTCAACCCGCTCGCCCTGGCGATGGCCTCCGGCGCGAGCTTCATCGCGCAGTCGTTCAGTTCGGACGCGATGCGCCACGCGGAGATCATCGAGCAGGCCATCGAACACGACGGCTTCGGCTTCGTCAACGTCTTCAGCCCGTGCGTCACGTTCAACGACGTCGACACCTACGACTACTTCCGCGACAGTCTCGTCGACCTGCAGGAGGACGAGGATCACGATCCGAACGACTACGAGGCCGCCAAGGAAGTCATCCTCGACAGCGACAAGGAGTACCAGGGAGTGATGTACCAGAACGAAAACTCCGTGCCGTACCACGAACAACACGGCGTCACCGAGGACATGTCCGAGATTCCCGACGGCGCGCCCGAGGACGCGATGGATCTCGTCCGCGAGTTCTACTGACGACGGCGGTCACTGCTCGCGTTCTGTGCTGTGCGCGAATCGCTCTCTATTCTGTGCACGGATCGCTCCGCGTGCTGTTTACTCCGTACACTGGTTGCACGTCGTCCAGTGAGATCGAAAACGCGGTCGTCTGCGGGTCGGTCGATTTTGCCCGATTTCTTCGATAACTGGTTCCCCGTCGCCGTAACTCGAGACTGCGAACCGAACCCTACCCCTCGAACGGGTGCTCGACGGATTCCAGCAGTTCCTCGACGTTCGCGGCTTCGGCAGTGAGCATCTTCGGGTAGGTCCCGAGTAACACGAGCAGATCGCCGTCGTGATCGAACGACGTGAGCTTGATCTCGATATCGATCGTCTCGCCCTCGAGTTCGCTCTGACCGACGAACAGGTCGACCTCGCGGCCGTCGCCGAGGATATCGAGGTCGAACGAATCCTCGCGCTGGATGTTCGAAATATCACCGTGATCGCTGGGAACCTCGCTCAGAAACCGCTCGAGCAGCTCTTTGTTCGACATATCGTCGAGCGGGTTGAGCGATCGGCCGGCGACCTTCATGCCGGGGACCGAGACGCTCGCGAAGGCGGCCCCCTCGCGCGTCCCGCCCAGATAGTCGACCTCCTTCGTGTACACCGAGCGCCAGACGCCGGCCCGGACGTCGCGTTCGATGCCGCCCGGGAGGTCGACCGTTCGCTCGATCGCGTCGTTATTGACGCCGCTTTCCTCGTAGCCGGCCCCCTCGAGCGCGCCCTCGGTCGGGGCGACGCGGTCGGAATCGAACTCGAGCGGTCCGTTGCCGAGAACGACGTCGAGACAGCCTGCCGTTAGTGCGAGGGCTCCAGTCGCGCCAGCGGCGAGCACCGATCGGCGAGTGAGAGTCATTGGAAGAGAGATTCGCTACGAGCGGCATATCCCTTGTGGCTACTTCAGGACCGCTGACAGGACCGTTTACGGAACAAGATGGTTCAGGTTCGGGACCGTTCGGGCGACGAATCCGGGCCGACGAACTCATGAAGAGTTATCGGGATCGACCGCCCCCGTATAGCCATGACCGACTTCGCAGCGCGAGTCGAGCAGGTGTCGATCAGCGGGATTCGCGAGGTCTTCGAGGCCGCCGGCGATGACGCGATCAACCTCGGCCTCGGCCAGCCGGACTTCCCGACGCCCGCCCACGCCCGCCGCGGGGCGATCGAAGCGATCGAGGCCGGGCGGGCCGACGCCTACACCTCGAACAAGGGAACCCCGCAGCTTCGAGAGGCGATTTCGGCGAAGTACGATCGGGACTACGGCCTCGCGGTCGACCCCGAAGACGTGATCGCCACCTCCGGCGGCAGCGAGGCGCTGCACCTCGCGCTCGAGGCCCACGTCGATCCCGGCGAGGAAGTGATCTTCCCGGATCCGGGTTTCGTCTCCTACGACGCGCTGACACACATCGCCGACGGGACGCCGAAGCCGGTCGGACTGCGCGAGGATCTGACCCTCGATCCCGCGACGGTCGAGGACGCCATTACGCCGGAGACGGCTGCGTTCGTCGTCAACAGCCCCGCGAACCCGACGGGAGCCGTCCAGAGCGAGGCCGACATGCGCGAGTTCGCCCGCATCGCGGACGAGCACGACGTGCTCTGCATCTCCGACGAGGTCTACGAGCACATCGTCTTCGAGGGCGACCACCACTCGCCGCTCGAGTTCGCCGAGACGGACAACGTCCTCGTCGTCAGCGCCTGCTCGAAGACCTACTCGATGACCGGCTGGCGACTCGGCTGGGTCGTCGCATCAAATCGCCGGATCGAGCGCATGCTGCGAGTCCACCAGTACGGGCAGGCCTGCGCCTCCGCACCCGCACAGTACGCCGCCGAGGCCGCCCTGACGGGGCCTCAGGATCGGGTTCAGGAGATGGTCGACACCTTCGAGCAGCGGCGGGACCTCGTGCTGGACGGGCTCACCGACGCCGGCCTCGAGGTGCCCACTCCCGAGGGGGCCTTCTACGCGATGCCGAAGGTCCCCGACGGCTGGTGTGACGAAGTCCTCGAGCGCGGCGTCGTCGTCGTCCCCGGCGACGCCTTCGGCGCGAATGGCGAGGGCTATGCGCGGCTCTCGTACGCGACCGGGACCGAGGAACTGAAGGAAGCGCTCGAAATTATGGCCGACGCGACTCGAGCCGTTCGATAGGATTCGCTCGTACCGACCGCTGTTACCAGTACATCAAGGGGTCTCTGTGGGTTGGTTCTCTCACCCTCTTCCCGCTACGTCTTCCATCGAACGAGCTGTTGAGACGATCTATATTCTCACTTCGGACTGGAAAACCGAGGTGCGGTGGCGCGCGCTGTCGGTCGGCCGAACGAAAGTGAGGGCGACCGACGACATTGTGCGAGGGATGAGGACCGCAGCGACCCGTGGGAGCGAGGACCGCAATCGGCTGGGGAGGGCGAGGCAACTCCGTGCCGCCACGATGAGCAGGACGCGCCGCGTCATTCTCGTTTTTCTACGTCGATTGATCAGTCCACATGTATAGAAGAGTATTCTCGAAGGCGGTCGAGTGGGAAAATGTCTCCTGCTATCGTGGCAACAGGGAATCGCCACGCCCTCCCCAGCCGATTCGCTCGTTCGCTCCGCTCACTCGCTCATCCCTCGCACAATGTCGTCGGCCGCTCTCGCTTTCCGAGGCGTTCACTGTGTTCGCGCCTCGCGACGCTCGATCGGCCGACAGCGCGCGCCACCGCACGTCGGTTGCTCAGTCTGAGCGACACAGAGACCATCCACGCTGAACGTTCCCGTTTTCGCAGTAGCCACGTGTCCGATACAAAACGGCGGAGAAGAGTCCGAGAGTTTCAGCGCTGTGCTGACGCGAACTCGTCGACGAGCGTCTCGCAGAACGCCTCGAGGTCGTTCGGATTCCGACTCGTCACCAGTCCGTCGTCGACGACGACCTCCTCGTCGACCCACTCGCCGCCGGCGTTGCGAACGTCGGTCTGCAGGCTGTGGTAGGAGGTCAACGTCTTCCCGTCGACGACGTCGGCTTCGACCAGCGTCCACGGGCCGTGGCAGATCACGCCCGCCGGCTTCCCGGCTTCCCGGCTTCCACGTGCTGTCGCAGGAGTGCTACGCCGTCCTCGTCCGTTCGGAGCGTATCCGCGCCGACGGTCCCGCCGGGGACGATCAGCGCGTCGTAGTCGTCCGCCGAGACCTCGTCGAACGATTTCTCGACCTCGTAGCTGTCGCTCCACTCGAGGTCGTCGTTCACGGTCTGGGCGTCGCCGGTCTCGCTGCCGAGTACGTCGACGGTGGCTCCGGCGTCGGTGACCGTCTCCTTCGGTTCGACGAACTCGATCTCTTCGGTGCCCTCCGGTGCGAGGAAGAGTCCGACGGTCGTCTCCTCGAGCGGCTGCCGATCAGATTCGCTCATACCGAAAGCGAGTGCGCTCGTGCGGACAAGTGTTGTACTTGCTGGTGCAAAACGGCCGGGCAGCGGTCTGATCCGCACGTCCCGCTCGAGTACCGGAGAGACCGCTCCGAGGACGCCGTCTCTCGTGCCGTCACGTGTACCATTTTACGGCCCCGCTCCGTGGTCTCGAACGATATGCGCGCTGTACGCCTCCACGAACACGGCGATGCGGACGTACTACAGGTAGACGAAATCGATCGACCGGAGCCGGCCGCGGACGAACTCTTGATCGAGATTGCCGCCGCGGGTGTCAACCCCGTCGATACCTACTTCCGGGACGGCTCGTACACGCCGGTCGACGTGCCGTTTACGCCCGGCGTCGATTTCTCGGGCGTCGTCGCCGAGGTGGGTGAGTCCGTCGACGGCTTCGAGAAGGGCGACCGCGTCTACGGAACCGGTATCGGCGGGGCCGCCGCGCAGGGTGCCTACGCGGAGTTCGCGACGGTTCCCACCGACCGCGTCGTGCACCTCCCCGACGGCGCGGATCTGACCGAGGCCGGTGGCGCTGG
>NZ_JAQIVI010000557.1 GCF_028618695.1 Natrinema soli | reverse complement strand
ATCTCCCCGACGCGCTCGAGGCCGACGAACTCGGCGGCGCGGCGCTGGACGTCTTCGAGGGCGAACCGCTTCCCGAAGAATCGCCGCTGTGGGATCGCGACGACGTGCTCGTGACGCCGCACATGGCCGGCAGTACCCCCCACTACTGGGAGCGCTGTGCGGACGTCTTCGTGCGAAACTACGAGCGGTTCCGCGAGGGCGAGGCCCTCGAGAATCGCATCGTCTGAGGCGGTCTGCTGGAACTGGTTACCGGCGCTCGTTTTCCGTGACGGTCGCGAAACGCGGCCATAGATTGAAGCCCCGTCACGTCGAGCATCGTGTATGTCAGATCTTCGCATCGACGCGATGGTGCCCGGACTGTCGACCGACTCCGGCGCGGCCGCCGCGCGCGCAGAAACCCTCGGATTCGACGGTGTCTGGACGCCCGAGATGGACAACGACGCCTTTCTCCCCCATCCGCTGATCGCGGAGCGGACGAAGACGATCCAACAGGGAACGCGCATCGCGCTATCGTTTACCCGCAGTCCGATGGCGCTGGCCTACACCGCGTGGGATCTCGCGCAGTACTCCGACGGCCGGTTCGTGCTCGGAATCGGCACGCAGGTCAAGGGCCACAACGAGCGCCGGTTCAGCGTCGACTGGGCGTCGCCGGGACCCAGACTGCGGGAGGTCGTCGAGTCCCTCCGGCACATCTTCGATGTCTTTCAGGGCGAGGCCGAACTGGACTACGACGGCGACCACTACTCGTTCTCGCTCATGACGGACAATTTCAACCCCGGACCGATCGACCATCCCGACGTCCCGATCTACATCGCGGGCGTCAACGAGTACAACATCCGGCTCGCGGGCGAGCTCTGCGACGGATTGGCGATGCACCCGTTCAACACCCCCGGCTACACCGACGAGGTCATCGCTCCGACCGTCGCCGAGGGGGCCGACCGCGAGGACCGATCGCTCGAGGACGTGTCGCTCTCCGCGAGCCCGTTCGTCGTGACGGGGGACACCGAGGAGGAACGCGAGCGATCGCGGGCGGCGGTGCGCCGGCGCATCGCCTTCTACGGCAGCACCCGGACCTACCACGACGTGCTCGCCCACCACGGCTGGCGGTCGGTTGGCGAAGAGTTACACGAGCTCTCGAGGGAGCAGCGCTGGGAGGAGATGACCGACCTCGTCACCGACGAAATGGTGGCGACGTTTGCGATCGAAGCGCCGCCAGAAGCGTTACTCGCCCGGGCCGAGGACGTCTACGGCGGCATCGCCGATCGGGTCGTCCTCCCGCTCGATCACGGCGAGGCCTTTCTGACCGAGTAGTAGCGGACGCCGTCGCGGTCCTCGTACTCGATCCTGTCTCGGGCCTCGAGCGTGCCGAGCGCGCCGAGCGTGTCGAGCAACTGGGCCGGATGGCGGACCTCACCGGTGCGGTTCCGGGTGATTTCGACGGGCGTCGCGGGCCCGACGGCCGAGACTGCCTCGAGGGTCTCGGCCGCGAGCGCCTCGAGCGAGGATCGAGTGGTGTCGATCACGCCCTCGTACTCGGTGAAGACTGGACCGTGCCCGGGGAAAACGCGATCGATGGCCCGCCCCTCGAGTCGGTCCATCGCGGCGTGGAAGGCGTCGACGGCCTCGTAGGCCCCGAAATCGAGGCCGACGTGGATCGCGCCGGGTCGGAACGGCTCGATGAGCGCGTCGCCGCTGAACAGGGCGCGTTCGCCGTTCAGCTCCGTTTCGAGGCTCGCATGGTGGATCTGGTGGCCGGGCGTGTGGACGGCCTCAAACTCGCGGCCCGTGACGACGAACGGCTCGCCGAACTCGAACGGGACGGTCTCCTCAGGCGCGAGCAACCGGCGGTTGCGCTCGAGGGAGGACCTGGCGCGCTCGATCTCCC
>NZ_JAQIVI010000556.1 GCF_028618695.1 Natrinema soli | reverse complement strand
TCTGCCCGTCGGCGCGCGAACGAGCACGACGTCGTTGCCGGCCGCGAAGGCGTCGTGAACGTCGCGGAGGGCCTGCTGTTGGGTTCCGCGGTAACTCGGCGCGGGGAACTCCTCGAAGATCCGCTCGGTATTCACCGTTCGACTCACGGCGCGGCCGCGTCCTAAAGGCTGCGGACCGTCGCTCGAGACGAGAGCGCGAACACGAACCCGTCTTCCGAACGGAAAAGCGGAATTTGACCTACCCCAACACACATAAATCATCCAACAGATGTCCAACCATGAAACGACGCACGCTCCTCGCCGTGGTCGGTTCGGGGACGGTCGTATCGGCCGGCTGTCTCGGCGACGATATCGAAACCGACACCGACGATTCAGACACCCCGATCCCGAGTTCAGCTTGTGACGCCGACGACACGTACGAGAGGTGTCGTCACCTGCTCATCTCGTACGCGTCGTTCCCCGGCCCACTCCAGTGTGAGATCGACGCGGCGCTCGAGGCGAACGGCTACACCGCGTCCGGTGGGTTCTTGCTCGAGGATGCGATGGACGTCGACCACGCCTACGTTCGCAGGGACGACGCCACGTACGAACCGGCGGTCACCGAATCCGACGACGGCGACGAACGGACGCTCTCCCTGGTCGAGCAGGATCGACTTACTCGGCGACGGGTCCACGAACTGAGAGTCGAGAACGCGACCGACGATCACCGGTCCGTGGCGATCACCATCGTCCGCGAGGACGACGGCAAGACCGTGGTCGACGAAACGCTCGCGCTCGAGGCCGGCGACAGCGAGAAAATCGACGTGTCCGACGTGCTGGGGCGCTACGAGTGTTCGGTATCGGACGATTGCGGACTCGAGAAGACCGTCGACTCGCGGCTAGGCGAGTACTTCCAGTTCGACGCGCTCGTCGTGGACGAGGAGCTCTCGCTAATCGAATCGACAGCCGACGTGGCTCCCTGCCCGTGGGAGCGCTAACGCTGCTGTATCCCCTGTCTACCGAGCGATTGGTTCCACTTCGGAACGGTAACCGCCTGATTACAAATACGATATCCGCCGTCGGTCGGAGACGCGGAAGGGTCGCTCAGCGGTAGAGCACCGCGGTGCCACCTGGTTCCGCGGCGGCATCTCGCCCCGTGGCGTTCAAATCCCACCCCTTCCGTCGCGGTTGCGGTCGCGCCGTGATCGTCGCCCGTGCTCACGCGTTTCACGGCCGGTACCGCCACCGTCACTGTCACATCGACTCCACTCGAGACCCCCATTTTTCGCGCTCGTCCCGACCCGACTGGAGTGCCAGGAGAGCGTTACGGCCTCAGCGATAGCGTTACGACCTCAGCGATAGCGTTACGGCCTCGGTTATAGCGTCCCGATCCGCGAGGTCTCGTCGTCGACCCGCTCGAGTCGCTCGACGTCCTCGGTCGTCGGATAGTCGGGTATCGCTTCGAGACACGGATAACAGAGCAGATGCGACGAGCCGTCCTCGAGCTCCAGCGTGATCCCGGTCCCGACGGTACCGGCGTCGGTGCCGAAGGACCAGAGGTTGGCGATCCCGCCGGAGACCGTGACCGTCCGGCCGCAGCCGTCGCAGGAAGTCTTGGACATACGTCCCAGTGGGTGCCGGACGATGAAAGTCGTTCTCCCGGGGCGATCGGTCGCTCGACGCGAGGGATCCGGATCGCCAGTGTCGAACGGTGCGGGTTCGAACGGCGGGGGCCCGCACAGCGGTTATAGGCCGTAGCGGCGTACCGCCGATCATGGAGGTGAACTGCGAGGGCTGTGCGGGCTGTTGCATGAACTGGCGATCGCTGCTCGAAGAAGGTGCGGGCTCGGCCGACGCTCGAGGCGGTGAAGACGAGACCGAGAACGACTCCAGACGGCGA
Organism: Natrinema soli; assembly: GCF_028618695.1. The sequence goes on along the minus strand of NZ_JAQIVI010000556.1, from coordinate 573 downwards.
CATCGGCGACAGCGCGATCCGTTCGGCGGCGAGGACGCGGAGCCATCGTCCCGGGAGCCCCTCGACGACGACCCCACCTTCGTCCCGCTGACCCGCGACGAGGTTCGCGCGTTCCTCGAGGCGGGGATGGCCGACGCCCTGGCCCCGCGATTCTGGCACGCTCGAGACGAAGCCGAGGGCGTCGAGATCGACGGACACAACGTCGCCGCCGTCGCGGGCCGACCGGCGTTTTTCGTGGGTCTCCGGAAACCGCCGAAGCCAGTGGCCCCGTTCGGCCGCGAGGAGCCGACGTGGCTCCCGACCTGCGTCTTCCTCGATCCGACGACGCTGCAGTGTCGGATCCACGAGAGCGAACTGTATCCCGACGAGTGCGGTGCGTATCCCGAATACACCCTCGCGCTCGCACAGCGATCCGAGTGCGAGCGCGTCGAGTCCGCGTTCGGCGGCGACCGCCTGCTCGAGGCCGATCACGACGATCCCGACGGCATGCTCCTGGGCCCGCAGGCGATCGGGGCGAAACTCTTCTGTCATCCGCGGCCGGCCGATCTCGAGGGGGTCGTCGACCGAGCGGCG
>NZ_JAQIVI010000555.1 GCF_028618695.1 Natrinema soli | reverse complement strand
GAGGCGTCGATGGTCGGCGTGCTGCTCACGTTCGGCTACCCCGAAGCCGTCGCGGCCGCCGCCACGATCGTCATCCGCGTGGGGACGCTGTGGTACGCCGCGGCGCTCGGTACGGCGGTGTTTCTGACGTACAAGGCGACTCGCTGAGCGGTCCGCATCCGGCGACCGGCGACACCGAGACGCTCGAGGGGTGTTGACCGGGACCAACGCGGCCGCAACGGTCGACGAGTCCGGACCCGATCACCGACCGTCCCTGATCCGCCGCCAACCGAGGACGATTCCCTCCGCACAGAGCCACAGCCCGCCGAGGGCGATGCCGACGACGTGCAGCACCTGCGGGAGGTGCATCCACGCCGGGAAGACGTACTGGGCCATGGCCTCCCCCTTCCGAATCGCCGACTCGACGGGGCCGGGCTCGTCATCGACCGCGGTCAGTTCGGTCCCCGGTGGGACGTCGGACCGCTCTTCGGTGCCGATGCGGTCGGCCTCGTACGGCAGCGGAACGACTTCACCGGAGCGGTCGTCGAACTGCCAGACGATCTCGCCGGAGGGATCGACCTCGAGCACGCGGTTGTTCCGGGAGTCGGTGATGAGCGTGTTGCCGTTAGGGAGCCGGTCGGCGTCCCGAGGCCACTGGAGGGGCTCGCTCGAGGGGCCGGTGTAGCCCCAGACGCGGTCTTCGGACTCGACGTCGAGTTCGACGATGCGCCCGTTCTCGCTGTCGGCGACGACCATCGTCCCCTGGTCTTCGATGCGGTGCGGATTGTGCTGTTTGTCCAGCACGTCGTGGTTCCCGGGCTCGCCGACGACGTCGACGATCTCGTCGGTCTCCGGATCGACCTCGATGATCGCGTCGAAGTTGCGGATACTCATCTGGAAGTTGCCGTTCTCCAGTCGATCGATGTCGTTCATGTGCGTCCAGTCGTCGTGTTCCCCATCCTTCTCGGGACCGCCGTACTCCTCGTAGAACGGCGTGCCGGGCGTCAGGTGATCCTCGGCGTGCCACTCCCAGGTGATCTCGCCATCGCGGTCGATGGTGAACGCGCGATCGTTCCCCATGTCGGCGATCGCCGTCTCGCCGTTCTCGAGGCGCTCGAAGTCGTGGACTTCGTGGTCGGCGATGAACTCGTCGTACCAGTCGTACTCCCAGACGACCTCGTTCGATTCCTTATCGATCTCGACGACGCGATTGTGGACACACTGATGGTCTGTCTCCTCGTACTCGAGGTACTCCTCGGGGCAGTCCTCGGCGGGCGTCCTGACGGCGACGGCCGCCAGCACCGTCTCCTCGTCGAGTTGTTCGACGCCGAACACGCGCGAGTCCGGCACCGACCACTCCCAGGCGACCTCACCGTCGGGCGTCAGTTCGACGACCCGCCCGTCGTCGTTATACGAATGGACGCCGACGAGCGTGTTCCCGGGATACGTGCCGTCGTCGGTTACGACTCTCGGCTCGCGATCGATAACGACCGCTTGGACGCCGAGTGACGCGATCAGTAGGAGGACGACGACGGCGGCGACGGCGACGCGGGTTCGCTGATTCATGTGGGTACTAGCAGGGGAGGGCGGTTCGAGGAACGAGCCTGTCGCAGAGTCGGGTCGATCATACGGAGTACGGACCTATCCAGCGAGAGCTATGCGACGGAATTAGATGAATCTAGGGCTCGTGAGCGGACGGCAACGGTGTGACGATGAACTGCCTCGGGATGAGGCGGTTCGAGACGTCTCTGGCGCCTCGTCACTACGCGGGAGCTTCGCTCCCGCGAGGTCGTCGGCACGAAGCGCCGACTGCAAGCGATTCCGGAGGAATCGCCCTGTCCGCGACTCATTCGGATTCGCGTGATCCCCAGAATCGGAGAGTTTCGGACGATCCGATGCACTCGGCCTGCGACATCGGTAGAGACGACGTCCCATCATCGAGGCCGCCGTTTTTGGTCACCCGCGTCCTACGAGCAGCCATGCGAATCGTCACGACGCTCCCCTCGGCGACCGAGACTGTCGCCGCGCTGGGTCTCGAGCCGGTCGGCGTCTCCCACGAGTGCGATTACCCGCCGAACGCGGCGTCCGCCCCGGCGATCACCCGGTCGCGGATCAGCGAGGCGCAAAGCGCCTCGAGCGGCGAGATCGATCGGCAGGTCCTCGAGACCGCCGACACCGAGGGCGGCGTCTACGACGTCGACGTCGAAACCCTCGACGACCTCGAGCCGGACGTGATCGTCACGCAGGGGATGTGCGACGTCTGCGCGGTCGACGTGGCGGTCATCGAGGACGCCGTCGACCGGATTTCGGCCGACCCCGGAATCGTCCCGACCGATCCCCACAGCGTCGGCGACGTGCTCGGCGACCTCGAGCGAATCGGCCGCGCGATCGGTCGCGAGGAGCGCGCTCGAGAGGTTCGACGCGACCTCGAGTCGCGAATCGAGGGCGTTCGAAATCGAACCGCGGATATCGACGCCACTGACCGCCCGGGCGTAGCGATCTTCGACTGGACCGACCCCGTAATGATCGCGGGTCACTGGACGGCCGAACTGGTCGACTGGGCCGGCGGCGAGTACGGGCTGGCCGCCGTCGGCGAGCGCTCACGGCCGCGGGAGTGGGACGACATCCGCGCGTCCGATCCCGACGTCGTGATCGTCGCGCCCTGTGGCTTCGACCTCGAGCAGATCGCCCGGAACAGAACCGATCTCACCGAACGCGAGGGGTGGGGAGCGCTGACGGCGGTTCGGGAGGGCCGCGTCTGGGCGATGGACGGCGATCACTATCTCAATCGACCCGGCCCGCGGCTGGTGGACACGCTCGAGGCGCTCGCGCCGATCGTCCA
>NZ_JAQIVI010000554.1 GCF_028618695.1 Natrinema soli | reverse complement strand
CGTCCGCGATCGCGTGGTCGACGCCGTCGATCGCGTCGAGCGCCGTCAGCGGAATTCCGACCTCGAGGGCCAGTTTTCGGGACTGGAACGAGGTCGGAATCCCGCGGATCTCGAGGCCGGTTTCAACGGCGCGGCCGAGCGCCCGGATCGCGTGAGCGGTCGTCGAGCCGGTGCCGAGCCCGACGACGTATCCGTCTTCGACTTCCTCGGCCGCGCGTTCGCCGGCGTATCGTTTCGCGTCGGTGGAGCCACCCTCCGTCTTCATGGCTATGCAAGCGAGCGGCGACGGGAAAAACGTTGTAGCTCGGCGGCGTCGGTCAGAGATCGACGCGATCGAACCGCCAGAGCCCGAATCCGAGCGGGACGAGCGCCCAGATGGCGAGGAGGACGAAGCCGAACCACGGCTCGGCGACGAGCGGAAGCGTTCCGTCGGTCAGGCCCGTGGACTCGTACGTGCTGGCAACCGTGAACTGATTGTCACTGAGCACGGCGGCGATCGCGGAGCCGTAGGCAGCGTCGGGCGTCAACGAGTTCATGGCAAGGAACCAGTCGGGAAACGTGTCGGGGAGGAACTCGCCCTCGACGACGTAGAGCAGCGCCTGCGCGAGGAAGCTCCAGAGGAACCAGAACAGCACGACCAGTCCGAACGCACCGATCGCGGCTTTGGTCGTCGACCGCGTCATCGAGGAGATACCGACGCCGATACAGACGTAGACGAACCCGAACAGCACCGTCACCAGCGTGAAGGTGACGTAGTCGACGATCGAGACCGTACCGATGAACGCGACGAGTCCGATCAGGCCGACGCCGAAGCCGATCAGGATCGAGACGGCTACCACCGCCGTTCGACCGAGCACCTTCCCCAGTACGACGTCACGGCGACGGTGTGGGAGTCCGAGGAGGAACTTCAGGCTCCCGCTCTCTCGCTCGCCGGCGATCGCGCCGTAGCCGACGACCAAAGCGATGACGGGTACGAGAAAGCCCGCGGGCGTCTGCAACGCGAGGATCAGATCCATCGTCGTCTCGCCGCCGCCCGAGTCGAACAGCTCCGATAGCCGCGACGCGAGGAACGCGCCGCCGACGGTAAACAGCGAGAACAGCGCGATGAGGCCGAGCAGCACGCGGGATCGCATAGCGTCGCGGAAATCCTTCTTCGCGACGACGATCGAGCTCACTGTACCACCCCCGTACTACCGGCCGAATCGGACGTGTAGGCCATGAACAGGTCCTCGAGCGAGGATTCGTCGGTTTCGAAGTCCTCGACGGTCACGCCGTACTCCTCGATGGTGTGCAACACGGTCGTCTTCGCCCGGTCCTCGCAAGCGACGACGATGGTTCGGCCTTCGGGCGTCACCGACGAGACGCCGTCGACCGACTCGACCGCCTCGAGCGCGGCCGAGGAATCGTCCGGGACGCGGTCGAGGATCACGCGAAGCCGGGTCTCGTTCGGCGTGGCGTCGCGGAGCCCGTCGACGGTGTCTTCGGCGATCAGATCGCCGTCCCGGAGGATACCGACGCGGTCGCAGACCGCTTCGACCTGGCCGAGGACGTGCGAGGAGAAGAAGACGGTCGCGCCGCGGGCGTTCTCCTCGCGGATGATTTCGCGCATCTCGCGGGCACCGTTCGGATCGAGGCCCGTCGACGGTTCGTCGAGGATCAGCAGGTCGGGTTCGCCGACCAGCGCCGTCGCGAGCATGAGCCGCTGGGCCATCCCCTTCGAGTAGCCGCCGGCTTTCTTCTCGGCCGCGTCGGCCGAGAGTCCGACCCGTTCGATGAGTTGGTCGGGGTCGTCGTCAGCTTCTTTCGATTCGATGGCGAATTCGACGTGCTGACGGCCGGTCAGGCGGTCGTACAGTTCGGCCCCTTCGGGGAGAATGCCGGTCCGCTCGCGGATCTCGAGGCTGTCCGACTGGGCGTCCAGATCGAAGACGCGCACCTCGCCCTCGGTCGGCCGAATGAAATCCAGCACGAGGTTGATCGTCGTCGACTTGCCCGCGCCGTTCGGGCCGAGGAAACCGTATATCTCGCCGCGTTCGACGGTGAGATCCAGTCCCTCGAGAGCCGTTTCGGTACCGTACCGCTTCGTTACGTTTGTAATGTTGATGGAGGGCACTGTTCAAGCATTATAGTTTTTCAGAGTACAAATATGTTACCTCATCGGCCCGGGAAGCGGCGACACGAGGGGGGCGTACCGGCATCTGTGCCCTCGGCCTTCGGTGAACGCCGATGCGACGGACGGCCGGCCGTACCCGCCACTGGTATCGCGGCGACCCGTCGTGCTATCAATGAAAAGATCTTTATTTAGTGTTTATTGTATATCACGTGGAGAGTGACACAATGAACGAACGTACTCCACGTCCTGTCGGTCGAGCGGGTATCGACCGACACCGATGGTCCCGCGTCCGAACGATCGACCGCTCGAGGCAGGTGAGATAATGTTGCAGTTCGCCCTCCTTCCGCTGCAGGCCGGCGGCGAAGCGGCCGACCTCGACCCGACGACGATCCTCATCGCAACGGTAATCGGGTTGATCATCGGGCTGTTGATCGCGGCCGGTGCCGGCTACTGGGTGTACAAGGACGCTTCGAAGCGCGAGAACAACGAACTCATGTGGGCGATCGGCATCGCCGCATTGCTGTTTCTGTTTTTCCCCGTGGGAATCGTCGCACTGATCGTGTACGTCGTCCTTCGGGGCGAAAAGACCGACTCGGAACCGATGGCGAGCGAAGCGACTGGCGGCGAGTGGTAGCGAACCGCCGCCGGCGTCGGCCCGCCCCGCCGAACCTTTTTTGAGTCGTCCGTGGTCGAACGTGCATGGCGACTTCGGGCACGGCCGTCTCCCTCTCGAACGTCCGCAAGACCTATCGGATCGGCGAGCCGGTCCACGCGCTCGACGGCGTCTCCCTCGAGGTGCCACGGGGATCCTACACCGCGATCATGGGGCCGAGCGGCTCCGGAAAGTCGACGCTGATGAACCTCGTCGGCTGTCTCGATACGCCGACCGAGGGCACGGTCGTCGTCGGAGGTCGCGAGGTCGGGGCGCTCGGGGACCGTGAACGGACCCGACTTCGGGGGACCGAAGTCGGCTTCGTCTTCCAGACGTTCAATCTGATGCCGCGGCTGAACGCCGTCGAGAACGTGGCGTTGCCGCAGCTGTTCCAGAACGTCGGCCGGTCCGCGCGCCGCGAGCGTGCGCTCGACCTGCTCGAGCGCGTCGGACTGGCCGATCGAGCGGATCACCAGCCGAACGAACTCTCGGGCGGCCAGCGCCAGCGGGTGGCGCTCGCCCGGGCGCTGGTCAACGACCCGGCGATCGTACTGGCCGACGAGCCGTCGGGGAATCTCGATACCGACACCGAGGGCGATATTCTGGATCTCTTTGACGAGTTCCACGGTGGCGGGACGACGATGCTCGTCGTCACCCACGAGCGCCACGTCGCCGAGCGGGCCGATCGGATCGTCCACTTGCTCGACGGGCGAATCGAGCGGATCGAGGACCTCGATGGGAGCGGCGAGTCGCGGACGGGGGCGACGACGGACCGCGGGTCGGGACGCGAGGGGAGGCGGAACGGCGGAGGCGACCCCGAATGAACCCGCTCGAGAGTCTCCGTCTCGCGTGGCGGTCGATCCGCGGCCATCGGCTCCGCTCGGCGCTGACGACGCTGGGGATCGTGATCGGCATCGCTGCGGTGATCACGTTCGTCACGCTGGGTGCGAGCCTGCAGGCCGGCGTGATCGGTGACATCAGCCCCGACGACCAGCGCAACGTCTACGGCTGGGCCGCCGAACCCGACACCGAGGGAGGCCCACTGGCGGGTGCCCAACCCGTCTTCACGCCGGACGACCTCGCGGCGGTCGAGGACCTCGAGGCGGTCGAGGCGGCCTACGGCTACGCGACGATTCAGACGCAGGCGATCTCGAACGGCGAGGAGCAGGTCGCACAGGGCAACGGGTTGATCGCATCGGGACCGTCGTACATCCGCGAGGAACGGCTGGTCGAGGGGAGGCAGTTCGAGATGGGGGAGCGCGAAGCGGTGATCAACCCCGCGGCGGCGGGCCAGTTCGAGGAGAACGTCAGCGTCGGCGACACCCTGACCGTGACGATACTCGGCGGCCAGGAAACGACCCTCGAGGTGGTCGGCATCACCGACACCAGCGAGGGACTGAGCCCGTTCGAGGGGTTCGAGTCCTCGCCGCGAGTCTACGTGCCGACGGATCCCTACTACGCGGAACAGTCGGCCGGGCTGGGATTCGGCGGTGACGACGAGAGTAACGGCGACGGCGGAGCCGAGATGGACGGTAACGGGAGCGGTGGCAACGAGAGTGTCAGCAACGAAAGCACCGGTAACGGGAGCGGCGGCAATGGAGGCGACACGAGCAGCGACGCACGCTTTCTGGCGATCATCGTAGAGGCCGAATCGACCGACCAGTCCGACATCGACGCCGCCCGCGAGAGCGCGATCGACTACCTCGAGAGCGACGCCTCCGACGCGAGCGAGTTGCTGGGCGACGACCTCGAGGTGCAGTTTCAGACGAGTACGGAGCTACTCGGTCAGCTCCAGGACGTGCTGGATCTCCTGCGGAACTTCATCGTCGGCATCGCGGCCATCTCTCTGCTCGTCGGCTCGATCGGGATCGCGAACATCATGCTCGTCAGCGTCACCGAGCGGACCCGCGAGATCGGCATCATGAAAGCCGTCGGCGCGCAGAACCGCGACGTGCTCGGGCTGTTCCTGACCGAATCGGTGATTCTGGGCGTGATCGGCGCGGTCCTGGGGACGGGGCTGGGGCTCGTCGGCGGCTATCTCGGGGCGCAGTACGTCGATCTCCCGCTGGTCTACCCCCTCGAGTACGTCGCGATTGCCATCGCCGTGGGGATACTCGTCGGGGTTCTCGCGGGGCTGTATCCGGCCTGGCGGGCCGCGCGGACGGATCCGATCGACGCGCTGAGGTACGAGTGAAGAACGGGGCCGAGGGATTATTTCGGCTCTCGCTCGGAGTCGCGGTCGCGCTCTTCGTCCATGTATCGATCGTTCTGGCGTCGGCTCGAGTCGTCCTCGAACGCGGAGTCGGATTCGCGGCCGAACTCTCGGTCTCGAGTCGACGTCGAACGGGACGTGCGAGATCTGTCCGCCGAGTTCGTCTCGAATCCGACCGTTTCCCGGGTTCGGCGGTGGCTGTCGGGGTACTCCCGCGCGAGGTACGCCCCCAGATAGCCACCGAGCAGGGACAGCCCGACGGTGTAGAGGAGGACGACGGTGCCGACGCCGAGGATCATGAGCGCGAACAGGGCGACCCCTTCGACGGGGACGCCACCGGCGAGTCCGAGACTCAGAAATCCGAAGAGGAGGAACCCGATCCCCGCGATGGGGAGGAACGCGATCGCTCCGGCCAGCGCGCCCGCGACCGCGCCCGCTCGTTCGTCCGGTCCCTCGAGGAATCCCGCGACGGCCCCGCCGAGGACGGGCGAGAAGGGGATAAACGAGAGGACGACGCCGATGATAGCGCCGATGCCCGCGTTGACGATCGTTCGGCTTCGAACCATACTGAACGAAGGGACAGCAGGGAGAAAAGTGTCGGTGGTCAAACGGTGGTGCCGTCGGTGCGCTCGAACGGTCGGTTCGAATGGAACGGGACTCGGGCGGTCTGCTGTCACTGTGTCCCGGCGTCCCCGAACGCGGGGTCGCGGGTGCGCCGAAACTGCCGTACAGTCGTCCGTATCAGTCGTCGGTGAGCCGTGACTCTCACCCGACAAACAAAATCTTTCGGCTCGACCGACGGCGCTCGAACGGATCGACATCGATCACGGGTCTTAAGACCACCTGGTGCGACCACCGGGTAATGAGACGACGAACGTTCGTCGGAGCAGTCGGTGGGAGTGCGATCGCCGGCGTCGCCGGCTGCCTGACTCGCGACGATGATAACGCGGGGGGAGGTGACGGGACCCTTCGAATCGCGACGTACGAAACGATGGTCAACGGCACCAATCCGGCTGGGACGTGGCTCAAGGAAGCGTTCGAAGCGGAACACTCCGATGCTGAACTGGAATGGATCGTTCCGAACGATGGACTCAATCAGTACATCACTCGCGAGCAGCAAAACGCCGATTACGACGTCGATATCTACTTCGGGCTCAATGTTGACGACCTCGTTCGAATCGACGACAACCTCGAGACGGGCAGTCTCCTTCGAGAGCTCGATATCGACCGGCTCGATAACGCCGGACGGATTCGCGATGAGCTGGACATGGGCGACCCACACGGCCGCGCGCTCACCTACGACACTGGCTACATCTGTCTCGTCTACGACGAAACTATCGTCAGCGAACCCGAGACGCTCGACGACCTGACTGCACCCGCCTATGAGGACGAACTGCTCGCTCAGAACGCACAGCAGTCGGATCCTGGTCGGGCGTTCCTGCTGTGGACGATCGACGCCAACAGCGAGGACGGGTACATTGACTACTGGCGCAAACTCGAGACCAATGGCGCGCGCATCCTCGCGGATTGGTCCGAATCGTACAGCGGTGCGTACATGGAAGGCGAGCGGTCGATCGTCGTCTCCTACTCGACCGACCAGGTGTATGCCAACGAGTACGACTACGACATGAGCCGCCATCAGGTCGCGTTCCCGAACGATCAGGGGTACGCCAACCCCGAGGGAATGGGTATCTTCGAGGGGGCGACGGACGTCGACCTCGCCTACGACTTCCTCGATTTCGCCCTCTCGAGCGAGGCCCAGGCGGAAATCGCCCAGCGGAACGTGCAGTTCCCGGCCGTCGCCGAGGAGCACGTCGATCTGGACGAGGAATTCGACCGGTATGCCCACCGACCGCCGGAGACGGTCGCGTTCAGTTACGACGAGCTTCAGGGCAACCTCGGCGGCTGGGTCGAGAGCTGGGGGCGCGAATTCGCCGGCCAGTAGACCGTGTCCCGACCGGGAGCATCTAGACGGCTCGCCCGGCCTCGACGGGTGTTCGCGGCCGCTCGTCGCTGGCTCGAGCGCCGCGCGCT
>NZ_JAQIVI010000553.1 GCF_028618695.1 Natrinema soli | reverse complement strand
GTCCGTGCCATCTTCGCGCGCGAGCCCTCGCCCTCGATCCAGTCGGGGGCGAACGGGGTCGCGACGCGGTCGCCCTCCGAGAGTCGCCCGACGTCGTCGCCGACTGCGACGACCTCGCCGGCACCATCCGAGAGGGGGACGACCGGTAGCGTCGCACCCGGATAGGCGAGTTCGTCGTTCGCGATGGCCAAGTCGCGGTAGTTGAGCGAGGCCGCGCGCAACCGGACGAGCGCTTCGTCGTCATCCGGTGTGGGTCGTTCGCGCTCGACTTCGACGATGCCGTCGTACTCGCTCGTGGCCTCCTGCACTTCGTATGCTTTCATCACCGGAGAACGGGCCGTCGCGGACTTCGGTCTGCCGCCCGGCGACCGTTTTGCTGGCTCTGCCGGACCCAACGAGCGCCGCTCCCGACCGACCGCCGAGTGAGGTCCGGCGAGTTACGTCCAGCGGTCCAGTCCCGTCTGCGTGACGCTCTCCTCGATGCGCTCGAAGCCGCGTTCGACCTCGTCGGCGTCGACGCCCCACTCGTCGGTCACGTACGACTTCGCGGCCTCGAGATCCGGATCGACGGCCGCGTCGAACTCGTAGTCGTCGGTCACGTTCGGATCGCGGAACAGCTGCCGGACGCGGTCGCCGTACTCGATGTGTGCGCCGCGGGCCTCGAGCACGCTCCAGAGGTCGCCGTGTTCGGTGATCGCCGAGATCGCCGTCTTCGGGCCGATGCCGGAGACGCCCTCGTTGAAGTCCGTCCCGATGAGGATCGCCGCGTCGATCAGCTGCTCGAGCGTCAGCTCGTGGTGTGCGAGGGTCGCCTCGAGATCCATCAGCTCGGGATCCCCCTTGCTCGTCAGCTGGCGAAGGGTGAGCGGGGAGCCGAAGAGCAGGGCGTCGTAGTCCTCCGAGCCGACGTAGTCGGCGTCGCCCCGCGTGACCATGTGGGCGGCCTGGGCCTCCCCCTCCGCCGGCGCTTCGACGATCGGCACGTCGAGCAGTCGGAGTAGTTCCCGGCTGGTCTCCTGGATCGTCTGTGTCAGCCGCTGGGTTCGCGACTCGAGTTGCGCGATGGCGACCGCGTCGCCCTCCTCGCGGGCCGTCTCGAGCTGGTCCTCGTAGCCCCGTCGCTGTTCGCGGCGGGATTCGATCTCGTCGTCCTTGAGTTCGGAGGGGCCGCCGTCGAAGACCATCACCGGCGTCACGTCGTTCTCGAAGAACTTGGGGAGTCCCTGGACGATGCCGACGAGGTTGGCGACCTCGGTTCCGTCGCCGGTCGTGTACGTGTCGCTGTCGGTCCACTTGACCGTCGTGGTCAGGTACCGGTAGAGCCAGTTATGTGCGTCCACGGCGACGACGCCTTCGATATCGTTGAAGGGAATCTCCTCGATAACGGCGATATCCCGCAGTGCAGCGTTACCCATTGGGGGTAGTTGGACGGACTGGGATTTGAATCGTTGGCTTCCGGCTCGGTGCGGCCACCCGACCGAGTAGCTCCGGTGATGGCCCTCCTGCAACGAGCACCGGTGAGCGTCTCTCTGCGGTTCTGCCCCCCTCTTTCAAAGATTGCATCTTTGCAACCCGTCTAAATAGAACCTATCTGCGATGCTCTTTTTACCGATGCTCTCTTCCATTCGATTGACGAATACTACCCGGACCGTGAGCAGCGACCTCGAAGTATATCGACGTTAACGATCCGGTGACGAGTGTCCACCGCTTGAACGGAACCCATGAGTAAACGCATCCCAGATCACCCTGATCACCATACCGCGTCTACCCCAGTAAGTGAATTCAAAGCCCTCCAATCGAATTTCGAGACTCGTGGCCCCATCGAACCGACCGACGGACACGAAGCGAACGACCACTTCGCGCTTCTCTACGAGAACCACGCCGAGCAGTTCGCCACGGTTATCCCGTTCATCCGGGAAGGTCTCGAACAGGGTGAACGGTGCATCTACGTCGCCGATGACAACACCGTAGACGAGGTCCTCGATGCGATGCGGACTCGCGGTATCGACGTCGATACCGCCCTCGAGTCGGGAGCGCTCTCAGTTCATACGGACAGAGAGACGTACCGCCGAACCGGCGAGTTCGACCGCGAGGTGATGGCGGATTTTTGGGAAGAGACCCTCGACGAGGCGACCGCCAACGAGTTCGCAGGGCTCAGAGCCGCCGCCGAGATGACGTGGGCACTCGAGGCCGACGACACGGACTTCGATCAGCTCTGCGAGTACGAGGAACTGCTCAACCCGTTGTACGACGGGTCGGAGTACACCGTCCTCTGCCAGTACAATCGCAACCGGTTTCCGGCGGACATCCTCCACGACGTCCTCAATACCCACCCGTTCCTCGTCTACGACGACACCACTATCTGCCAGAATTTCTACTACACGCCCCCCGAGGAGTACTTCGGCCCCGACCGGCCGTCGCGCGAACTCGACCGGAAGTTAGCGACGCTGGTCGATCGAACCGACGCGCAGGCGACGATCGAGACCCGCGAGCACTATCAGCGGGAACTGTACGAGACGATCGCGAGTTCGAATAGCTCGTTCGACGAGAAAATCGAGGAACTACTGGAACTGGGCCGTGAGCGACTCGATCTCGAGATCGGATACTTCACGAAAACCGACGACGACGGTACGCTCGAGATCGTGGAAGCCGTCGGCGATCACGAGATCATCGAGTCGGGCGTGACCGGTTCGCTCTGCGATACGTACTGCGAGAAGCTGCTCGCATCACCTGGCCCGATCTCCGTACGGAACGCGGCGGAGGTGGGCTGGACCGACGATTTCGCCTACGAGCGGTTCGGGTTGGACGCCTACTTCGGGACGACCGTCCACGTCGGCGGCGAAGAGTACGGAACACTGTGTTTCGCCTCCGAGACGCCGCGCGACGAGCGGTTCTCGAGCGCCGAACGGACGTTTCTCGACCTGATGGGACAGTGGGTCGAGTACGAACTGGAGCGCCAGCGTCGCGAACGGTTCCTCCGCGAGAGCTACCGGATCACGGCCGATCCCGATCGCGACTTCGACGAGAAGCTCGAACGGTTGCTCGAGTTGGGCCGAGAGCAGTTCGGGCTCGAGATGGGTGGCCTGAACCATCTACCGTCGTGGGACGGTGAGTTCAGGTTGGAGAAGGGCGTCGGCCTCGGCGTCGACCCCGACGAGGAACTGTGGTCCGACCCGGGATACGGGCGCTTCTGTCGGCAAACCATGGAAACCGACGAAACCATCGCCATAACGGACGTGCGCGACACCGACTGGGAAGACGACGAGATCCATCGCGAGTTCGAGTTGACGAGCTATCTCGGCACGCGGGTGATGAATGGATCGAAACCGTACGGGACGTTCTGGTTCGGTAGCGCGGACGCCCGCGATCGGCCGTTCTCCGAGACAGAGCGCACGTTCATCGAGCTGATGGGCCAGTGGGTCAGCTACGAACTCGAGCGCGAACACCGAGAACAGTATCAACGGACGCTGAGCCGGATCGCCGCCGATCCCGATCGTTCGTTCGACGAGAAATTGGACGATATCTTCGAGCTGGGATGCGAACGGTTCGATCTCGAGATCGGGGGACTCGCACGAGTGAATCCGACGACCGATTCGTTCGAGGTGGAAGCCATGGCGGGCGACCACGACCAACTCGAACCCGGCGCGACGGCACCGCTCTCGGAGACCTACTGTCGGGTAACTGACGGTGATGAGACGGTAACCGGCATTACCGATCCCGAGCGAGCCGGGTTCGGAAACACCCTCGCGTACGAAGCGTTCGACGTGGAGGCGTATCTCGGAACGCGAATCGAACTCGAGAACGTGTCCGACCGAACGTTCTTCTTCGTGTCGACGGACTCGCGGAACCGGGAGTTCACGGACGCCGAACGGGCATTCCTCCATCTCACGGCTCAGTGGATCAAATTCGAACTCGATCGAAACCAGCGGGAACGAGCGCTCGAGGAATCTAACGAGCGACTCGAGCAGTTCGCGTACGCGGCATCCCACGACCTGCAGGAACCCCTGCGGATGGTCACGAGCTACCTCCAGTTGCTCGAGAACCGGTACGGCGACGCCTTCGACGAGGACGGCGAAGAGTTCCTCGCGTACGCCGTCGACGGGGCCGACCGCATGCGCGAGATGATCGACGGCCTTCTCGAGTACTCGCGGGTCGAAACGCGCGGCGATCCGTTCGAACCGGTCGAGTTCGAGGCCGTTCTCGACGACGTCCTCGCGGACTTGCAGCTCCAGATCGAGGAGACGAACGCGGAGATAACGGCCGAACAACTCCCGCGGGTGACGGGCGACGCCTGCCAGTTGCGACAGGTCGTACAGAACTTGCTCGATAACGCCATCCAGTACAGCGGCGATTCCCCGCCGCGGATTCACATCGATGCGGATCGACGAGGGCGAGAGTGGGTCATCTCAGTACAGGACGACGGGATTGGCATCGACCCGGCGGATCAGAATCGCGTGTTCACCGTCTTCGATCGACTCCACAGTCGCAAGGAGTACGAGGGGACGGGCATCGGCCTCGCGCTCTGTCAGCGGATCATCGAACGTCACGGCGGCGATATCTGGGTCGACTCCGAATCGGGCGAGGGGTCGACGTTTTCGTTTACGCTCCCGGCACTACGCGAGTAGGAAGGAGACGCCGCTCCGGCGCGGTTGTCTGTCCGCTGGGTGGGACACCACGGTTCCGCTATCGTGAGGCCGACTCGACGGCATCGGTCCGCGACAACTGGGTCTCACACCCGTCCCCAGCCGACTCGCTCGCGTCCGCGAACGCTCACCGTCCCGCCGTGGCGCGCTCCCAGCACGGGCACACCACCAACACGGCTACGCGACGACTTACTCCTCGTGTAATTCGAGGGCGGGCGGTCCGCTGTCCCGCCGCGACTCGAGAAACGCGTCTTCTTCTTCGGAGAGATCCCGGTCTCGATACGCCTCGAAACCGGCCTGATACCGTTCCCGGTCGTCCCATTCCGTGTCGTCCGCAGTCGGTTCGTCGGTCGGCGTCTGATACTCGAGGATCAGTTCGGCGATGCCGGTCGTCTCGCCGGTATAGGAAAAGCCGGTCCGGTAGAGCGCCTCGTAGGCGAAGGGGTTGTTGACGGCGATCCGAAGCCGGTTGTAGTCCCGTTCGACGGCGCGATCACGGACCAGCCCGCAGAGTCGGGGACCGATCCCCTCACCCCGCAGCTCTCGGTCGACGGTCACGTAGCGCAGCCACAGCGTGGCCGCGTCGGTGCGATCCTCGTTGAACGCCACCGCTGCGACGATCCGGCCGTCGGGGGCTCGAGCCACCGCCTTGCCGGTGTTCGTCATGACGAACTTGCCGGCGTAGCTGAACCGTTCGTGATCGAGTCGGAGTTTTGGGCCGTCGGGCGGCCAGCCGAGCAGTTCGTACTCCACGGGTTCGCTTGGTGGGCGACCCACTACAATGTCCGGTTTCGAACGGTCCGCAACGGGTGACTGTCCCATCACCGACCGTGACGAACACTTTTGGACTCGTTCGTGATAGCCTGCCCACGATGAGCGGCGAATCCGATACGACGGCTGGGTTCGGGCTGCGCGGCACCACCGGATGGTTCGTCGGCGGTGCACTCGGCGGTGCGATCGGCGCGATCGCGTTCGGCATCGTCATGTTGCTCCTCGATCCGGACGTCCTCGAGGCCGCCATTCCCGCAATCTACGGCCTCGAGCCCGCCGGCCCCCTCGGCTGGGGAATCCACATCGCTCACGGGATCGTCCTCGGCCTGATCTTCGGGCTGCTCGTCACGCGCCCCTCGATCCTCGGGATGCTCCAGACCGACGTCGAGACCGACGTGCTCTCTCGGTCCGGTATCATCCTTCGGCTGATTGGAGCCGGTCTCGTCTACGGGATCACGGTCTGGGCGATACTCCCGCTGCTCGTCCTCCCCGTCTGGGTTGATGCGGTCGGCGGCAGCGGGGCCGAGCTGGTCTCGGGAGCCGCCGGCGGCAGCCT
>NZ_JAQIVI010000552.1 GCF_028618695.1 Natrinema soli | reverse complement strand
CGCGACGGCCGCCGGCCGCCCCGCCGACGCGACGACCTCGGCGGCGGGAATCGTCTACGTCGCCGGCCTGTTCCTCTCGTCGGGCATCCTCGCGTACTATCAGGCGCTCGAGCGAGGGCCGGTTAGCGTCGTCGTGCCGATCTACGGTCTCTTCATCGTCGGGAGTTCGGTCATCGGGATCGCGTTTCTCGGCGAGGAACTGACCGCGACTCGCGCCGCCGGCATCGTCGCCGCAGCGGTCGCGATCTACCTCGCCGCCGGAGGTGAGGAGTGATGCGACGGTACCTCGGCCTCTCGCTGTTCGCCTGTCTCACGTACAGCCTGGTTGCACCCCTGCTCTCGATCGCGATGACGGACCTGTCGAGCACGATGGCCGTATTCCTCTCGAATTCGGTGATGTTCGTCGTCGTCGGCCTCGTGATCGTCTCTCGCGGGCTGTCGGTACGGCCGTACCTCCGACATCCTCGCACTCCGCATCTCGTCGTAATGGGCGTGCTGTTGACCGTCGGCTTGCTGACCTACTATCGAGCGCTCGCGCTCGGTCCGGTGAGTATCGTCGTCCCGATCTACGGGCTCTTCATCGTAGTCAGTTCGCTGGTCGGCATCGTCGCGTTCGACGAGACCGTTACCGTCCGCAAACTCGCTGCTATCGGATTGAGTGTGGTGGCAATCGCACTGATGTCACTGTGACGAGCAGCTGAATATCTTCCCGGAGCGGCGCGACCACGACGCCGCGCCGACGGCGGTGCTCCGAGCCGTCATCGCTGCTTCGGCTGGACCTCGCTCGACTCCTCGTGGCGAACCTCCTCGAGTCGCTCCGTTTCTCGGAGGATGAACGGCCCGATGGCGAGCGTTCGCTTCATGACCGTGAGGACGCGGAGGAGATAGGCGAGCAACACGGCGAACGGGAGCAGGGTGAGGACGTAGAGCGCACTGACGACGAGATAGGCCGTGTTGATGCCGAACACCGACCCGGTGATCTTCGCGGCATCGAACTCGAGCATCATGTAGCCCGCGATCGCCAGCGCCGGCATCGCGCCGTAGAGGACGCCCCGAGAGATGTTGATGATCTCCCACTGGACGTAGAGGGTCTTGAAGTGTTCGCGCGCCGGGCCGAAGAACCGTAGCGATTCGATCAGGTCGTCGAACGCCGCTGCGACGTCGTCCGAAAGCGATTCGTCGTACTTGTCACGAAGCGTTCGCGCGGTGAATATCTTCCACGAATAGTTGTAGTTCAGGACGGGAAGCAGCGTCTCGAACGACCCGAAGTCCGCACCCGCCAGGTCGTCGTTGACGATCTTGCTGTGTTCGATGAGCCCCTCCGTGAACGCGGCGATTTCGTCGAACTGTGCCGACTCGGGACCGCCGGTGACCGCGTCGTTGAGGCTCCGGGCGCGTGTCTCTGCCGTTTCGATGAGCGTCTGGAGAAAGCGGGAGGGTTCGATCGGACTCACGCCGACGCCCGCGGCGTTCTCTACCTCCTCGCGAAACTCGGTCTCGTTCGTCATCCGCTCGCGTTGTTCCCCGAGCGGGCCGATCTCTTCGGCGAGGACGAACTGCGAAATCGACAGAACGAGGGTGACGCTCGTCACGATGGCGATAACCATCGAACTGAACAACGAGGGGACGCCGCTGGTCGCCACGAGTTTTCGCGGTGAACTGGGACCGAATACGTGAAAGACGAGGAGCAGAAGGTACGTCGTGGTGAGAATGACGCCGGTGACGAGCCAGCGGTTCGCGCTGATCAGGAACCAGATCTTCACGCGCGTTTCGCCGACACGTTCGCGCATCGTATCCGCCGGCCGCGAGATGGCATCCGTGTCGCTACTCATGGGCCTCATTGTACGCCGACGCACGGGTTAAATGGCTGGATATTGGCAGTGAGCGTGGTCTTTTTGCCGATCTCCGACGAGCGCGACGCTACTGCTGGATCGCGACCGGAAGTACGACTCGAGGCCGCCGTCACCCGACCAGTTCGATCAGCGTCGCCTCGAGCGCTCGCGCCGCCTCGCCGACGTCCGCGACCCGCACGTACTCCCGCGGGGCGTGCGCGACGG
>NZ_JAQIVI010000551.1 GCF_028618695.1 Natrinema soli | reverse complement strand
TCTCGCCGGCGTCGACCTCGCTCGCGTGCGCTGCCGTTCCGCGAGCCGTGATCGTACTGCCGCGCCGGCCCTTGTGTGCGACGGCCACGTCGGTGACGTCCGGCCCCGAATAGTTCGTCGATCCCTCGCCGACGACGGCGTAGTCGGGTGAGAACCCCTGCTCGATCGCATGCCGTGCGCCGACGCCGCCGACCTCCTCGCCGACGAAGCTCGCGAAGACCAACTCGCCGGCGGGGTCGGCATCGCGGAACGCGACCAGCGCGGCCGCGAGCGCCCCCTTCATGTCCGCCGTCCCGCGGCCGTAGAGGCGGTTGTCCCGCTCTTCGACGACGTACTCGTTTCCGTTACCGTCCCCCGGTTCCGCGCTCCGTACCTGCGACTCGACCGGTTCGACGACATCGTGGTGACCCACGAGCGCGAGCGTCTCGTCGCCCGTTCCCGTTCGAGCGATCACGTTGCCGACGTCGTCCCGCCGCACGTCTGCGTCGGTCTCGCGGCGCAGCCACGCCTCGAGGAAGTCACCGACAGCGGCCTCGTCCCGGTGGCTCGGGATCGACACCAGCTCGCGAGTCAGGTCCACGAGAGTCATGGCGGACACGTCGACGGCCGCGGTGTTCAGTGCACCGGAAGCCGCCGCCCGTCGGACTGGCCCGCGGTCGAACGACGGGGCCGGTCGTCGTCCGGCGGCATCTTCGGCCAATTCGGTCCGTTTCAACGGACGGGTTCCCGAACAGAACGGGGCAGCTCTGCCCCCGCAATTTCGCGTGTGGCGTGGAACCGCGGCCCGTGGATTTGCTGTGAACACGCTTATAGGCGTACGTCGACCAGTTTACGTATGAACGTCGTGCCGGATACGAGCGTGGTCATCGACGGCCGCGTCTCAGCGACTATCGAAGACGGGCAGTTCGAGGGAGCGACGATCTGCGTCCCCGAGGCGGTCGTCGCCGAACTCGAGGCGCAGGCGAACGACGGGATCGATAGCGGCTGGGACGGCCTCGAGGAGCTCCAGCGGCTGGCTGACCTGGCCGACGAGGGCGTCGTCGACCTCGAGTACGTCGGCGAGCGGCCCAACGCCATCGAGCGGGGCCACGCCTCAGAGGGCGAGATCGACGCCCTGATCCGCGATCTCGCGGAGGAGTTCGACGCGACCTTCGTCACGAGCGACGTCGTCCAGGCCGAGGTCGCCGAGGCAAAGGGGCTCGACGTCGAGCACGTCTCGCCCGAGGTTCGCGAGGTCGGGACGCTGGCAGTCGAGGCGTTCTTCGACGACCAGACGATGAGCGTCCACCTCAAGACGGACGCCGTGCCGAAGGCCAAACGCGGCGAACTCGGCGCGATGCGCTACGAGGAGATCGCCGACGAACCGCTCGACGAGGCGACGATGGACGAGTACGCCCGCGAGGTCGTCGACGCCGCGAAGGAGTCTCCCGATGGCTTCCTCGAGCTCTCGGAGCCGGGAATGAACATCGTCCAGTTCCGGGACTACCGGATCGCGATCGGTCGACCCCCATTCTCGGACGGCATCGAGATCACCGCCGTCCGTCCGATCGCTCAGACCGACATCGAGGACTACGAACACGCCGACGAGCTGAAAGACCGGCTGCTCGAGCGCCAGCGCGGCGTCCTCATTTCGGGTGCGCCCGGGGCCGGGAAGTCGACGTTCGCGCAGGCGGTCGCCCGCTACATTTCCGATCACGACTACTCGGTCAAGACCATGGAGAAACCGCGGGACCTGCAGGTCGGTCCGGACATCACCCAGTACACGGAACTGGGCGGCGAGATGGCCAAGACCGCCGACGCCCTGCTGATGGTCCGACCCGATTACACCATCTACGACGAGGTCCGCAAGACGAACGACTTCGAGGTCTTCGCGGACATGCGACTGGCCGGCGTGGGAATGATCGGCGTCGTCCACGCGACGCGAGCGATCGACGCGCTCCAGCGACTCGTGGGTCGCGTCGAACTCGGGATGATTCCACAGGTCGTCGACACCGTCATCTACATCGAAGCCGGTGAGGTCGATACCGTCTACGACGTCAAGACCGAGGTCAAGGTTCCCGCAGGACTCACCGAAGAGGACCTCGCCCGCCCCGTGATTCAGATCACGAACTTCCAGACCGGCGAGCCCGAGTACGAGATTTACACCTTCAACCGGCAGGTCGTCACCGTTCCGCTGAAAGACGAGGACGGCGGCCCGGCGAACGAGTCCGGCGTCGACCGCATCGCCAAACAGGAGATCGAACGGGAGATCCGCTCGATCGCCCACGGCTACGTCGATGTCGAACTCAAGGGCCAGGACAAGGCCGTCGTCTACGTGGAGGAGGACGACATCTCGAGCGTCATCGGCAAGGGCGGCGGCCGCATCACCGACGTCGAGAACCGGCTGGGGATCGACATCGACGTCCGAACGCACGACGAGAACCCCAACTACGGAGCGGGCGGCGGTGCCGGCGGAGCCAGCGCGAACGGCGGCGGTAGTGGTGGCGGCAGTAGCGGCGGTTCCAAGGCCGGGCAGATGGTCCAGCCCGAAATTACCTCGCGGCACATCGTCATCCCCGTCGACGGCAACCACGGCGAGACGGTCGAGGTGCAGGCCGCCGGCGAGTACCTGTTTACCGCAACGGTGAGCCGCGGCGGCGAAATACAGGTCTCGCGCGGGAGCGCGATCGCGGAGGAACTCGAGCGGGCGATCGATCGGAAGGATCCGGTGACGATCGTTCCGTCATAAGAAGTTGAAGCGCGAACGAACGAAGAGAGTGAGCGGCTTTTTGGTGGAGATTTTTCGAGGAGTGGTGAGCGAAGCGAACCCGACGAGAAAAAGGTCCATCGTGAAGGATCCGGTAACGATCGTTCCGTCGTAGGAAGTTAAACCGGGAACGGTGCGCGGTTCGGAGCGAACGCAGTGAGCGAAAACGCGAACGGGCGTTAGCCCGTGAACGAACGAGTGAGCGCCCTTTTTAGTGTGAATTCGGTCGGAAACGCGAGTAACCGCGAGCAGACAAGAGCGTGTACCGAGCACCGGGTTCCCTGTGGAACCCGTATAGTTCGCCACCGACACGGAGGACGAGTCGGTCGCCGACCGGGAAAAGGTCGCCGTAACAGCCCGCCTCCTCGAGCATCGGAACCTGCCACCACGGCTCGCCCGACGCCGTGACGCCGAAGAGTCCGCAGCCGTCCATCTCGGGCGCGGTTCCGACGGCGTAGACGCCGTCGGCGTCGGCGGTGACGGCCTCGAGCGAGTACCCGTCGCGACGCCACACGCTCTCGCTCGAGTCGAGATCGACGGCGACGATCGATCCGGCGGCGGTATCGACGCGGTACAGACGGTCCCCGACGAGAAGCGGTGTCCCACTGCCGTCTCGCTGGACCGTAAACTGCCGATCGCCGGCGGCGTCGAGCGCCCACAGTTCGTCCTCGAGGGCGAGCAACGCCGTCGAATCCGTCGTCTCGAGCCAGTCGAGCGACGACCGGAGCGAGACCTCGGCGCGGACGGTTCCGTCGGTATCGATAGTCAGGGCGACCGTCTCGTCGTCGGTTCCCGTCGCGACGACCCACGCCCGATCGCCGGCGACGGCACCGTCGTCGCTCGCGGTCACTGCGAGGTCGTCAACCTCGAACGCGAACTGCTCGTCGCCCGTTGCGGCGTCGAAGGCGACGACACCCGCACCGTGGAAGCCGACCACGAGTTCGGAGCCGGCGGTCACCGCCAGCGCCGGTGCGGTCTCACCGTCGTCCGCGGAACTCGTTTCGCTCGTGTTCGTCTCGCTCGTGTTCGCCTCGCTTCCGTCGCCGGATCCGTCTGCCGAACCGGAATCGACCGCGGTCCATTCGGTCGTCCACACGGTCGCATCGTCGTCGTCCGAGCGATAGTCGGCCGTCTCCTCGTCGGTTTCGGCGCGCTCGAGCGCCGCCACGGACCCGTTCGCGAGCGGGAGGTAGACGCGACCGTCGACGACGGCCGGGTCGCCCGCGTACTGTGCGTCCGTGCTGCCGCCCCAGACGTGCTGTCCCCGCGAATCGTACGCCGTGACTCGAGCGTCGTCGAACTCGGTGAAACCGAGATCGTCTCCGTAGCTGATCCCCGTCCCGCTCCGGTTGCGGATCCGATAGAGGAAGTCACCGTCGTCGACCCATCGCTCGTCGCCTGCTCGTGCGAGGCCGGGGCCGGAACCGACCGACTCCGTCCAGACGAGTTCGCCGCCGGCCGGCTGATAGCCACAGCCGGCGAGCGACGCCGTGCCGACGACGATCGACGCCAGTAGTCCGCGCCGCGTCGTGCGTTCGCGCGTCATCCGTCACCTCGCTCGAGGGCCCGCAGTCGATCGATCCGATCCGCGGTCGGCGGATGCGTGTCGGGGAAGATATCGGTGCTGACGAGTTCCTTCGAGCCGAACGCGCGCTCCTCTAACGGAGCGAGATAGAGCGCTTCGGCACCGCCGTCGAGCTTTCGGAGGTCGCGGTCGGGCACCTCGGGCATCGTCCCGTCGATCTTCTCGAGCGCGGTCGCGAGCGCCGCCGGCGAACCGGTGA
>NZ_JAQIVI010000550.1 GCF_028618695.1 Natrinema soli | reverse complement strand
CCTCGCGGCGGCGCTCGAGGTCGACCCCTGGAGCCACCAGGCCGCGGCGCTCGAGGCGCTGTCCGACGGCGAGAACGTCTGCGTCGCGACCTCGACGTCCTCCGGGAAGACCTACGTCTACGGATTGCACGTCGCGCGACGCGTTCGGGAGAACCCGGACGTGCGCGCGTTGCTCGTCTATCCGACGAAGGCGCTCAGCCGCGACCAGGAGCGGGAGCTCAACGATCTCTTCGATTCGCTCGGGTTGGACGTCACGGTCGGCGTCTACGACGGCGACACGAAACGCGAGGAGAAGGCCCGCATCCGCGAGGAGGCGAACGTCGTTATCACGAATTTTGCTGGACTGAACCAGTACCTCGAGGGCCACCACCGCTGGGCCGCGTTCCACGCGGAGTGCGAACTGATCGTGATCGACGAAGCGCACTCGTGGACGGGAATCAGCGGGATGCACGCCGCCTGGATCCTCCGGCGGACCCGGCGGCTGATCGACTGGTACGGCGGCGACCCGCAGTACGTGCTGACGACCGCGACGATCGGCAACCCGGCCGAACACGCCCGCGCGCTGACCGGGGAG